>JAJYLS010000004.1:4352-49778 GCA_021787555.1 Acidobacteriota bacterium | reverse complement strand
GGCTGAACATGCCGCGCACCAGGATGCTCCCCGGCCCCAGGTCCCGCGCCGCCTCGACGAAGTCCGCCCGCCAGTCGTCCCGGTCGTAATCCCACGACGCCTCCACCGAACTGTCCGACACCCCCAGCGGCTCCATGAACTGCATATAGAGCAGCGGCGAAATGTCGAACAGGGGCTTCGGGTCCACGGCTATAACGCCGCCCTCGGCCGCGCTCAGCCGCGATTGTGCCAGCGCTGCCGCGCCGGCCGCCTGCGCGAGAAAATCTCTCCGGTAGAACATATTGAATGCTTAACCCCGCTCATGAGCAGAGCCGCTGCGCCCGAGGCGCAATGCAGCCCTGCCAAGGGCTCATCGGATCAGCGCAATCTCCTTGAACCACAGCGTCTCTTTGCCGCCATGGTGCTGCACGGCAATGTATCCGGTATCCGGCCGCGGCCCGCGCTCCGGCTCGTACTTCCCCTTCTTCGGCGGCACTGGCGTGACTCCGTCGTAATCCGTCACCGTCTTTCCATTCAGCTTCACAATCGTCCGCGGCCCCCGCATCGTAATCTCCAGCGTGTTCCATTCGCCCGCCGGCCGGTACGGCCGCGCCATCGCCTTCGTCATCGAGTACAGCACGCCCGTGCAATGATAATCGTCGCCGGTGTCCTGGATCTGCACCTCGATCCCTTTATTAATCGCATCGTCCTCCGACTTCGGCGCCACCGGAATGCGAATGAAAATCCCCGAATTCGCCGCCGGCCCCGAGACCTTGTACACCACCCGCAGCGTTGCGTTCCCGATCTTCTCCCGCGTGTACCAAAGATCGTCTTCCGGCGCGTCCGGGATCGACACCAGCAGCCGGTCGCGCACTTGGAATCCCGGCCGCTGTCCCGGCGGCGCGCCCTCATGCCGCGGAATCCGCGCCCATCCGTTCAGGTCCTTGCCGTCGAAAAGCCGGATCTCCGCCGCCCACAGCGGCGCCGTCGCCATCGTGAGAACCATCAACCAACGCAGCATGCGTCCAAGCTAACATGAAAGGCGCAACCCATGACAAGAGCGCTCGCCTTCTTTCTCGCCGCGTCGGCTTTGCTTGCCGCCGATTTTCCGCAAGCCGAAATCTCCAACGGCCGTGTCCGCGCCACTCTCTATCTTCCCGACCCCGTCCGCGGCTACTACCGCGCCACCCGCTTCGATTGGTCCGGCGTCATCGCCAGCCTCGAAGCCGCCGGTCACAGGTACTTCGGCGTCTGGTTTCCCCGCTACGATCCCCACCACCACGATTCCATCACCGGCCCGGTGGAGGAGTTCTGCACCGGCACGAGCGCTCTCGGCTACGACGAAGCGGCTCCCGGTGCTACCTTCATCCGCATCGGCGTCGGCATCCTCCGAAAACCGGATGCCGCCCCGTTCAATCGCTTCAAAACCTACGAAATCGTCGACCCGGGTAGGTGGGTCATTCACACCCGCCCCGATTCCGTCGAATTCACGCACGTGCTCGCCGGCCCCGCCTCCGGTTATGCCTATCGCTACACCAAGACCGTCCGCCTCATCCGCGGCAAGACCCGGATGGTCATCGAGCACCGCCTGAAAAATACCGGCACGAAACCCATCGAGACCAACGTCTACAACCACGAATTTTTCGTCATCGACAATCAGCCCTCCGGCCCGGATTTCTCGGTTTCTTTCCCCTTCACTCCGCGGGCTACCGGCGACTTCCGCGGCCTCGTGGCCGTCCGCGGAAATCGACTCGTCTATCTGCGTGAGATCGCTCCCGCCGCGAGCGACTGGGCCCAGTTGCAGCTCACCGGCTTCGGCTCGACGCCCAAGGATTTCGATATTCGGGTGGAAAACCGGCGCACCGGTGCCGGCGTGCGGGTAAGAGGCGATCAGCCCCTGTGGAAAATTATCTTTTGGACTATCCGGAGCACCATCTGCCCAGAAGCCTACGTGAATTTCCGCATCGCCCCGGGCAAGGAAGCCCGCTGGCGCCTCGTCTATGATTTCTACGGCCTCGGCCAGTAGCTCTACGAAGTAGCTTTATTTCTGCGGTATCGTCCCCAATATCCTTGCCACCACCGGCTGTGACGCCAGCTCGAAGAACCCGTCGGCGTCCGTCTGAATCAATTGCGCAATTTCGGAAATCCGCGCAAAATATTCCAGCCGGTCGTCAAAGCTAGTCTTTTTCAGGGAGATGCGCTGAATCAGTGTCTCCAGGAACTTGGCCTTCGCCCGCATCGTATCGGCTATCTGCGTGCTGTTTTCTTCCAGAAAACTGCAGGCCGTCGCCTCCGCGTTCCGCAGTTCTTCCTTGCTCCACTTCCCGTAATGGCGGTTGTCGTCTGGCATTGGAATGCCCTCGCTTCTCGCCAGGCTTGGTCGCAAGCCGCTGAAACATCAACCGGAGAGAAAGAACCTGTACCTTGTTCCTGAAGCCGCCCCGCAGGTCTGGCCCGTTTTTGTACTAGAATAGACTCTAGTATCCAAGATTCTACACTATTGGACGTTTCAATACCAGTCCGGCGTTGCAGCGTACGCAAACGTCCATCGGTGGCGTGGCAGGATAAGGAGAACCGCGATTTCGGACCTCGGCAATGTTGTGCGGTGCCCCTATTGTGGGAGCGCCGACGTGCGCGCTTCCGTTTCCCACAATTTGTTCGATCCTCTGATGTCGGTGCTCTTCCGCCGGCACCCCCTCCGCTGCCGGCAATGCCGCCGCCGTTTCTATCGCTCCGAGTCCGCCATCGCCCTCGCGCATTCCGACGACGAAAAAGACGACTCCGCCTACCGCCTTTAAACCCGCCGCACCTTCACCCGGGCTTCCCCGAACAGCACTTCCACCATTCCGAAATGCTCGTCATAGTACGCACTGGAGTACTGTTCCATGCGCTCGGTCGAGACCACCGTCTCCGTGATCCCCGCCTGCACGATCGCCCGCGCGCAATCCATGCACGGCATGATCTCGACATATATCGTGCACCCCTCCGTCGCCGTCCCCGCCCGCGCCGCGTTGCAGATCGCGTTTCGCTCCGCGTGCTCGATCCACAGGTATTTCGCCGGCCGCACCAGCCTCTCCGGAACGTCGTCGCGAATCCCCCGTGGAAATGAGTTGTACCCGGTCGACCGGATCTCGTGGTTCGGCCCCACGATCACGCACCCGATCTGCGTGTTCGGGTCCTTGCTCCGGCAGGCGATCGCTTTGCAGATGTTCAGATAATACTGGTCCCATCCCGGAATTGTGCGCATAGGTCTTCCCATCATAAAGCGCCTTGCCGGAACCCGGCGGCCGCGGCCATAGCCCTGGCACGAAGACAAGGCGCGGCGGTCGCTATACTGAAATTTCCATGAGGCGTCTCCTCCCGGTTCCGCTCGCCGCGGCTTTGGTCCTCTGCGTGACCCTCTTCGCCCAGCGCCCCTTCCGCGAATACCCCGCGTGGGAGTACAACAATTTCCCGCTCCCCCCGGATTACAACGTACCGGCGGAATGGACTTTCGCGCGCCTCATGTATCCCACCTTCCACCTCCCCATCGATTGGCAATTTCGTCCCCAATACGATTGGCATGACGGCTACACCAACTGGACCATCGACTACCCCCGCTCCGACCGCCATCTCGCCATGGCCATGCGCCGCCTCACCCGCATCGACGCCCGCTCCGCCGAGCAGCCCATCAACCTCGAAGACGATGACGACGTCTTCAACTATCCCTGGCTCTACGCCGTTGAAGTCGGCCACTGGGAACTTACCGATAAGGAAGTGGCCAAGTTCCGCGAATACCTTGCCCGCGGCGGCTTCTTCATGTGCGACGATTTCCACGGCACTACCGAGTGGCAGGTCTTCCTCCACAGCATGAAGAAGGTGATCCCCGATCGCGAGATCGTTGATCTGCCCAACGACAGCCCCATCTTCCACACCGTCTACGATCTCGACCACCGCTACCAGGTCCCGGGGATGCAATATGTCTACACCCACAGCGTCTGCGAGAAGTGCCGCACCAACCCAGGCTGGGGGAGCGGCGGCGATGTTCCCCAATGGCGCGGCGTCTACGACGATCACGGCCGCATCGTGATCGCCATCTGCCACAACATGGACCTCGGCGATTCCTGGGAGAACGCCGACGATGTCAGATATCCCCAGCAGTTCTCCGCCCTCGGCATCCGCATCGGCGTCAACTATATCGTCTACGCCATGACCCACTGACATTTGCCATCTGTCCTGACGGAAGGCAGAAGCGCGAAACTCGCCGAGCATCACCCCAGCTTGTAGGGCGCGCGGTACTGGTAGCTCAGCCAGCGGTTGGCGGCGGAGTTGTTGGGGAAGCGCTCGGCGCGGGCGTCCCACTCCAGGAAAACCCGCTGGCGATGGGCGATGTTGCCGATGAGCGTCGCGCTGGTGGAGAGGTGCCCGATCAGCACGTCGGCGTGGCACTTGGCACGCGTCTTGATGCAATCCAGGAAATTGCGGGCGTGCGCCATGGTGTCGCCACCCTTGGCGCCCTTCACGCTCTTCGCCTCGATGAGCGCGTGGCGCGACGCATCCACGTCCCGGCCATGACTGCGGTCTACCGGGTTGCCGTAGCCGTGGCCGTGGTTGTAGCCGACATAGCCGTCGCTGACCTTTTCCGGCACCACATCCCAGTTCGCGCTGCGGAGGTACATGGTGCCCTTCGTGCCGCGCAGCTCGATTTCGCAACTGGGCCCACTGCCGGGCGCGGAATTGGCGTTGTACTGCTCGAAGGCCACCAGCGTGCCGTCGAATTCCCACAGCACTTGCATGGTGTCGGGGATCTCGCGGTTGTCCTTAATATGCGCGAACTGCCCGCCGATGGCCGCCACGGCGCGCGGCGAATCCTGGCCGATCAACCACCGGATCGCGTCCATGTAATGCACGCCGAAATTGGTGAGCTGGCCGCCCGAGTAGTTGTAGAACCAGCGGAAATTGTAGAACTCGCGATTGGCGTTGTAGGGCACGTAGGGCGCCGGCCCGAGCCAGTGGTCCCATTCCCAATCGCTCGGCACCCGGCCGCCCGTCCCCGGCCCGAGGCCGTTGGGCCACTCGTTATGAATATGGAAGCAGCGGGCGGCGGTGACGTGCCCGAGGCCGCCAGAACGGACGAATTCCGCGGCCTCCATGTATGATTTCCACGAGCGCCGGTTGGTGCCGACCTGTGTCACGCGCTTCGTCCGCTCCGCGGTCTCGACCATCTTGCGCCCTTCCACCACCGTCAGGCTGAGCGGCTTCTCCACGTACACGTCTTTGCCGGCATGGCAGGCGTCGATGAACATCAGCGCGTGCCAGTGGTCCGGCGCGGCGATGACTACGGCATCGACGGTCTTGTCCTCCAGCAGCTTCTTGTATTCCTTGTAGCGCGTGGGATTGCCGCGCGATTTCTTCGCGGCGAGATCCAGGTAATCGTCGCGCAGGTCGCAGATGGCGACGGTCTGCGCGTCGCCGTGTTCCAGGAAGGCGTCGTGGACCTGATCGCCCCGGTTTCCGAGGCCGATGAAGCCCATGCCGACGCGGTCGTTCGCGCCCAAAATCCGGGAATAGCTGAGAGCCGTCGCGAGGCCGGCGCCTCGCGCAAAATCGCGGCGGGTAAGCGGGTCCATAGGAAATCTTATAACACCATATTCACCACGGAGGCACGGAGGCACGGAGAAAAACATGTATGCATTTCTCCGTGCCTCCGTGTCTCCGTGGTGAAAAAGGTCTTTGGCTCTTACAGCAGGTCCGCAGTGCTAAAGAAGAACCTCAGCTCGGTCTCGGCCGTTTCCGGTGCGTCGGAGCCGTGGATGCAGTTTCGCTCGATGTTGGAGGCGAAGCGCTTGCGGATGGTGCCTTCGGCGGCGTTGGCCGGGTTGGTCGCACCCATCACGTCGCGCAACTTCCTGATGGCGTCCTCGCGCTCCAGCGCCATCACGACGATCGGCCCTTCGGTCATGAACTTCACCAGGCCGGCGTAAAACGGCCGCTCTTTGTGGACGGCGTAAAACGCCCGCGCCTGCGCTTCGGTCATGCGCGTCATGCGCAGCGCCAGAATCCGGAAGCCGGCCTTCTCCAGCATGCCGAGAATGTCGCCGGCCTGCCCGGCCGAAACGGCATCGGGCTTGATCATGGAAAACGTGCGTTCGCTCATAGGCGGGATTTCACCTTTTCGCCAATTTCGGCGGGCGAGTTGCAAACCGTGATGCCGGCTTCCTTCATGGCCTTGATCTTGTCGGACGCCTTGCCCGATCCGCCGGCGATGATGGCGCCGGCATGACCCATGCGCCGTCCGGGCGGGGCGGTCTGGCCCGCCACGAATCCGACCACCGGCTTCTTCACATTGGCCTTGACGTACGCCGCGGCAGTCTCTTCGGCATTGCCGCCGATCTCGCCGATCATCACGATGGCTTCGGTCTGCGGATCTTCGTTAAACAGCTTCAGCGCGTCCAGGAAATTGGTGCCGATGATCGGATCGCCGCCAATCCCGATGCAGGTGGATTGGCCAATGCCCAGCGCGGTCAACTGCCCGACGGCTTCATAGGTCAGGGTGCCGGAGCGCGAAATCACGCCCACGCCGCCTTCCTTGTGAATATGCCCGGGCATGATCCCGATCTTGCACTTGCCCGGCGAAATGATGCCGGGGCAATTCGGGCCGATCAGGCGGGTGCGCTTGCCCTGAAGGAATTGCCACGCCTTCACCATGTCCAGCGCGGGAATGCCCTCAGTGATGCAGACGGCCAGGGGGATGCCGGCTTCGGCGGCTTCCATCACGGCATCGGCCGCGAACGGCGGCGGAACGAAGATCACCGTGGCATTCGCGCCGGTTTCCTTCATCGCCTGCGCGACGGTATCGAACACCGGCAGGTCGAGATGCTTGGTGCCCCCCTTCCCCGGCACCACGCCGCCAACCACTTTGGTCCCGTAAGCGATGGCCTGCTGGGCGTGGAAGGTGCCTTCGCGCCCCGTGAATCCCTGGACAATTAAACGAGTATTCCGATCGACGAGTACGCTCATGCGGCTAGTTTGACCACCTTCTCCGCGGCATCGCGCATATCGGCGCCCACGGTGAAATTCAGGCCGGATTCCATCAGGATTTTGCGGCCCAGTTCGACGTTGGTGCCTTCCATACGAACCACGATGGGCACTTGAATGTTCAGATCGCGCGCCGCCGCCACCACGCCGGTGGCCAGCGTATCGCAGCGCAGGATGCCGCCGAAAATATTGATCAGCACGGCTTTCACCAGCTTGTCGCTGAGCAGGATGCGGAAAGCGTTCTTGACCTGCTCGGCGCTGGCGCCGCCGCCCACGTCCAGGAAATTGGCGGGGCTGCCGCCCGCATATTTAATGATGTCCATGGTGGCCATGGCCAGACCGGCTCCGTTCACCATGCAGCCGACGTTGCCGTCGAGCTTGATGTAGTTCAGCCCGAAGCGCGAGGCCTCGACTTCCAGCGGGTCCTCTTCGTTCAGGTCGCGGAGATCCATCAACTCCTTGTGGCGATAGATGCCGTTGTCGTCGAAATTGATCTTGGCGTCCAGCGCGTAGACCTTACCATCCTTCGTGAGGATGAACGGGTTGATCTCGGCCAGCGAGGCGTCCATGGCGACATACGCGCGGGAGAGCGCGATCATGGCCGCGGCGGCGCCGTTCACGCTGGCCGGCGGGATACCCATTCCGAACGCCAGTTTGCGCGCCTGAAAGGGTGCGAGGCCGAGCCCGGGCTCAATGGTTTCCTTGAGAATGAGCTCGGGCGTTTTGGCCGCGACCTCCTCGATCTCCATGCCGCCGGCAGCCGAGGCCATAAACACCGGCTTGGCCTGCACGCGATCGAGCACGATCCCGAGATAGAGTTCGCGCTCGATGGGCAGCGTCTCTTCGACGAGCAGCCGCTGCACGATGCGGCCTTCGGGGCCGGTCTGGTGGGTCACCAGCTTCATGCCGATCATCTTGCGCGCGATTTCGGCGGCCTCGGAGACGTTCTTGGCGATCTTCACGCCGCCGCCCTTGCCCCGGCCGCCGGCGTGGATCTGCGCCTTCACCACCACGCTGCCGCCGATTTTCTTGGCTGCCGCTTCGGCTTCTTCGGCGGTGAAGGCCACCTCGCCGCGCGGCACAGGAACGTTGTACTGGGCCAGAATGGCCTTTGCCTGATATTCGTGAATTTTCATTTGGAAAAGCCGCTTGTTCCGCGCTCGTCCGGCCGGCACTTGAAGCGCGCGCACCGAACCGGCACGGGCTTGTGCTAGTATGACGGACAAGCCGGAAGACCCACTATATCATGCCTCTGCTGACATACCTGGAGCGCATTTGCGAAAAACAGAACCTGTCGTCTGAAGAGGCGGAAGCGGCGATGCATGCCATTCTCAGCGGCGATGCCAGCGCGCCGCAGATCGCCGCCTTCCTGATGGGCCTGCGGATGAAGGGCGAAACGGTGGACGAGCTGGTCGGGTTCGCGCGCGCCATGCGGGAAATGGCGGCGCCGGTGGCCGTGGGGCTGAACGGGCAGACGCTGCTCGACACCTGCGGCACGGGCGGCGACGGCACCGGAACGTTCAACATCTCGACGCTGGCAGCGTTCGTAGCGGCGGGCGCGGGCGTGCGCGTGGCCAAGCACGGCAACCGCTCGATGTCGAGCCGCTGCGGCAGCGCGGACCTGCTGGAATCGCTGGGCATCGAGATTGCGGTTCCACCGGCCGAGGCGGCGCGCGCCATCCGCGAAGTGGGGATCGGATTCTTCTTCGCGCCGGCCTTCCACACCGCCATGAAGCACGCGAACCCGGTGCGCAAGGACCTGAGGATGCGCACGGTGTTCAATTTCCTCGGCCCGCTGACCAATCCGGCCGGAGCGACGGCGCAGATCGTGGGCGCTCCTTCGGTGCGGGCGGCCGAGTTGATGGCCGGGGCGCTGGCCGCGCTAGCCTTGCATCGCGGGTTCGTGGTGCACGGCTCGGACGGGCTGGACGAGATCACCACCACCGGCCCCACGCTGGTCTTCGAGATTCACGACGGCAAGGTGGAGCGCCGCACGCTCGAGCCCACCGATTTCGCGGTGCCCATCGCGGCGCCCGAAGCGCTGAAGGGCGGCGACCGCGAGCGCAACCTGGAAATCGCCCGGGCGGTGCTCGGCGGCGGTCGCGGCCCGCACCGCGACATTGTGCTGGTGAACGCGGCCGCCGCGCTGGTGGCCGCGGGAAAGGTCGAGACCTTCCTCGAAGGCATGGCCATCGCCGCGGTTTCGATCGACAGCGGCGCCGCGCGTGAAAAAGCCGAGGCGCTGGCGCGGTTTACGCTGGGGCGGTGACAGGGCCCGGGCCGCACGCTGCGTCCCGCTTCGCGGGAGGCAAGCGCGGACAGGCGAATCGCCTGTCCCACCTGTCCGCAGCGCAAGCTGAACAGTGTTGATTCAGAACATCGCTTTCAGGGCCAACTGCAACACGCGGGGCGCGGCGGCGCCGGTGATCGTTCCGAAGGTGCCGGCCGAGACGTTGGCGTTGGGATTGTTGAAATTCGGGTGATTGATCACGTTGAAAGCTTCGGCGCGGAACTGGACCTTGTAGCGCTCGGTAATATCGATGTTGCGGATGACGCCGAAATCGATGTTGGCGTTCCCCGGCCCGGTCAGGATATTGCGGCCGGCGTCACCGAAGGTGCCCACCTGGTTCGCCGTGAAAGCCGCGGTATTGAAGTACTCGTTCAGCATCGCCGCCTCGGAGCGGTTGCCGCTCAAACGCCAATTGCCCACCACGTCGGCATGGTCCGCGTTCACGGCGCTCTGGGAATTGTCCCTTCCCGAGACGACGGTGAAGGGCGATCCGCTGGTGAAGGTGAAGATGCCGTTAAGCTCCCATCCGCTCGCCAGGCCGCGCAGCCAGCGGCGGCGAATGGAAGAACCGGGGAGGTCCCAGACGAAGGAGCCGACGAACTTCTGCGGCAGGTTGAAATCGGAGACGGCGCGGTTCCCGGCGATGCTGAAGGGATCCCAGGGAGAGGCACCATCGCCCGAGCCGTCGTCGATGGACTTGCTCCAGGTGTAATTGAGGAGCGCCGTCAAGCCGTGGTGGAAGCGCTTGTTGGCGCTCAGTTGCAGGGAGTTGTAATTGGAATTGGCCACGCTGAGGTAATCGACGATGGAGGTGTAATCGGGGGCATAGAGGCGGCGCGCGTTGGCCGTGGCGCCGGGCTTGCCGTAGATCGCGGGGTTGAGCTCATTCTGCATGAACAGGTGGTTGCCGGTGCTGGCGGCGTAGGCCACGCTGACCACCCAGTCCGAGGCAATTTGCTGCTGGAGGCTTATGTTCCACTGCTCGATAATGGCATCGCGGAAGTGGGGATCGAACTCGGTGATGGTGGTCAGGGGCAGGACGAAGTTGAAGTTCTGCTTCTCCTGGGCGGTGGTGGGCGGCACAAACGGGAAAGGATTGCCGGAATCGGTGTAAGGATTGGCCAGACCACCACTGGGCTGCGGGACGACCATGGAAAGGCCGTACGGCTCGTTGGAAGAAAAGTTGTTGAGCGCCTGCTGGCGGATGTCGGAATAGAAGATGCCCCAACCACCGCGGATGCTAGTCTTGCCTTTGCCGGTTAAGTCATAGGCGAATCCGACGCGCGGTCCCCAGTTGTTCCAGGCGGCATTCAGCATCGTGTTCGAGATGCCCGGATCGCCGGGGAAGACATATCCGAGGGGGGCGTTCGGAAAAACGGTGGATTGCACGCCGGGGCGGAACTGCGAGATGGCATTCTTGAAATCCTGGTACGGCAGCCAGGGGTCCCAGCGGAGGCCGAGGTTGAGGGTGAGGCGCTGGGAGGCTTTCCAATCGTCCTGGATGTAGCCGGCGAACTCGAAGGTGCGGGGGCTGCCGGCGTTGGGGGAGTTCTGAGTGAAAGTATTCGGCCGGCCCAGCATAAAATCGGCCAGCGACAGGCCGGTGAAGGTGGCGGCGAAGTTGACCGACGGATCGGCCAGAAAAGTCTGGCTCTGATCGCACATATTCTGGCGGGCATCCACACCGATCTTCAAACTGTGGGCGCCGCGCATCCAGCTCAGGCCATCGCTGTATTGGACATACTTGCGGTACTGGTTGAGCGGATAGCGCGAGAAGGCCTGGAAGTAGCTCGCGACCACCGTATCCCAGGCAATGGGTCCGGGGGCGGCACGGATGAAGCCAGCGCCGAGATCCGGCCAGGCAACGTCCTTCGCCACGTGGGGAAGCTGTTCGCGGGTGATGTAATCGAAGCCGAAGGTGAACTGGTTGACCATATTCGCGGAGAAGGTATGGATATCGTTCACCGCGATGTTGTAGTTGGAGTATGGGATGATGGCCCAGAAGCCGGGGAGATCGGTCGCGGCCGGCACCTGGTTGGTGTTGTTGCGCTCGTAGAGCATGCGGCCGGAAAGATGATTGGCGGCGGTGACGGTGTGGTCGATTTTGAGCACCGCCTGGTCGTCAACGGTGGTGGAGGTATTGGGAAAGGCGTAGATGTTGTTCGGCGCGTTGGGCAGGGGGACGAAATCCTGGATGAAATTCAAGGCCGGCTGGCTCAAGCGGCTGGCGGGGATGATGTTGTTGGGGAAGGGACTGGCGGTGGTGGGGTCCTTGATGGCCTTGGAGCCGGTGAAATCGCCGGTGCGCTGCGCGGCGGTGGGAACGATGGGGGTCTGAGTACCGGGCGAACTGTTCACGCGGGTGCCCTGGTAGGAAGCGAAGAAGAAGGTTTTGTCTTTGCGGATGGGGCCGCCGACGGTGAAGCCGAACTGGTTGCGCCTGAACGGCGAGACGGACTTGGCGAAGAAGGGGCGGGAGTCGAAATCCTGGTTGCGGAGGAATTCGAAGAGGGTGCCGTGCAGATTGTTGGTGCCCGAGCGGGTGACGGCATTCATGGCCGCGCCGGCGTTGCGCCCGAGCTCGGCGCTGTAGTTGCTGGTCTGAATGCTGAATTCCTCGAGCGCATCGGGATTGGGAAAGACCGAAGGCGTGTTGAAGAAGGGGTCCTGGTTGTCGGCGCCATCGAGCGAGTAGTTGTTCGAGTTGGGCCGCGAGCCGTTGATGGACAGGGAGCCGTTTTCGCCCTGGCCGCCGGAGGGATCGGAGGCGTTGGAAGAGCCGGCCACGAGGAACTGAAGCTGGAGGGGATTGCGCCCGTTGAGCGGCAGTTCGACGATGTGCTGCGAATCCACGACCTGGCGCAAGGCGGCCGAGCGGGTCTCCACCTGGGTGACGTCGGCGGCCACGGTCACGCTCTCGCTCACGGCGCCCACGGTCAACTTCACCGGGATGCGCCGGTTCTCATCGACCTGAACGACGATGCCACCCTGGACAAAAGTCTTGAAGCCGGAGGCGGTGACGCTGAGCTGGTAAGTCCCGATGGGCAGATCGGGGACAACATAGTTGCCGTCCACGCCGGAGGCGGTGTTGCGCATCTGGCCGGTGGCCTGGTTGGTGACCTCCACCTTGGCACCGGAGATGGCCGCTCCGCTCGGATCGCTCACGCTACCGTAGATGGTCACCGTGCCTTGCGCGAATAAGAACGCGGGTAGCAGCAGAAGGAGACAAAAGCCGTTACGCATGCGAAAACTACCTCCAATCAGTTTGGGGCAGTATATCACAGAACGAAGCCAAACCGGCGGCCGGGCGCCGGTTTTTTTACGGAAGTAAAGGAGTTGTTTGCAAAAACCGGCGGTTGAGCGCCGGTTTTCTGGCTAAGGCGAAGCCAAACCGCCTGCACGCAGGCGGCTTTCCGCTTTCTTGCGGGTATACCGGCAACATGCCGGCATGGCAGATTACAAATCTGCACCACGACTTACGTCTTTTATTATACAGAGTGGTTTCCAAATTTCGGGCTCGAAAATGGCCGTTTCGGGCGGGTAAGGTGGTGAATCGAAAGGGCGAAAAGTTATTACTGAATCGCGGTATAGAGGGTCTGGTTCTCCTTCGCGCCGCCGAGGGTGAAAGTGACCGGCACCTTATCGCCGGCCGCCACGCCGGGCACGACCACATTGAACTGATACAGGCCCACGAAGTTCGGTGCGAGGCCGGCATAGGTCACGGTGGCGGGCGTGCCGGCGAAAAGGATCTGCGGCGCGACCACGAGTTGACTGGACTGGCTGGCGATCTGGCCGGCGGGGATGTTGGGAGTGACCGGGCCGAATCCGATGCCGTAGAGGACAATGGTGTCGCCGGCCTTGGCGCGGCGCGAGGGCACGCCGGGAATGGCGCCGGGCGGAAGGACGAAGGTCGTACCGTCGGAGAAGAGCGCGGCAATATAGGGGACGCCTCCGATCTGGAAGGACGATGGCGCGAGGAGGCCGGGCTGGGTGGCATTGACGGTGACGGTGAAGGCGGCGCTGGTTCCGGCGCGCGAGGTGACGGTGACGGATTGCGAGCCGGTGGGCACGTTGGAGGGGACCTGGGCGTTGACCTGGGTACCGCTGATGTAATCGACGAAGGCGGACTGGCCACCGATTTTGACGCTGGTGCCGTCGAGCGAAGTGGGAGCACTGGCGCCGTTGAAATCGGCGGAGGTCCACGAGCGGCGGCCGGTGGAGAGATTGGTGCCGTAGATCTCGATCCAGGAGCCGGGTGCGATGGCGGAAGCGCCGCCGAAGGCGGTAGCGCTGACCACGCCGCCAGCGCCGATGGAGGGCGCGGCGGGGGTGAGCAGGCGGATGACGTTGTTATTGGAATCGGCGATGTAGACTTTGCCGTCGGTATCCACGGCGAGGCCGGTGGGATAGTTCAATTGGGCGGAGAGTGCCGGGCCGCCATCGCCGGCGTAGCCGATGGCAGTGGGCGAACCGGCGATGGTGGTGATGATGCCGTCAGTCGTGACCATGCGGATGCAGTTGTTGTTGTAATCGACGATGAACAGGTCGCCATAGGCATCCACTTTCACGTCGTAGGGCTCGTTGAGCTGGGCGCTGGTGGCCGTGCCGCCATCGCCGGAAAAGCCGGCGGTGCCGTTGCCGGCGACGGTGGTGATGGTGCCGCCGGGAGTTATTTTGCGGATGCGGTTGTTGTGGCTGTCGGCGAAGTAGATATTGCCGGCGGGATCGACGGCGATGCCGAAAGGCTCATTGAGCGCGGCCTGGGTGGCGGGGCCGCCATCGCCGGAATAGGCGCCCTCGGGCGGCGTCTGGTAATTGCCGTTGCCGGCGACGGTATTGATGTTGCCGCCGGGCGTGACCACGCGGATGCGGTCGTTGAAGCTGTCGGAGATATAGAGATTGCCGGCGGCATCTTCGGCCACGCCGAAGGGCTTATTGAGTTGGGCGCTGGTGGCTGGACCGCCATCGCCGGAGTAGCCGTAGCCAAGGCTGTTGTTGCCGTCGACGGTATTGATCTTGCCGTCGGTGGTGACCTCGCGGACGATGTGGTTGAGGAAGTCGGCTATGTAGAGGTTGCCGGCGGGATCGACATAGAGGCCGTAAGGACTGGAGAGTTGGGCGACGGTGGCGGGGCCGCCATCGCCGCTGTAGCCCTCGCTTCCGAGGCCGGCAACCGTGCTGACCTTGCCGCCCGAGACCTTGCGCACGCGCTGGTTGCCGGTATCGGCGATGTAGAGATTGTGGGATGAATCGAGCGCGAGTTGGACGGGGCCGTTGAGGCGGGCATTGGCGGGCGCGAGGCCGTCGCCGAAATACCCGGCGACGCCGGTGCCGGCGAAAGTCGAAATCGTATAAGAGGTTGCCTGGGCGCGGCACAGCGCCGGCGCGAGCGCGCAGGCCAGGCAGATCAGGACTTTAGGATGCAGATGGGCCTGAAGCATGGGCTTGGCAGATGAGACGCGCGAGCGGGTTCAGCGGTTACAGAAACGTCGCGGCGCGGGGCGCGCAGATCGTCGCGCATAATGAGAATAGAGTGACCAAGTTCTTCGTGCAAAATTTCGGCTGCCGCGCGGCGCAGGCGGACGGCGCGGCGCTCGAAGCGCTGCTGGCCGCCAAGGGAATGGAAGAGACCGGCGAGCGGCCGGCCGCCGACCTGGTGGTGCTGAACACGTGCACGGTGACTTCGGCGGCGGACGATGACGTGCGGCAGACGATCCGGCGCGTGCATCGGGAGAACCCGGCGGCGCGCATCCTGGTGACCGGATGCTACGCGCAGCGGGCGCCGGAGGAACTGGCGCAGCTTCCGGGCGTCGAGTGGGTGGTGGGCAATTCGCACAAGACGCAGATTGCGGAGCTGGTGAGGATCGACGGGAATGGCGCGGCGCCGTATCACGGGAACATTCACGTGGGCGACATTTTCGCGCAGCACGATTTTCTCTCGGCGCCGGTGGAAGATGCGGCGGGGGACCGCACGCGGCCGAACCTGAAGATTCAGGACGGGTGCAATAACCGGTGCTCGTTCTGCATTATTCCGTTCGTGCGGGGAAGGAGCCGGAGCGCGCCGGCGGAGCCGGTGGTGGAGCAGGTGCGCGGGCTGGCGCGGCGGTACCGCGAGATCGTGCTGAGCGGCATCAACCTGGGCCGCTGGGGACGGGAGCCGGGAAGCCGGATGCGGCTGGCGGATCTGATCCGGCTGCTGCTGGCGGAAACGGATGTCGAGCGGCTGCGGCTGAGCTCGGTGGAACCCATGGATTTTTCGGACGATTTGCTGGGGCTGATGGCGGAATCGCCGCGCATTGCGCCGCACGTGCACGCGCCGCTGCAAACCGGCAGCGACCGCATCCTGCGGCGGATGCACCGCAAGTACCGGCCGCGGCATTATGCCGACCGCATTCTAAGGGCGCGGGCGCTGATGCCGGACGCGGCCATCGGCGCGGACGTGATGGTGGGGTTTCCGGGGGAGACGGACGAGGATTTCGAGGAGAACCGGCGGTTCATCGCTTCCTTGCCCTTCACTTACCTGCACGCGTTCACTTATTCGGAGCGGCCGGGTACGCCGGCTGCCGCGGATCCCGATTCGGTGCCGATGGCGGTGCGCAAGGAGCGCAACCGCGTGCTGCGGGAATTGGCGACGGAAAAGAACCGCGCGTTCCGCGAGCGCATGGTGGGGCGCACGCTTTCGGCGGTGACGCTGCACGAGGCGGGCGCGGCGCTGACGGCCAATTATTTGAAGGTGGAAATGGCGCGATGCCGCGAGACGAACCGGCTGGTGGAGTTGGAGATCGGCGAGGTCACGGCCGTGGGCCTGAAAGAGGGGTCTATTAAGGACCAGGCGGACCAGGCGTCTATAGAATGAGTTCGCTCACGGCGGACTCGGAGTGGCAGGCCAGTTTCAACCCGTGGCTGATTGCAGCCTCGGTCATGCTGGCCACTTTCATGGAGGTCCTGGACACCTCGGTTGCCACGGTGGCGCTGCCGCACATCGCGGGGAACCTTTCGGCCACCACCGACGAAGCGACCTGGGTTCTCACCAGTTACCTGATCTCGAACGCGATCGTGCTGCCCACGTCGGGTTGGCTGGGCAACTTCCTGGGGCGGAAACAATACCAACTGCTTTCGGTGCTGGTGTTCACGCTGGCTTCGATGTGGTGCGGCGCGGCCACGAGCCTGGGAATGCTGATCGCGGCGCGGGTGCTCCAGGGAGCCGCGGGCGGGGGGCTGCAACCGGTCTCGCAGGCGGTGCTGCTGGAGAGCTTTCCGCGCGAGCGCCGGGGCACGGCCATGGCGGTTTACGGAATGGGAATCATCGTGGCGCCACTGGTGGGCCCCTTGCTGGGCGGGTGGATCACGGACAATTACTCCTGGCGGTGGATCTTCTACATCAACGTGCCGGTGGGGCTCGTCGCCCTGCTCATGATCCAGACTTTCGTGGAAGATCCGCCTTACGCGCGGCGGTCGCGGCAGGGGCGCATCGATTTTCTGGGGCTGGGATTTCTGGCGGTCTGGCTGGCGGCGCTTCAGGTGATCCTGGACAAGGGGCAGGAAGCGGACTGGTTCGGCGCCACGTGGGTCCGCTGGTTCGCCGTGACATCGGTGGTATTCCTGGCGGCTTTCATCATTCGGGAGTTGCGGACGGACGATCCCATTGTCGACCTGCGCGTGCTGAAGGACCGCAATCTCGCGGTGGGAACGTTTTTGATCGGCTTGATCGGGGTGGTGATCTACGGGACCACGGCGCTGCTGCCACTATTTCTCCAGGACCTATTGGGCTTTCCGGCGTACCAGAGCGGCCTGGCTGTATCGCCGCGCGGAATCGGCGCGATTGCTTCCATGATTATTGCGGCGCGGCTGGTGGGACGGGTGGACGGCCGCATTCTGATTTGTACGGGCATCGTGATCCGCGCGACATCGCTGTTCATGCTTGGGGGCCTGAATCTTTCGGCGGGCCTGGGGAACATCGTGTGGCCTAACATCGTAAACGGTTTCGCCAACGGTTTCCTGTTCGTCCCGCTGACCACCATGACGATGGAGACGCTGCCGAAGGCGCTGATTAGCCGCGGCACGGGGCTTTACAATCTCTTACGCAACATCGGCGCGAGTTTTGGGATTTCCATGGTGGCCACGATGCTGGCGCGCGGTTCGCAAACGCATCAGGCCGACATGGTGGGCGATTTAACGCCGTTGAGCCTGATATACGAGCACACCCTTAGGCTCCTCGATCACATGGGCCTGACGTCGGCGCAGGCGCTGGGCGAAATCTACCACATGCTGTTGCAGCAGGCGACGCTCTGGGCCTACGTGGACGATTTCCGGCTGCTCGGCGTTCTCACGCTCGCGTGTCTCCCATTCGTTTTCGTTTTTCGGCATTGATCTGGCGGAGTTACAAGAGCGGTGGGCGCGGATACGCTACCTTTCTGGGGCTGCGTTTTGCTGTCGAACGGGAACCTCGCAGTCCGGAACAAATACCCGCTAGAATGATGGTGGAGGCAGGGGGCATATTCGGAGACTGTTCACCTGGCTGATCCATCCTTCATTGGCTCGCAAAGGCGTGCTGGTGGTGGCCATCCCGACGGCCGCGCTGCTGGCGGCGATGGCTGTGTTCTACCAGTTCGAGGAGCAGGCTGACCGGGCGCGCGCCGCGGTGGAGCACACCTTCGAGGTGCGCGCGGAAATCCGGCAGGTGCTCATGCTGCTGGTCAACGCCGAAACGGGAACGCGCGGCTACCTGCTGACGCGGCGGCGGGCATTCCTGCAACCCTATCTGGAGGCCAGCCGGGAACTGCCGGCCGCGATCGGGGAGTTGCACCGGCTGCTGGCGAGCAATCCGGCGCAACTCGCGCGATTGAACCGCGCGGAAACGCTGGAGAGCGAGGCGCTCCAATCGCTGGAGGAGATGCGAAGGGACGCGGCGGCCCACGACCAGGCCGCCGGGATGGCGCAACTGGAAGCCGGCAGGGCCCGCATGGACGAATTGCGCAGCGAAGTGCTAGCCATGGAGAGCCAGGAGCAGCGGCTGCTGGTGGAGCGTACGAATCGGGCGCGTGAGGCGGAGCAGCGGCTTCAGGCGGTGATCTTCGCCGGCGGCGGGCTGGGTTTTTTGGGCGGACTGCTCGCGGCTCTCTTCTTCACGACAAGCATTTCGCGCCGCGTGGTGCACGTGGAAGAGGATGCACGGCGCGTGGCGCGCGGCGAACCCGTTACCGGCGAGGAAATCGGGCGCGACGAAATCGCGCGCCTGCATGAGACGCTGAAGCAGACCTCGGAGATGCTCGCCGCGCAGAGCCAGGAACTCCGCGCGGCGCACGCGGACCTGGAGCTGCGCGTCCAGCGGCGCACGGCAGAGCTGATGGCGGCGAACGAAGCGCTGCGGCAGGCGAACGAGGTGCGGCAGACGGTGATTCAGTCCTCGCCGCTGGCCATCTGGGCGGTAGACTCCGAAGGAAAGGTGACATTCTGGAACCCCGCGGCCGAGCGTATCTTCGGCTGGACGGCGGCCGAAGTGATCGGCCGCCCGGCCCCGATTCTCATGCCGGGGCAGGAGGAAGAATTCCGGGAATGGATGGAGCGGTTCCAGAAAGGCGAAAGCCTGGCGGGAATCGAGCGGACGCGGCAAAGGAAGGACGGCTCCAAGCTCGATGTGCTGATCTGGACGGCGCCGCTGCGCGACGCGGCCGGCAACATCGACGGCACGCTGACCATCGACAGCGACATTACCGGGCGGAAGGTGCTCGAGGAGCAGTTCCGGCAATCGCAGAAGCTGGAGGCTGTGGGCCGGCTGGCGGGCGGCGTGGCGCACGACTTCAACAATCTGCTGACCGTGATCATGGGATACGTGGAGATGATCCTGATGGAAGCTCAGGACCGTCCCCACCTGCTCGACTACGCCCACGAAGTGCAGTACGCGGCCAACCGCGCGACCTCGCTGACGGCGCAGCTTCTGGCATTCAGCCGGCGGCAGATCAGCCAGCCGCGGGTGCTGGACCTGAACGAAGTGGTGGCGCATTCGATGAAGCTGCTGCGGCGGGTGATCGGGGAGGACGTGGAGATCGCGACGCACCTGGACCCGAACCTGGCGCGGGTGAAGGCGGACCCCAGCCATGTCGACCAGCTCATCATGAACCTGGTGGTGAACGCGCGCGATGCCATGCCGGGCGGCGGGAAGCTGACCATCGAGACGGCCAACGTGAGCCTGGGCCCCGAATACGTGGGCCGGCACCTCGGCGTGGCGCCCGGCCCGTATTGCATGCTGGCCATCAGCGACACCGGGACGGGGATGACTCCGGAGGTGAAGAGCCGGCTGTTCGAGCCGTTCTTCACCACCAAGGAGCCCGGCAAAGGCACGGGGCTGGGGCTGTCGATCGTTTATGGCATCGTCAAGCAGAGCGACGGCGAGGTCATGGTCTACAGCGAAGCGGGCAAGGGGACGACGTTCAAGGTCTATCTGCCGGTGGCGGAGGTGCCCGCCGATTTCGTAGCCGCGGAGGAACTGGACGCCGAGGCACGGGGTACCGAAACCGTGCTGGTGTGCGAGGACGAAGCCTCCATCCGCAAGCTCGTGGAGGCCATGCTTTCCAAACAGGGCTATACGGTTCTGGACACGGACGACGCGCAGGAGGCGATTCGGAGGGCGCGCGAGCACGGGGGCGCGATCGATCTGCTGGTGACCGACTTAGTGATGCCGCACACCAGCGGGTTCGACCTGGCGAAGACGATCCGCGAGATACGGCCGGACATCAAGGTGCTGTACATGTCCGGGTATACGGACAACCAGGTGAGCGGCAGTTGGGTACTGGATCCGCATATGCCGTTTCTTCAGAAGCCGTTCACCGCGGGCGGCCTGGCGCGCAAGGTACGCGAAGCCCTGGGGGGCGCCCAGAGCGAAGGCTCGGCGTCGCACTGAGAGGGATCATGCCACGGTACGCCGCCGCGCTGTTGTTATTCGTCGCCGCTCCGGCGTGGGTTTGGGGGCAGGCGCGGTACATTGGTTCCGCCGCGTGCAAGGGGTGCCATGCGGCGATCTATGAGCGCTGGCAGCACACCCGCATGGCCAACGTGGTGCGCGATCCGCGCGAGCACCCCGACGCCATCATTCCGGATCTCAGCAGGCCCGATCCGCTGGTCACGTTCAAGCGGGAAGACATCGCGCTGGTCTACGGCAGCAAGTGGAAGCAGCGATACTTCAAGAAAGTGGGCGACGACTATTACGTACTTCCGGCTCAATGGGACATAACGCATAAGGTGTGGCGCCCTTACTTCGTTCGCCAGGGGGCGGACTGGTGGGCGGGCTTGTACCCACCGGACAACATGCAACGGCCGACAGGGCCGCTGTGCGACGGTTGTCACTCGGTGAATTACGATATCCGGACCAAGACCGTGACGGAGTGGAACGTGGGCTGCGAGAAGTGCCACGGTCCGGGGAGCGAGCACGCCGCGCGGCCTTCGGCGGCGAATGTCGTGAACCCCGCGCGGCTCGATTTCGTCCGCGCCAACGACGTATGCATTCAATGCCACTCGCAGGGACGGCCGCTGGAGAACCCGATCGGCGGCAAGTATTTCGATTGGCCGGTGGGGTTCCAGGCGGGGCGCGAGTTGAAGAACTTCTGGCGGCTGGAAGACCACAAACTCGGAGAGACGACGTTCACGCATTTCGCCGACGGGACGGCGCACAAGAACCGGATGCAGGGCAACGATTTCGTGACCAGCCTGATGTACACGCGCGGGGTGGCCTGCTTCAGTTGCCATGACGTGCACGGCACGTCGAACGACGCCGACCTCCTCCGGCCGGCGAACGTGCTGTGCCTGGAGTGCCACGGGCCGCGCTCGCCGAACGGGCCGCGGGCGGCGACCATCGAACAGCACACGCACCACAAGGCGGGATCGAGCGGCAGCCAGTGTATCGGCTGCCACATGCCGCGCATGGAACAAACCATCGCCGATGTGAACGTGAGCAGCCACACATTTCGTTTTATTCCGCCCCGTGAAACGGAGCGGCTGGGCATCCCCAATGCTTGCAACGGCTGCCACAGGGATAAGTCGACGAAGTGGGCAGAGGAGGCGTTGCGAAGCTGGCCCGATGTGTCTCCCTGGCGCGTGGGGCAGTAACCGAGCACGCAGTTGGATTGCTGGCGCAGAGGGCGCCCCGCAGCGACCATCGGGTCGCCTGTCCCACCCGCCCCGTTCAACCCTATCTCCCACCGTACAACCAATCATTTCAGCGTTTTAATGCCAATCCATAGGCCCGCCGGGGTGCCGCTCCTATACTTGAAACAAGCGCGTCATTCCGTCGCTAAGGTGGCGCTGCACGTTTTAATACCGGGTGCTGTCCGAGGGAGTCAAGAGAGATGCATAAACCGATCAAATACGCCGAGAAGGCGTTTACCTATGCCGCGGGGGCCGCGTGGTTCGTTTTCGACAAGCTCAACCAGATTCGCCAGAATCCCGGATTCGTTCCGGCATGGTCGGAGAAGCCGCTGCTGAAATCGTGGGAGAAAATGAAGCCGCCGCTGGGCTGGCCGCGCGAAACGGACTCCCTGTGCCCGAAGTGCGTGCCGGAAATCCGTAAGAAGATTCTGGACGGCGAAACGCCGCTGGACGTACTTTACAACCAGCGGCCGGGCGAGATCAAGGCGCAGATCGTGGAGCGCGACGGCAAGATCATGATGGTGAAGGATTGCCCGATCCATGGCCATTTCGAAGATGTGATGGCCATCGATACGAAATTCTTCAGGCACCTGGAAGAAGTATTTCCGGGGCGCGACATCCGGGCGCACAACGATTCCCGGCTGCACCGGCACGGGTCAAGCACGATCACGCACGGGCGCGGGTCGGTGCTGACGATCGACCTGACCAACCGCTGCAACATGATGTGCGATCCGTGTTTCATGGACGCCAACCAGGTGGGGTTCGTGCACGAGCTGAGCTGGGACGACATCAAGGCGCTGCTGGACAATGCCATCACGATCAAGCCGAAGCGGCAGATGTCGGTGCAGTTTTCGGGCGGCGAGCCGACGCTGTCGCCGTATTTCGTCGACGCGGTGCGGTACGCGCGCGAGGTGGGCTACACTTCGGTGCAGGCGGCGACCAACGGCATCGAGTTCGCCAAGAGCGTGGATTTCTGCAAGCGGGCGGCGGACGCCGGGCTGCGGTACGCATACCTGCAATTCGACGGCATCGGGAACGCAGCCAACCAGCACCGCAAGGTGGGCAACCTGTTCGACGTGAAGCTGCGGGCCATAGAGAACCTGCACACGGCGGGCGTGGACATCATCCCGGTGATCACGATTGTGAACGGGATCAACAACGAGCAGGTGGGCCGGATCGTCCAGTTCGCGCTGGACAACCCGAAGAAGATTCCGTTCCTCTCGTTTCAGCCGGTGTCGTTCACCGGGCGCGATGAAGCCATTACCGACGAGCGGCGCGCGGCGCAGCGGTATACGCTGTCGCACCTGGCGCACGACGTGAAGAACCAGCTTGGGATCGGCGAGCCGGCGCGCGACTGGTTCCCGATTTCGTTCATTTCCACGTTTTCCGACTGGAGCGACCTGGTGCACGGGCCGAGCTACGGCTGGGGACAGTTGAGCTGCGGCTGCCATCCGAACTGCGGCGTGGGGATGGCGATCATGGTGGACAAGGAGACCGGCGAAAAGGTGCCGGTGACGGCGTTCATCAACGCCGACCGGCTGGCGAAGGACGTAGCGCGCATCAACGACGCGGCGCGGGGCAAGTGGCTTTCGATCGTGGGGATGGCGCTGGCGGCGGCGCGCAATTACGATCCTTTCATGTCACCCACGCATTTCCAGCTGAGCGACTGGTACAAGAAGCTGGACAAGACTTTCGGCGCCACCGGGAAGAGCTACGGCAACGTCGGCAAAACCCGCACCATGGGGGACATCGAGCAGCGGCGGCGCGACCGGTGGAACTTCCTGTTCATCGCCGGCATGTGGTTTCAGGACCTGTTCAATTACGATTTCCGGCGGACGGAGCAGTGCATCATTCCGTACGCCACGCAGGAAGGCGAGATTTCGTTCTGCGCGTACAACACGGGGATCGGGTGGCGCAACATCATCGAGAAGATGCACATGACGGCCACACTGACCAGGTGGTACGAGGAGCACGGGCGGCACGAAATTTTCGCCGGGGGCAAGCAGGTGCCGCTACACAGCAAAGAGCACCGGCTGGTGCTGCGCGACGAGATCGTGACGACCGAGGAGCAGCACGACCTGGACCGGCTGGGGATCGCCAAGAACGCGCGCGAGGAGAAGATCCGGGCGCGCGACGCGAAGCTCAAGCAGCAGCAGGAAAATGAGCGCATGGCGAAGCTCTACCGGCAGCACGTGATGAAGGAGCCGCCCCAGCCGGATCTGGTGCAGATCGGCGGAATGCAACCGGCGGCGGAGCAGCAGGTCGAAGAACGCGAGGAAGTGGGGAGCTTCGGGGACTAGACGAATGCCGGCTGAAAATCTAGCGTGCCGCGTCCCGACTCTTCAGGACGCCTCCCTCGCCGAAGCCCAAAAACGTGTCGGCATGAGTGCCGACACGGCAGCCTGTGAGGCTGCGCCACGTCGATCCGCCCAAGCAAAGGTGAAACCTGCTGGAAGCAGAAGCTAAAGGCGGGCTACAAATCCCGCCCGTGCACGTGGGCGGGCGGGGACGTGGCTTCGAGCGCGGTGAATTCGTCCAGGATGCGGTAGCGGTGCGAGGCGCCCTTGGGCACGATCCACGAATCGCCGGGTTCGAGCCGGATGGTCTGGCCTTCGATCTCCAGTTCGGCGCGGCCTTCGAGCACGTAGCCGGCGGTTTCGTAATCGCGTTTGGTGGGGGCTTCGTCGTGCTCGCGCGGGGACTCCTGCCACAGGCGCATGGCGATGGATTTGCCCGACGCCAGATAGACCTGGCCCTGGTCGCCCTTGGGCGAGTAATTCGAGTTGACCTTGAGTACGGTGGTATCCGGCATTAGTGGAACCTCATGCGGCGCCCGGCGCGGTTCCGCTGCAAAACCTCGAAGGCGCGGCGGATCCGGTCCGAGACGTTCACCAGCGGAAAGGACGCCCCCATGCCCTTAGCGTAGCCAGCGCTTCCGGGCCGCGGCAATGGGGCAGGGTACGCGGTTTCACGAAGTTTTCGCGGCCGGTGTATAATCGTCCCAGCGAGGAGGGATTCCAATGACAGCAGGCGCACACAGCGAGGGGGCCGCGCCGTCCCCAGGGATTATTTTCGACACGTTACTGGCGCACCAGCGCTCGGCGGCGCTGAAGGCGGCGATCGAGCTCGACCTGTTTCGAGCGGTGGGCGAAGGACCGGGCGACGCCGCGTCGCTGGCGCGGAAGTGCGGCGCATCCGAACGCGGCATGCGCATCCTTTGCGACTATCTTACGATCATCGGGTTTCTCGACAAGCGCGACGGAAGCTATCGCCACACGCCCACCAGCGCGGCGTTTCTGGATCCGCGGTCGCCGGCGTGCGTAGCGTCGATTTCCAGGTTTCTGGGGGACCCGCTCATGCACGAGCCGTACATGCACCTGGCGGAAATCGTGCGCAACGGGCATACGACAATGCCGGGCGACGGGTCGGTCGAGCCGGAGAATCCGGCCTGGGTGGAGTTCGCGTACAGCATGGCGCCAATAATGGCGCCGATGGCCGCGCCGCTGGGTGCCATCGTGCTGGACGGGCTGGCAGGTGGACCGGTGCGCGTGCTGGACATCGCGGCGGGGCACGGGCTGTTCGGGATCGAAGTGGCCCGGCAGCACCCGCAGGCGCGGATTGTGGCGGTGGATTGGGCGCCGGTGCTGGAAGTGGCGCGGGCGAACGCGCGGAAAGCGGGAGTGGAGGGGCGGTATAAAAGCCTGCCGGGGAGCGCGTTCGAGGTGGACTACGGCGGGCCGTACGATATCGTTTTGCTGACGAATTTCCTGCACCATTTCGACCGGGCCACCAATGTTGCGCTGCTGCGGAAAGTGCACGCGGCGCTGCGGAAGGGTGGGCGCGCGGCGGCGCTCGAATTCGTACCCAACGAGGACCGCGTCTCGCCGCCGATGGCGGCCGGGTTCAGCCTGACCATGCTGGCAACCACACCCGCGGGCGATGCCTACACGTTTTCGGAACTGGCGGGGATGTTCCGCGAGGCCGGCTTTGCGCAGATCGGCGGGCACCCGATTCCGATGGCGCCTCACACCACCGTGATGGGCGAGGCGGCTTGAGGCGGCGCTGGGCGGCGCGCTCAACCCGCTAAGAAACCGAAGGCTTTGGCGATGGCCAGATCTCCGGAGTCGCCGAGGAAGGCTTCGTAGGAGGCGGTCGCGCCCTTGTAAAACGCTTCCCGGATTTGCCCGCGGTCCCTGCTGCGCAGGGCGGCGATCAGCGGGCTGTGCTCGGCCACGACCGCGGTCAGGCGCTGCAAACCATGGCTGCGGAGCATCGCCGCGAAGGCGAAGAGTGGAACCGTGACCAGCTCCAGCAGGCGACACAGGGTTTCATTGCCGCCGCAGTGAGCAGGTCAGCCAAAGCGCAGGGTAGCACGAATTTTCCCTTGACACAATATTTGATCGCTAGTGTAATCGATAATTCAATCGATTATCAAGAAGCAGCGTTGATTCATCTCCTTGAAGTTCCGTTGGCCGCGCAGCAGCTTTGAGAGGGGCGGCGAGTTTTCTGTAAGTCAACATGTGAACTTCCTCTGGCACAACCGGCGGCACAGGCCAGAGGCCTGTCCTACGGGAGCACCACGACCGGGCTGCGCCAAAAGCTGAATTTGCGCCCCACGGGGTCGAGCACGCTCACCTGGCAGGTGTACTTGCCGGGGGCGAGCTTGGCCAGCGGCACGCTGAACTTCAGCGGCACCGCCTTGGAGGTGGGGTTCAGACCGTCGGTGATCTGGAGCGGCGCGGTCTCGAAGGTCTTCACCCGGCCGCGGATGAAACTCACCGTCGCCACGAGCGGCTGCATGGTTTCGGCCGCCGGCTCGTACGCCTGGAGATACACGTACATCTCCTGGCTCTTAGTGAACACGCGCGTGACGCTCGGGACCAGCTTCTTGCCGTCCTCGATCAGCGGATTCGCCGCCAGCAGCTTCTTGTCCTTTTCGGCGTTGAAGACCGCGTTGGCCAGGTCGGTGCGCTGGCTGCTCAGGATCACCGAGCTGATGGGCAGCCCCTTGCTTTCTGCGCCGAGGTCCGGCACCACGAACCTGGCATCATATGTGCCGATCTTGCCCGTGCTGTTCTCGCGCGCCACGAAGCGCAGCGTATAGCTGCCGGGCGCCAGCACGCAGCCCGAATCGTATTCCACCGAGTGCTTGGAAAGATCCTGCGCCGTCTCGCCCTTCAGCTTGAAGGGCACGTAATCGCGGAAATTCTGCACCTGCTTGCCGTTGGCATCTTTGATCACGCCCAACAGATCGATGGTGGTGCTTTCGGCGCCGCCGTGGCGCGCCAGTTCCAGTTCGCTGCCCGGCACCTTCACCACCACAGGCACGAAGTAGCGATCGTGCGCCAGGCGGAAATAATCGATTTCCATGGTGAGGTCGATGTCGGTGATGGGGTCGCCCAGCATCAGCGCTTCGCTGAGCTGCCGCTCCCTGTCGGTGGAGGTGTACGCCTTGAATTCCTTGCCGGCGTAGTAACCGCGGCGATAGTCAAATTTGGAAAGCTTCGCTTGCAGGGCTTTATCCTTGAGCGAAATCTTAATCGAGCGGTAGTGGCCGTCCAGCTTTTCGTTGGTGGTGTAGTAGCCCAGGATGTAATAGCTGGAGATGTCCTTCTGCGCCTGCTGGATGCCCACGGCCAGGTCGTTGTCGTCGAGCAGCGCTTTGCCGCCGGTATCCTCGGCCAGCGTATAGAGCGTTTCCTGCTGGCCCTGGAAATTGCTCTGGCCGGCGCGCGACGAGCTGCCGGTATACATGCCCGAGCCGCCCGGAGAGGATTTCGTGGCGTCGCCCATCGGCGCCGAGGCCACCAGCCCGCGCGCGTCGATGGGGTAGAAAGACACGTTGGCGCGCAGCGCGGCATTCACCGTGGCCGCCAACTGCGCCTGGTTGTCGAGGCCGTTGCGCGTCATGCCGCTGGCGAAATATACCAGCGCCTTTTTCTCGTTGAGCGTGCCGAGCATCTTGACGGCGGTTTCGAGCGCGGACAACTGCCGGTCGGTATTAAAGATGTTGAACTCGGTGTCGTCCTGCGTGAAGGCCGCGCCGGTATCCTCGGAGCTGTCGTCGCTGACCTGCTCGTCCAGGCCCTGCCCTTCGCCGACGATCAGGTTGTCCACGTCTTTCAAGAGCTGATCGCGGTCCTCGGTGAAGTCCTCGACCACCTTGATATCGCTGGCGAAGGTCATGATGGCCATGAGGTCGGACTTGGTCATCTGGGTCTTGATGAATTTCTTCGCTCCGTCCTGCGCGCGGATCTGGTCGTCGATGGGCATGGAGGTCATGTCGAAGAAGAGCACCAGCAGGCGGCGGTCCTTATATTTGATGTCGCCGGGTTTTTCGGGGGCGATCTCGACGCCGGTGATGGGCTTCACCGCGGGTGTGGGCGCCGCGGGCGCGCGCGCCTCGAGGGCCTTGGGCGGGGGCTCGGGCAGCGGGACGGTGGTATCTTCGAGCTGCTGGAACTCGGCGAACCGGACCTCTTGCGGCTTGCCGTCCTCGGTGATGACGAAATCGCCGGGTTTGAGGTTGGTGATGGGCTTGCCGCTCTTGTCCTTGATAATGAGGTCTTCCACCACGAGTTCCGTGTTGGCTTCGAACTTGAAGCCTTTGGCGGTGGACGGCGCCTTTTGAGGAGCAGGCGGCTGGGCCGAGGCAACCAGCAACCAAACCAAAAATGTGGCAACTACCGATCGCATTCTGACTCCTGACTCCTGTCTTATGACTCCTGCCCTAGAATCGGAACCTCACCATGGCGCGCACGCTGCGCATGGCCGCGGCGCCGGAAGGCAGGCCGAACTGCGGCGAGTTGACGGTGGTGATCCAGCTCGCGATGCTGACGTGATTGAGCGCGTTGGTCGCGTCCAGCCGGATATCCACGCTGCGCCGCTCGCCCAGCCGGATGATGCGGCCGGCGGAAGCGTTGAGGCTGAACAGTCCCGGCCCGGTGATGACGCCGCGGCCGGTGTTGCCGTAAGTGCCGGTGGGCGGAAGAGAGAACGCCGCCGGGTTCAGCAAGCCGTCGAGGAATAGCGGCTGGCCGGTGTAATCCGGGCGCAGCGGACCCACGATGCTGGTGCCGCCGAGTGCGCTGTTCATCACCGTCGGGGTCAGCGGCGCTCCGCCGGCCAGGGTGATGTTAGTGCTGATGGTCCAATCCCTGAGGAGTACGCTTTTGGGGCCTTTCATGAGGCCGCCGCCGTGCATTCCCATGCCGGTGCTGTAGACCAGGGAGGCGGTCAGCGTGTTGACGCGGATGCCCGGGGCGAGCCCGCGCTCGGCATCCAGGTCCAGCCAGTTCTGGGCCACCGGCGCGCTGGCGCCGCGCCCGCCCACCGCGCCGTCGGTGATGGTGACGTTGTGCGCAAACACCAGATTACCCATGAGCCCGCTGTGGAAGCGCCGCTGCAATTGCAGCCACAGGTTATTCGAGACGGTGTTGCCGCCGGAGGCCAGGTAATCGAAATTGGTCGGGCAGATCGCTCCCTCCCCGCAGAGATACCGGGCTCCCGGCGGTGCGGAATTGGGAATGAACTCCTGCTGCTGGTGTGTGCCCTTCATTCCCGAATAAGTGGCGGTGGCGACGAGCCCAGCCCAGGGCAGCGTCTGCTGCACGGACATCTGGTAGGACTGCACGTAGCCCAGGTCGAAATTCGGATTCACGGCGAAGGTGGTGACCGGGTTGGCCAGCGTGGACGTCGCCGGGAAGAACATGCAGCCCGTCAAGCCGACGCAGCCGGGGCTGTTATAGCTGATGGAGAGCGGCTGCTGCTGCGCCATCTGGGTGACGATGCTCTGGAAGACCGATGTATTGAAATAGATGCCGTAGCCGCCGCGTACCACCGTGTTGTGCGCCGGCCGCCAGGCGAATCCGATGCGCGGCTGGAACTCGAGCGGGTCGCCGCGGATGAGCGAGGACGGGAAGCCGACGGCGGTGTTGGGCGTGCAGCCGGCCACGGTGGTGGCGCACACCAGCGTGGCGTTGGTGAAATTCTGCGTGATATCCAGGTTCACCAGCCGGCCGTACTCTTCCGTGGTGGGCATCTGGTATTCCCAGCGGAGGCCCAGGTTGAGGGAAAGCCTGGTGCTGATGCGCCAGTCGTCCACCATGTACGCATCCAGCCACCCGCTGCGGAAATATTTGTCCGCATTGCCGTAGGCGATGGCGCGGGTATCCGGATTGCCCAGCAGAAAATCGGCCATATCATATCCGCCCACGTTTCCCGGACCGGCGGTGTTGCCGCCCGTAAACATGAAGGTGCCGCGCGCATTCTGCTCGGAAAGCGGGCTGTTGTCCAGGATCCGGAAATTACCGCCGAACGTCATATTGTGCTTGCCTTTGTACCACTTCACGCTCTCGTTCACGGACGAAGTCTGCACGCGGCCGAGCGTGGTGCTGCCATCCGAGAGCGAGGAGAAGCCGTTGGCGAAGGAAAGCTTCGGCGGCCCCCAGAAAGCCGGGTTCTGATCGTTGCCGGTGATCCCGAGGAGGCCCGAGACGTTCTGGAAGTTGGCGAAATACGGGTTCGTGGACGTGGAATTCCGGCTGAAGTTGACGCCCGCCGAATTGATCAGGTGCGTGGTGAAGTGATAGGTCCAGCTCACCCCGCTGTTGTAGGCATTCTGCTGATTGGTGTCGGTAAAGTTGAAAAGGTTCGGCGTGATGCCGTTGGCGCGCTGGAAGGAGAAGTTGCCGTTGACTTGGTTCTTGGCGTTGATGGTCTGGCTGATGCGCGTATTGATGTTGTCCTGGTTGCTGGTGTTGACCAGGGCGGCCTGATAGTTATAGCGTGCGTTGTTGAGGAAGTTAGGCAGCGGATAGTAATTCAACAGCCCGGCGGCCGCCGAATTGATGCGGTTCTGGGGGATGATGTTGCCGGGGAACGGCTGGCCGGTGAGCGGATCGAAGATGGAGGCCGGCTTCCCGCTGAGCGTCACCGCTTGCGAGAAATCGCCGGCGCGCTCGGCCGCGGTGGGCACCAGCCCGGTCACGGTGTTGCCCTGCCGCGAGCGCGTGAGCTGGTAATTGATCATGAAAAAGGTGTGGTCGCCGCTCAGCAGGTGGGGGATCTTCAGCGGTCCGCCGAGGATGCCGGTCATGCGCGCGTTGGCCGTCGAGGGCTTGGGAGTAGCTTGGCCGGTGAGGGAGAACGGCCGGGCGTCCAGCGCGGAGTTGTCGAGGATGAAGGCCAGGTTGGCGATGTAGTGCGGGCGCGAGTTGCGGCGCCCGTTGCCGAAGGAATTCGCGCTCGAGCGGCTGGAGCCACGGTCGTGGTGGTCGTGCCCACTGAATCCGCCGCCGTGCCGGCCGCCGAATCCGCCGGGACCGCCGCCCGGGAAGCCGCCGGGTCCGCCTCCGGGAGGCCCGCCGCCGCGGCTGCTCATATCGCGGCGGCCGCCCATATCGGGAGGGCTCGGTCCCTCACCGCCGGGTCCGCCGGGTCCGCCCGGTCCGCCCATCATCATGCCCGGGCCCATGCCGTCGCCGTGCTGAAACCAGTCGTTCTGCTGCGGCATACCCAACCCGCTGCTGACGCTGCCGTTCACGACATAGGCGTCGTTGGCGCTCTGCGCCAGGTCGCCCGAAAGATCGCTATTGGTCAGCGCGCCGTCCGTGCCGGCCAGGCCCAGATCGGCCGCCTGGTTCACGTCCATGCGCTGGAAGCCGCCGTTCTCGTTTTCCAGCGCATCGCGCAGCGACGGCCGCTGCTGTTGCCGCTGCGGTTCAGCCATTCTTGCCTGTGTGGGCCTTGCTGGTGTGCCCGGCGCGGCAGGCTTCGAAGATGCCGCAGGCGCGGCGGCAGTCGTCGCAGCGGGCGCTGCCTTGGCGCCGGCCGCAGCCGGCTCCTGCCTGGCGGGCGAGAGCGCCGCCGCCAGTTGCTGCGCCGAAAGCAATTGTAAGTCCCACGTGGGGCTGGGTGCGTCCGGCGCGATCGCTACGTCCGTGCTCAGGGTGGCGAAGCCGAGCATTTCCACCTTGATGGTCCAAATGCCATCCGGCAGGTTGCGGAAAGAATAGGCGCCCCGATCATCGGTCGTGGTGGCCAGCTTTTGATCGCCTTTCGTGGCGGTAACTGTAGCGCCCGGTACCGGCAGGCCGTCGGATTGCACAAGACCGTGATGCTCAGCGGCCATCAGGCCGCTGGCGGCTATGCAAGCTGCCAGAAGGCGCCCGAGGAACTGGAAAGTTGAATTTGCAGCCATCGCTCTATCCAACTAGGGCGCTGGCCGGACGCCGGACGTTACCTGTCCGGTTGCATCCAATAGCAGAAAATAATATGGAACTTTGTGGTGGGGCAGGGGTTAGAGCCTGCCCCAGGGCTCACCGAGCGGCTACTGCCGGCGCTCCTGGTTCGCCTGGCGGCCAGAAATCTACGCATCATCGCTTCCTCCCGGTTCGATTAACCCACCGCTTGATTAAGATTCTACGTTATGTTCGCGATTAAAATGCCGCAATGAACCGAAGCCCGCCCGTAAGAATTCACCACGGAGCCACGGAGAATACGGAGGAAGCACAGAGAAATTCTTGAGCTTTTCTGGGTATAACCTCTGCGTTCTCCGTGGCTCTGTGGTGATTCATAGACTTGCTAGAATTGAAGCGTCACCTATGGCGCTCGATTCCATCGAAGGGTCGCTGAAAGAGCGCGGGGTCCGCCTGACGCGCCAGCGCCAGATTCTGCTTGAACTGATCGACAAGACCGGCGAGCACTTGGACGCCGAACGCCTGTACCAGCTTGCCAAGGAGCGGGACCCCAAGCTCAACCGGGTGACCGTGTACCGCACGCTCAAGATGCTCAAATCGAGCGGCCTGGTGGACGAGCTGGACCTGATGCACTTCACCGGGGACCAGCACTTCTACGAAACGCGCCTCAAACAAGAGCACGCCCACATGGTCTGCCTGCGCTGCGGGCGCGTCGAGGAATTTTTCGGCGAGCCGCTGCAACGGCTTCGCAAGCAGATCGAGAGCCATTTCGGGTTTCAGATCCTGGTGGCGCGCACCGAGATCGGCGGGTATTGCGCGCACTGCCAGACGCTGCGTTTGCGCGAAGTGGAAGAACTGCGCAGCCAGGTGGAGGCGAGCCCGGTGGGCGCCCCCCTTCCGCCGGCCAAACGCGCCCGGCGCGCGTGATGGACCAGCCCGCCGGGCCCGGAGGGCACCCTCCGCACGCACAACCCGCGTCCCTTGTGGTAAGCGATCCGCGCGGGCAGCGCCGGCGCGTGGCCATCGAGCCGGTGCCGTTCCGTATCGGGCGGCAGGCGGACAGCGACCTTATTATCCGCGACAGCCGTGCTTCGCGCGCGCATGCGCGCATCGTGGTGGAGAACGGCGGCTATGTCGTCGAGGATTGCGGCAGCCGCCACGGCACCTTCGTCAACGGCAGGAAAATCGCACGCCAGGCCCTGAAGAATTCCGACCGCATCGAATTCGGGGTGGCCGATTCCTACCAGCTCACCTTCGCGCTGGACGGCGCCGAGCTGAAGCGCCTCATGGAACAGGTGGGCACCTCGGATGCCTCAGCCACGGCGCAGGGGTTGGGCGGCAACATGGCCAAGCTGCGCGCCATTCTGGAGCTGGCGCGCACGCTCGAAAGTGCATTCTCCACCGATGACGTGCTGGTCTCGGTGGTGGACACGGCGCTGGCCATCACCGGCTCCGAGCGCGGCTTCCTGCTGCTGCGGGAGGGCGATGGGCTGGTCACCAAGGTGGCCCGCCACCGCAGCGGCCACAAGCTCCCCGAAAGCGATCTGCGTGTGCCGCGGCAGGTGATCCATCGCGCGCTCCAGGACCGCCGGGAGCTGTTCTCGATGAACTTCGACCCGGTCCGCGCCGGGCAGGACAGCGTGGCCGATCTGGAACTGCGCAGCGTCATCTGCCTGCCGCTGGTGCGCATCCGGACGGCGCTGGCCGACGCCACCAGCGTGGTTTCGCCGGCGAGGGAGACGCTCGGCGTGCTGTACATGGATTCGCGCGTGGCCGCGGCGGACCTCGCCGGCGGCAACCGCGAACTGCTCCAGACGCTGGCCATGGAAGCTTCCACCGTTCTGGAGAACGCCCGCCTGCTGGAAGAGGAGCGCGCCAAGCAGAAGCTGGAAGAAGAGCTGCGCCTGGCGCGCACGATTCAGCAGAGCCTGCTGCCCGGCAAGCTGCCGGGCGATGGGTGGGTGCGCGCGTGCGGTTCGAGCGTGGCGTCGCACCAGGTGGGCGGCGATTACTTCGATGCGCGCCCGGTGAACGCGGGCTGCTGGTCGGCCGTGGTGGCGGACGTTTCCGGGAAGGGGGTGGGGTCGGCGCTGCTGGCGTCGCTGCTGCAAGGCGCGCTGATCGCCGCCACCGATCATCCCGAGATGTTGGGGCGGCGTATCGAAGGGTTGAGCCATTTTCTGCTGGACCGCACCAGCGGCGAGAAGTACGCCACCATTTTCTATTGCCTGCTGGAGATGGGCGGGCGGTTCAGCTACGTCAATGCGGCGCACTGCCCGCCCCTTCTGCTGCGCGCCGGCGGAGCGCGCGAGATGCTGGATGCCACGGGCATGCCGGTAGGGCTGATAGCGGAGGCACAGTTCGCGGTGGCGGTGCGGCAGCTCGCGCCGGGCGACAAGATCATCATCTACACCGACGGCGTGAGCGAGGCGCAGAACACCGCCGGCGAGTTTTTCGGCCGGAAGCGCCTGGAGGCGATTGCCGCCGCGCGCGCGGCCGAGTCCTGCGGGGCGCTACACGACGCCATTCAGGAAGCGGTGGCGGCCTTCACCGAAGGCGCGCCGCAATCCGACGACATCACGCTGCTGGTGCTGGAATTCGCAGGTTCCGCAAAATGACCGCACGCCGCACGTTCTTTAAATCCATCGCCGGCCTGGGCATGGCCGCGGCCGCGCAGGGGCAGACGGAAACCGACCGCCAATACTGGCTGCGCACGCTGGGCCGCCTGGCCGACCCGGTGCTCGGCAATCTGGCCGCCGGCACGCTCAAGCGCAACATGCCGGTGGAATGCGCCGCCGGCCATGAAACGGACCGCCGCCGCTATACGCATCTGGAAGCGCTCGGCCGCCTGCTGGCGGGCATCGCGCCGTGGCTCGAAACCGGGGCCGAGGACGAGGCGCGCCGGCATTACGCCGTGCTCGCGCGCCAGGCCATCCATTCGGCCACCGACCCGCATTCGCCCGACTACCTCAACTTCCACGAGGGCAGCCAGCCGGTGGTGGATTGCGGTTTTCTGGCGCAGGCGATTCTCCGCGCGCCCAACGAGCTTTGGAAAAAGCTGGACAGCACGACGCAGCGCAACCTGGCTGCCGCGCTGGTCTCCTCGCGCGCCATCACGCCGGGCTTCAACAACTGGCTGCTGTTCGCCGCCACGGTGGAAGCGGCGCTGGCGGCGATGGGCGAGCGCTGGGATGGCATGCGCGTGGATTACGCCGTCCGCCAGCACCAGGAATGGTATCTGGGCGATGGCGTTTACGGCGACGGCCCGCATTTCCACTGGGATTACTACAACAGCTTTGTCATTCAGCCCATGCTGGTGGACGTGCTTCGCGCGGTGAGCACCCATAACCGCACCTGGACCGGGCTGCTGCCGGACGTGAAGGCGCGCGCCCGGCGTTACGCCGCGATTCAGGAGCGGCTGATCGCGCCGGACGGCAGCTACCCGGCGGTGGGCCGTTCGATCGCCTACCGCTGCGGGGCGTTCCACGTGCTGGCGCAGATGGCGCTCGACGGCGAATTCCCGCACGCGCGCGCCGCGCTGACCGCTGTAATGCGGCGCACACTCGATGCGCCTGAGACCTTCGACAAAAACGGCTGGCTGACCATTGGCCTTTGCGGCCACCAGCCGCACCTCGGCGAGAGCTACATTTCGACCGGAAGCTTATATCTCTGTTCCGTAGTTTTGTTGCCGCTGGGCCTGCCGCCAGCCGACCCGTTCTGGTCCGCGCCGGCAGCGGATTGGACCGCCCGCCGGCTGTGGCGCGGGGAGGATGCGGCGGCGGATCATGCGATATGAGTTATCAGTTATGAGTTTTCAGTTATCGGTTATCAGTTTACGAACTGACGACTGGCGATGCCCGTCCCGGGAGTTGGAGGTCACAACTCCAGCTCCCGGCGCATTGCAATACCCGCCTTTTGCCTGAGGTGCTACCCTTCAGTCATGCGGTGTTTCCTTTCCGCCGTTCTTTTTCTGACCGCTTTTGTCCCTCTTCGCGCCACCGATCCGGAGCGGGATTTTTCGGGCAAGTGGGTGCTCGATCGCGCGGCCAGCAATGCACGCACGCTGGGAGAGGTCGCGGCAACTTTGGACGTGACCGAGGAGAGCGGCAGAATTCTGTGCTCGGGCGGCGGGGCGCAGTGGTCGTACGCTCTCGACGGCAGCGATAGCCGTACCGAAATCGGCGGGGAATCGCGCATCAGCGTGGTCAAGTGGGAGGGAGCGGCGCTGCTCGTCAACACGCTGGTTTCCGGTCCGGAGAACTACAGCATCATGGACCGCTGGGAGCTTTCGCGCGACCGTTCGAAGCTGACGATCGCGCGGCAGATTGTGCGCGCTTCGGGCGAGGCGGAAGGCAAGCTGGTATACCGGCACGAAGACCCGGGCTGGCATAAGGCGGATGCCGCGACCGCCGGAGTGCAGCCGGCGCCGGTCCTGCCCGAGGCGCCGCAGAAGACCCTGGAGCGCCCGCCCGAAGCCGGGCCGGGGGATATCAGGGTTCCGGCCGGTACCCGGGTGCTGCTGTCGCTGGTGGGCGAGATCAGCACCAAGCACGCCAAGGAAGGCGACCGCGTGTATCTCCGCACCGACGTCCCGGTGGCCGAAAACGGCCGCGTGGTCATCCCGCGCGGCAGCGACGTCCAGGGCACCATTACCCGCACCAAGCGCGCCGGGCAGCTCAAGGGTAAGGGCGAGTTGTTCATCCGGTTCGACAGCCTGATTCTGCCCAACGGCGTCTCGCGGGATTTCCGCGCGCGGCCGTCCGGCGACGAAGGCGGGGTCGAGGGCCAGGGAGGCGGAGCCAACCCGCGTACGGTCATGGAAGGCGCGGGCATGGGCGCGACCATCGGAGCCATCACGCGCGGGCTTCCGGGTGCGGCGATCGGCGGTGGGGCGGGCGCGCTCGCGGGGGTGCTGCTCTCGCGCAAGCGCGACGTGGTCCTGCGCCCCGGCACGCACGTCGAGATGGTGCTCGACCGCGACCTGGTGTTTCATCCGGAAGAGCTGGGACGGCGGTAACCGCGCACTGGCTCAGGCCGCCTCGCGCGGCACCTCGCACATGAGCGCCAGCAGGTTGCGGTCGGGGTCGCGGAAGAAGACCATCCACAGGTCATAGTCGGGCATGCGCGCCACCACGTGCGGTTCGCCCTCGAACGCCACCCCGCGACCGGCCAGGGACTGAAAGGCGGCGTCGATATCCGGCACGCGAAAATACAGCACGGAGCCGCAGGACTCGCGCCCGCCTTCCGGCCGCGAGAGCATCAGCCGCACGCCGCCGCAATCGAAGAAGCCCAGGCCGGGGTATTGGAACAGGAACTCCAGCCCCAGCGCATCACGATAGAAGGTCACGGACCGGTCCACGTCCGTGACGGTGATGCCGATCTGTCCGATGGTGGAGAGGCCGGAAAAGGAGCGGGCAGGCATTGTGGCGGATTCCATGGCAACCCTCCTCAGGTTTCCTCATCATACCCGAAAACCCGCCGGCCGCGGACCGCAGGTGGCGCAAGAGGGAGAGGCACACGGCCGCGCGATCGCCATCGGGCTCGGGCATGCCCAGCGCGTCCAGAACACCTTCGAGGATTTCCCGCCGCTCCTGTTCCCAAGAATCCACGTTGCGCCTCCAGATTTTCTTATCGAACCAATCGATTCACCACGGAGACACGGAGGAACGGAGAGAACAATCTCTGGTGTTTCTCCGTGCCTCCGTGTCTCTGTGGTGAATTCGTTTTTCTAAAGTTTTCCGTGCCCCCGCCGATAATACCCTCGGAGTCTATATGATCCGGCTGACACGGCTGAATCGTATGCCGATGGTGTTGAACTCGGATCTGATTGAACATATCGACGTTACGCCCGATACCGTCATTACTCTGACGACCGGCCAGATTTTGCGGGTGCGCGAAAGCGCCGACGAGGTGATCCGCCGGATTGTGGAGTTCCGCCGGAAAGTCTTCGGAGCGGACGCTTTCCCCGAGGGGCTCAGCGGGGAGAGGGAGGACGATGGAAATCCGGACGAGTCACTGGAGACCGCCGGCTGACGCCTATGGCAGCGAGCGCGGCAGCTCCCAAAACTGAACCGGCGGCCTCCGGTGCCGCGCGATCCGGTGTTACCGGGTCCAAGGCGGCGGGCCATGGAGGGCTCCGGCCGGACATTGCTTCGCTGGCCGGGATTGCCATTGCGCTCTCGGGAATTCTCGGCGGGCTGCTGCTGGAGAAGGGCAAGATCCAGGACATCGCCCAGACCACCGCGGCTATGATCGTGCTCGGCGGGACCTTCGGCGCGGTCCTGGTGACTACGCCTCTGCCTATCGTGCTGCGGGCCCTGAAGGGGCTGAACGCGGTATTTTTCGAACGCGCCAGCTTGGCTTCGGCGACCATCGAATCGCTCATCCAGTTCGCCACGCGGGCGCGCAAGAACGGCATCGTCAGCCTGGAAATGGAGGCCGCCCGTATCGCCGATCCGTTCCTGCGCAAGGCGCTGAATCTCGCGGTGGATGGGACGGATCTCCAGGAACTCCGCAAGATGATGGAGTTAGAGATCAGCCTGGGCGAGCAGGCGGCGGAGTCCGAAGCCAAGGTCTGGGAAGCGGCCGGAGGATACGCGCCGACCATCGGAATTATCGGCGCGGTGCTGGGACTCATTCAGGTTATGAAGCACCTGGAAGACATCAAAGAAGTGGGGCATGGCATCGCCGTGGCGTTTGTGGCCACGGTCTACGGCGTGGGCAGCGCGAACATCTTCTTTCTGCCGGCCGCCAACAAGCTGCGGGCGCGCATGCGGCAGGCCTCGGTGCTGAAGGAAATGACGCTCGATGGCGTGGTGGGAATCGTCGAGGGACTCAACCCCACGCTGATCCGCATGAAGCTGGAGGCCTACAACCCGCAGCCGAAGAAGGGTGCGGGCAGGGCGGAACGCGGCGCTCCGGCCGGAGGAGAGGCATGAAACGGCACCACGCGGCAGCCCACGAGAATCACGAGCGCTGGCTGGTGTCCTACGCGGACTTTATCACGCTGCTGTTCGCGTTTTTCGTGGTGATGTTCGCCACCGCGCATCAGGACAAGAACAAAGCCCGGCAGGTTTCCGAAGCGGTGCGCAATGCCCTGGAGCGCGGCCAGCTCAGCAATGCCATTTCGGTGGTCCTGGGACGCACGAAACATGACACCAAAGCACCGGCAAAGCCTGCGGCGGATGCGGCGCCGACTCCCGTGGCCCCGCCGGTGGCCGATCTGAAGCAGTCGCTGGCCACGCTGCAACAGGAGCTTGCGATGGAGTTGAAGGCCGGCAAGGTGCAGTTGCGGCTGGAGGGCCGCGGTCTGGTGATCAGCTTGCGGGAAGCCGCCTTTTTCGCCTCGGGCGACGATAGCGTGGCGCCGCGGAGTTTTCCGACCCTGGCCAAGATCGCGGCGGTCATTTCCAGGCTGCCCAACCAGGTGCGTCTCGAAGGGCACAGCGATTCCGTGCCCATCCACAATTCGCGCTTCCGCAGCAACTGGGAGCTTTCCGCGGCGCGTGCCATCGCCATGCTGGACGTGCTGGCGGAGCGCTACGCCATCCCGCCGGGGAGGATGGCGGTGGCCGGTTACGCCGAAAACGCGCCATCGGACAGCAACGCGACCCCCGAGGGGCGGGCGCATAACCGGCGTGTGGACGTGGTGTTGCTGAGCGCGGAGGGGCTGCTTTCCGAACCGGGGCGCCCTCCGGGCCCGGCGCCCCAGGGGAAAAGCCAATGACGTTTGTGAGCGCGCATTTCGGGCCGCTGACGGTGACTGAATCCGGGGCTTTGGTATTCCCCGAGGGGCTGCCCGGCTTCGAGGACCAGCACCGTTTCGTGCCGCTGCACGACCCCGCCCGTCCGGCGCTGGTGTTTCTGCAAAGCCTGGACCGCCCGGACCTGTGCTTCCCGGCGCTGCCGGTGCGCACCGTGCGGCCGGATTATGAACTGGCGCTTTCGGCCGAGGACCGCGAACTGCTGGGGTTCGTACGCCAGCCGGCGATCGGAAAAGACGCCGTGGCGCTGGCCCTCGTTTCGCTGGTGGAAGGCCGCGATCCCACGGTCAACCTGCTGGGGCCCATCGTGATTCACATGCGCACGCGGCGCGCGGTGCAGGCCATCCGGCCGGACGGGCGCTACGGGTGTAGCGAACCGCTGGTCCCGGAGGCGGAGGCGGCCCGGCATCTGGAGGCGGTATGCTCGTGATCCGCCGGCACGCCCGGCAATCGATTCTGATCGGCGGCGCCGTGGAAATCGAGGTGATGGAGTGCGGCGGCAACCGGGTCAAGCTGGGGATCCGGGCGCCCAAGGAGATTCCGGTGATGCGAGCGGAGGCCCGGCAGACGCGGGAGCAGAACCTGGCGGCCGCCGGGTCGCTGGCGGCAAACCGTGCCGGAACGCGGGTGGGGGCCCGGGAATGGCGGCTGGAGGAACTGGCGATTCAAGCTCCGCCGCGAGAGGCCGATATGAAGAGTTGAACGCCGGCGCGGCCGGCGCGCGGCAGGACGCCGCAATCTCAACCAAACAGGATGTGACACAATGCTTTCCATTCAAACCAACGTGGATTCGCTGACGGCCCAGCAGAATTTGCAGGTCAACAGCGCGTTTCAAAGCAAGACCATTAACCAGTTGACCTCCGGCTACCGCATCAACTCCTCGGCGGACGACGCCGCCGGCCTGTCGGTGGCGAACAAATACCGGAACGAGACGGCGGAGTTGACGCAAGGCGTGGCCAACGCCAACGACGGCCTGGCGCAGTTGCAGATCATCGACGGCGGCCTGAGCAACATTTCGCAGATGCTGGACCGGCTGAAGACCCTGGCAACGCAGTCTGCCACGACCACCTTCACCGGCGACCGCAGCACGCTGAACAACGAGTACCAGTCGCTGTTGACGGAAATCAACCGGCAGGCGCAGAATATCAAGCTGGATTCGAGCGGCAGCCTGGCCACCGACATGAAGGTGTACATCGGCGGAGGCAACTCGACCAATGCCACCAACTCGAATGCCATGGTCAGCGTGGATCTGAGCACCTCGAAGGTGGATTCGGAGGCGCTGGGGATCAGTACAAGCTCGGTCCTGGGCGGCGGCGTGGAGTTCGCCAGCGCCACTAACGCGCGGCTCGACAACCCTGCCTCCGTGTTCAGCGCCAGCCAGTCCTTCACCGTTAACTACATCAACGGTAACGGCGTGGCAAGTTCGGCCACGGTCAGCTACACCGGCAGTGCCAGCAAGACGGGCGCGCAGGTCGTTTCGGACCTCAACGCCAGCTTCACTTCGCAGGGGATCGGCATCACGGCCCAGATTGGCAGCGACGGAATGCTGCAGTTCGTCGGCAGCGGCGCGTTCACGGTCACGACCACTGGCACGGCGAACGCGGCTGTGGACAACACCGGCCATAGCACCATGACGCTGGTCAACTCGGGGATCTATAACACCCAAGGTGCCCGAGCGTTCGCGGGCTACGCGACCGGCGGCGGCACCGCTCCGACGGACACGGTCCAGTTCACCGATGGGAGCGGCAACTCCGTGAACTTTACCTTCAATACCACGACGGCGTCCAGCGAGAGTACCGCGATCAACAACCTGAATACGACCTTCGAGCAGGCGGGGGTGAACATTCGCGCCCTGGATGTCAACGGGACGCTTTCGTTCCAGTCCTCGGGGACCTTCACTGCGGTGGAGACGGCCAGCACGGCCGCCGCGGGTGGGGGCACCGGCGACACGGGCTTCGGCGCGTCGGCGCAGGCGACCGGCGCGTATGCTGCGCCGGCGATTACCTCCAGCGCCTCGGCCACCGGAAACGCCCTGGCCGCCATTGACGCGATCACCGCGGCGGTGGGGAAACTCGGCCTGGTGCAAGGCAAGATCGGCGCGGGCATGAACATGATGAACTACGCCATGAACCTGGCGCAGTCGCAGATCACGAACTTTTCTTCGGCCGAATCGCAGATCCGCGACGCCAACGTCGCGGAGGCGGCGGCCAACCTGACCAAGGCGCAGGTGCTGCAACAGGCATCCATCGCGGCCATGGCCCAGGCCAATGCGGAGCCGCAATCCGTCCTGGCGCTTCTCAAGAACCTCTAGGATGGCTTGCCTAACCCCGGGTGGCGGCGCTGACCCGCGCTTGCTGCCCGGGCCATTTTGAGCAAGGGCGTCATGAGCACCACCAGCAATCCGATCTTCACCGGCACCAGCCAGTTTTCCGCGTCCCTCCAGCAGGCCATCGCGAAGGCCATTTCGCAAGCCTCGCAACCCATCCAGCAGATGCAGGGCGACGTCACCACGCTCGAATCGCAGGGCTCGGAACTCTCCACCCTCAGCAGCGATTTCAGCGCGCTCCAGTCGGCGGTTTCGGGCATCGAATCGGCGGTGGGATCGGGCTCGTACACTCCCTCGGTGAGCAACAGTTCCGTGGCTTCGGTGGCGCTGTCGGGGACGCCGGGGACGGGGTCGTTCAGCGTCACGGTGGACGATCTGGGCGCGTATAGCACGGCGCTGAGCAACGCCGGGCTGCCCGCGGTTGCGGACCCGGCGAAATCGAGCATCAGCGACGCCACTCAATACACCCTGAGTGTAGGCGGCACACTTCACACCATCACACCGGCATCGAACACGCTCTCGGCGCTGGCGGATGCCATCAACGCCAGCGGGTACGCGCAGGCAATAGTGCTGAATCTCGGCACGGCATCGGCGCCCAGCTACCAGCTATCGCTTCAGGGCACGGAACTGGGCGATCTGCCGCTCGAGTTGACCGCGGTGGACGGCTCGAATCCGGGTCAGACGCTGCTGACGCCGGAGACCACGGGTGCACCGGCGACCTACCAGATCAACGGGCAGCCGAGCACGCCGCTCCAGAGCAACTCGCGGACGATAACCGCCGCGCCGGGCGTTTCGGTCACCATGCTGGAGACCGGCACGACGACGGTGACGGTCGGCCGGAGCACTTTTGCGCTCGCGAGCGCGCTGCAGACGTTTACCTCGGCTTACAACAAGGCACAATCGGAGATCAACAATAACCGCGGGCAGAGCGGCGGCGCGCTGGGTGGGCAGAGCATCCTGAGCTCGCTTTCGCAGGCGCTGGACAGCCTCTCGGGCTACTCCAGCGGGACGAGTGGCATGTCCTCGCTGATCGCGCTGGGCTTTTCTTTCGACCAGAGCGGCGTGCTTTCGTTCGATCCGACCACGCTGAACAAGGCCTCGACGGCGGATTTCCAGCAGTTGAGCGATTTTCTCGGGTCCAGCAAGACCGGCGGCTTCCTGAAGCTGGCCTCCGACACTCTGACCGGCATCACGGACTCCGACACCGGAGTGCTCCCCCTGGACATCAGTTCCATTCAGGACCAGATCACCACCACCAACCGGAAGATCAGTGATCAGCAGAGCAGCCTGAACACCCTGCAAACTAACCTGCAAAACCAGATGGCCGCCGCGGATGCCTCCATCGCCGCGATGGAGCAGCAGTTCTTGTATCTGAACGAGATGTTCCAGGCCATGCAGCAGTACAACAACAACGGTTTGTAAATGCCGAAAACAACGCAGCTTGAAGAAGAGGAACAAGCGCTGCGCCGGGCCGTGGGCCGGCGGGACTTCGCGGCGGCGGAAGCGTCCGCCGTGCGCTACCGGCGGCTGATCGACGGCCTGCCGCCGGCGGAGCGCATGCCGCACCTTGCGGGAGCCTGCGAGCTTTTCGCCTGGGCCGGCCGCAATTTGAAGGTCGCGCGCGCGCGGCTGGCCGGGGACCTGCGGCGGACGCAGACGGCGGCGCGGTACATAGAGTCGTCAGTTTTCAGTTCTCAGTGTTGAGTCCTGACTTTTCAGTTCCGGCCGCTCAAGCACCCTGATAACTGAAAACTCATTACTCACAACTCACTAGTCACAACTCCGCTACGATTATTCCGTGGAGCAATTCGCGCTGGAATTCGACCTGGCGCCGCGACGGCGCGTGTACACCGTGAGCGAGCTCACCGCCGCGATTCGCGGGGTGCTCGATGCGGAGTTTCAGGATATCTGGGTGTCGGGCGAAATTTCCGGCGTGAAACTGGCGGCCAGCGGCCATTACTATTTCACCCTGAAGGAGCACGAGGCACAGGTGCGCTGTGTGGCCTTCCGGTCGGCGCACCGGTACTGGAAATTCAAGCCGAAGGACGGCCTGGCGGTGCTGGCGCGCGGGCGCATCGACGTCTACGAATCGCGCGGCGAATACCAGTTGCTGGTGGACGCCATGGAGCCGCAAGGCTACGGCGCGCTGCAACTGGCCTTCGAGCAGCTCAAGAAGAAGCTGGCTGGAGAAGGGCTGTTCGAGGCGGCGCGGAAACGGCCGCTGCCGCGCCTGCCGCGGCGCATCGGCATGGTGACCTCGCCGCGCGGCGCGGTGATTGCCGATATGCTGCACATTCTGGAGCGGCGGTTTCCGGGGCTGCACATCCGGCTGTATCCGGCGCAGGTGCAGGGGCCGGTCGCGGTGGAAGATGTGTGCCGCGGGATCCGATATTTCAGCGGGTCGGGCTGGGCGGACGTGGTGATCGTGGCGCGTGGCGGCGGGTCGCTCGAAGACCTATGGACCTTCAACGAGGAAGCCGTGGCGCGGGCCATCGCGGCGAGCGCGGTGCCGGTGATTTCCGCGGTGGGACACGAGACGGACGTGACCATCGCCGATTTTGTGGCTGACCTGCGGGTGCCCACGCCCTCGGCGGCGGCCGAGTTGGTGATCTGCACGCGCGGCGAGTTGCTCGACCGCATTACGGCGGCGCGGGGACAGGCGGCGCAGGCCATGCGCTATCGGCTGGCGCTCATCGAGCGCCGGCTGCGGCAGCAGGGGATCGACCGGGCGCTGGGAGCGCTCGACCGGCGGGTGGGCCGCGGGCTGCAACGCATCGACGAGCAGGAGTTCCGCATGCGCGAGCGGATGCGGGGGACGATCGAGGCGCGCGAGCGGGCGCGCCGCTCGCTGGAACTGCGGCTGGGGCGGTTCGACATCCGGCCGCGGCTGGCCGCGGGGCGGCGGCGTATGGAAATCGCCGAAGTTGCCGCGGCGCAGACGCTGCGGCTGCACCTCGCGCGGCGGCGCGGCCTGCTCGATCAGCTCACCGGGAAACTCTCGCAGTTGAGCCCGCTGCGGATTCTGGAGCGGGGCTACGCCATCGTTACCAACGAGAGCGGCATCGTGAAGGACGCCGCGCAGGCGCCGGGCTCGACCGCGATTCACGTGCGGCTGGCGAAGGGCGAGCTGGACGCCACGGTGGACTAGAACAGCACTCTCAGCCCCACGAAGATGCGGCGCTCCTCCTGGCTGGTTTGCGTGTCGGTCACCTGGCCGAAAGCGGTGCTGGTGGGGTTCAGGTTGGGGGGGGCGAAATTGGGCGTGTTGGTGATGCCCTCGGCGTCACCGCGCAGCTCCAGCTTCACGCGCTCGTATATCGGGAAAATCTTGTGCACCGAGAAATTGGTGACGTTCATCCCGTAGGAGCGCACGGACGCGACACGCGAGGGAAAGGTGCGGAGGTTATCTTCAAGCTGCTGCGACGGGACGGTATTGAAACAGCCGGTGTTGAACCACTCCTGGAGCGACTGGTGCGGCATTTGGAGCTGGTTGTAGCTGCTACACGTGAACAGCACGTTGCCGAAGCCCAGGGGAGCGCCGCTCTGGAACAAATAAATCACGTCCATTGACCAGCCGCCGGCGATCTGGTTCAGGAATCCCGGCCATGAGCTGCCGAAGCGCTGGCCGTGGCCGAAGGGAAGATCGATCATCGCGCTGACGTTCACCTGGTTCGGGCGGTCGAGTGCGGCGATGACATGCTGCAGGCCGGG
>JAJYLS010000004.1:0-4342 GCA_021787555.1 Acidobacteriota bacterium | reverse complement strand
GGTGTCGTTCAGGTAACTATTGGCCGCCATCATCTTTGAAAATGTATACGACGCCTGTGCGGTGATGCCGTGGCCGAAGCGCTTTTCGTAGCGCGCGGTGAGCGCGTGGTACCAGGACGAGCCGGCCGGAAGACCTGCGGAGAGCCCTCCGAATTCCGGGTACGGCTGGAGGAGGTGGGAGAGCGCAACGTTGGTGTTGGTGTAGAGCGCCGTGCCCTGAAACCCGTCAATGCCGCGGAACGGGTTGGGGACCTGCTGGGTGAGGAAATTGATGGTGTTGTTGTCGCGCACCGGGGAGGTGCTGAGATATTGCGCCGGTGTGGGGTTGAACTCGCGTGTCACGCGCAGATCCACGGATTTGGAGCCGATGTAGCCGACCTCGATTACCGAGCCCGGCATGGGCTGGAACTGGATGTTGGAACTCCAACGCTGGGTATAGGCGCGGGTGCCGTCGGGCGAGAAGAAGGCGGGAGTGCCGCCCAGATTGGTGAGCATGCCGCCGGCCGCGCCCAACGGCGCCACGATGCCGCCGGGGAAGGGGTTGGCGATAGAGGCGATATAGCTCTGGCCGTTGTCGGTGCTGGCCACCAGGTTGGTTTGCTTGCTGAAGCCGGCTTGATCGGAGTTGGTGAATTCCACGCCCAGCAGGTCGTAGTAAATGCCGTAGCCGCCGCGGAAGACCAGCCGCGGGGTGATCTGGTAAGCCAGGCCAAAGCGTGGCATGAAGGCCCGCCAATCGGGATTGCGGATGCCGCGCGGATTGCCGCCCACGCCGGCGAAGGTCACGCCGCCCAGCGTCTGGAAGGCCGAGACGGGGACTTCCGGCACGGGATTCAGCGCGTAGGCCGCGAGCGCCTGCTGCGAGGTGGGATTCGGCGTGGTGAAGTCGAACTCGCGGGTGGTGCGGTTGTAGCGCTCGGTAGGCGGGCTCTCATATTCCCAGCGCAGGCCGTAGTTGATGCTCAGCTTGTGGGTGACCCGCCAGTCATCCTGCAGGTACAAGCCGGTGTACTCGGAGAAATCGGCGAAGGAGGCGTTGTAGTTCACGTGGCCGCCGGTGGGAATGCCGTACAGAAGGCTGGCCATGTTCTGGCCGGTAGGCGCGGCGGGTGAATTGTCGAGTGGGCCTTTGGTGTAGGTGTTGCCGAAAGTCAGCAGCGGCGAGACGGCTCCGTAATTCGCGTAGGTCTCGTAGAACAGGCGGCCGTCGAATCCCGCCTTGATGCTGTGGTTGCCGTGCATCCAGGTGAACTCGGTCAGCAGGTTGTGGGAATCGTTGATCTGGTTGTAGCCGCCGTTGTTCCCCAACTGGAAATAGTTGCCCACGCTGAGCTGCGGAAAGGTGATGCCGGCGGCAGCGAATTGGAGTTGGTTGACGAAACTGGGAACGAAGCCCAGGCTTTCGAGGTTGTAGCCCTGGTTATCGAAATACTGGAGCTCGTTGAACCAGGTGAAGCCGTACCGGATGTCCAGCACCATGTTCGAGTTGAGGATCCAGACGCCGTCGAGGGCGGCGCTGCGGGCGGGGCGGTCGCGGTCGCGTCCGCGAATGTCACTGCCGGGGATGAACTGATCGAAGTGCCCGGCGAAATCGGATTGGGCGTAGCGCCCGAACATGCGGAACTTGTCGCTGAAGTTGTGGTCGATGCGCACGATGGGTTGGGTGAGGTTCTGGGTCTCGGGGTGAGTGTCGGTCCAGTTGTCCGTCCCGTCCACGGTGCCGGGGAGATTGGGCAGGGGGTAAAGCTGGGCGAACTTGGCCCCCATGGGACCGATGCGGCTGGCGGGAACGACGTTGCCGGGCAGCGGCTGGCGCGAGAAGCGGCCGTTGCCCGCGGGGACTGTGCTATAGGGATCATAGATCTGGTATTGCGAGCCCACGGCCAGCAGTGCCGAGAGGTTGCCGCTGCGCTCCGCCACGGTGGGCACGGTGCTGATGTTAGAGATGGACCGGATGCGATCGTCCTTCTCGAAGCCGAACTCCCAGAAAGTTTTATTCTTGCCGTTATAAACCTTGGGAATGACGAGCGGGCCGCCGACCACCGCGCTGTAACGATTCCAGCGCAGGGAAGGCGTGTTGGCTTTGATTTTCTCCGGCGTGATGGGGCCGGTGGCCGGATTGAAAATGTACTGGTCGGTAAAAAACGTGCGGGTCATCATGGGGCCGTCGGAAAACTCCGCCTTGACGGAGCCGTGCAACTCGTTGGTTCCGGCTTTCAGGACGACATTGACGTTGCCGCCAGTGGTGTGGCCGACGGAGGCGTCATAGCTTTGAGTATCGACACGGACTTCGGAGACCATGTCGGGGGGCGGCACGATGGCGGTGCGGCCGCCGTAGGAGTTGTTGCTGATGCCATCCATGTTGAAGTTCATGCCGTACTGGCCGGAGCCGGCGACGCTGAGGGCGGAATTCTGGTCGATGTTCCAGGGACCATCAAAGGGCAGGGATTGCCAGATGACGCCGGGCGCCTGGGAATAGAGCCAGGCGATGCTGCCGCCGCGCACGGGCAGTTCGCCGAGTTGGGTGCCCGCAAGCGACTGGCCAAGCGCGGCGCTGGTGTTCTCGAGCACTTCGGAGTGGGCCGAAACCTCGATGCTCTGGGTCATCTGGCCGACTTGCAGCTTGACATCGACCAGCAGGCGGTCGGACATGCGCAACTCGATGCCGGTTTTCGACCAGCCCTTGAATCCGGGGTGCTGCACGCTGACGGTATACGAGCCGGCCAGCAGGTAAGGCAACTCGTAGTTGCCCACTGCATTGGTGGTGGCCGTGGTAACGACGCCGGTGGCGGCATTAGTGGCGCGCAGCTGGACGCCGGGAACGGCTGCGCCGCTCGGGTCGGTCACTCTTCCGGTGATCGTGCCGCGCGGGTCCTGTGCCCACATCAGAAGCGCGGAAAAAAAGACAAAAACCCCCACTACCCTCATTACTCACTCCTTTTTTAATGGAGTGCCACGTTACCATGTGGCTCGTGGATGCGCCATACGGTGAATGCAGTACTCAGGCACGCCTCCGGTCAAGCGTGATGCACCGTCGATCGCGTCCGCGAGCAGGGCTGCCTGGTGCGCGCGCGCCGCGTGCCGACGGGTCAAAACAGCAGTTTGAGCCCGACGAAGATGCGGCGCTCCTCCTGGCTGGTCTGCGTGTCGGTCACCTGGCCGAAGGCGGTGCTGGTGGGGTTCAGGTTGGGCGGCGCGAAATTGGGCGTGTTGGTGATGCCCTCGGCATCGCCGCGCAGCTCGATCTTCATGCGCTCATGGATCGGGAACATCTTGTGTACCGAGAGATTGGTGATGTTCATCCCGTAGGAACGCACCGCCGCGATGCGCGAGGGGAAGGTGCGGAGGTTATCTTCAAGCTGCTGCGACGGGACCGTATTGAAGCAGCCGGTGTTGAACCATTCCTGGAGCGACTGGTGCGGCATCTGGAGCTGGTTGTAGCTGCTGCACGTGAACAGCATGTTGCCGAAGTTCAGGGGAGCACCGCTCTGGAAGGTATAGATGGCATCCAGGGACCAGCCGCCGGCGACTTGGTTGAGGATTCCCGGCCATGAGCCGCCGAAGCGCTTGCCGCGGCCGAAGGGCAGCTCCATGACCGCGCTGACGTTCACCTGGTGCGGGCGGTCGAGCGTGGCGATCACGTGCTCCAGGCCGGGATCGGTGGGGTTCAGGTAAGTTTTGGCAACCATGTTCCTGGAGAACGTATACAGCGCTTGCGCTGTGATGCCGTGGCCGAAGCGCTTCTCGAAGCGCGCGGTGAGCGCGTGATACCAGGAAGAGCCGGCCGGAATGCTCGCAGAGAGCCCTCCGAATTCCGGGTACGGCTGGAGGAGTTGGGAGATCGAGGTGTTGACGGTGGTGTAGAGGGCGGTGCCTTCAAACCCGGCAATGCCGCGGAAGGGGTTGGGCACCTGCTGGGTGAGGAAATTGATGGTGTTGTTGTCGCGCACCGGGGAGGTGCTGAGATATTGCGCCGGGGTGGCGTTGAACTCGCGCGTCACGCGCAAATCCACGGATTTCGAGCCTATGTAGCCGACCTCGATCACCGAGCCCGGCATAGGCTGGAACTGCATGGTGGAACTCCAGCGCTGGGTATAGGGGCGGATGCCATAGGGCGAGAAGAAAGCGGGGCTGCCGCCCAGATTGGTGAGCATGCCGCCGGCCGCTCCCAACGGCGCCACGATGCCGCCGGGGAGGGGGTTGGCGATGGAGGCGAGATAGGTCTGGCCGTTGTCGGTGCTGGTCACCAGGTTGGTCTGCTTGCTGAAGCCGGCTTGATCGGAGTTGGTGAATTCCACGCCCAGCAGGTCGTAGTAAATGCCGTAGCCGCCGCGGAAGACCA
>JAJYLS010000200.1 GCA_021787555.1 Acidobacteriota bacterium | reverse complement strand
TAACTCTGGCGGCAGCCCTGGTAAATTTCCACCGCCGGCTCGATCAGCGGGTCGTTGTCCCGCCAGTCGGTTCCCATGTTGGTGCCGGAAGTGTGCGACGCCACAATGCCATCGTACTTCCTCAGGTATTGATAAAGCTGCTGCGTATCGGGGGCATGGCCTTCGGAATCGTTCGCCATTTTCGGCAGGCGCGGCAGCGGGCGAATCCCGCGCGTGGCGAACACGGGGTTGCGATGGCCCTCGGGATAACTCACGCTGCGCTCGTAGCCGAACATGGCCACGTACTGCCCGCCCAGGTGGTAGGCATCGGTCATCTTCTGCTGCGTCCACCAGGCGTACTCGCCGGTGCCGTTATCGTGGTCGCAGCACATGCCCCAGTCCATCGAGGCGGCATCGATCATGTAGCGGTACGCGTCGATCAGCGGCCCGTCTCCCTGGCCATCGTAGGAAAGATCCGTGTGCCGGTGAAACTCGCCGCGCAGCAACTGCAACTGCGAGCCTTCCACGTCGGCGCGGTACTCGCGCATGCCGGCGATGCTCGCGCGCTCGGGAGTGGAGATCGGGTCGGGCGCAGCCACCTTCTCGGCCGCCACAGCCTTCAACGGCGCCTCCTGAGTGGCGGGGTTCACGGTTAGTTCGGCCGCGAAAATATCGGCATTGATGCTATCGGGCGCACCGTTGTTATCCTGCCGGCGCGGCCCCGGACGGCGGTCATACAGAATCTGCGCATCGCGATGGTCGGACGCCAGAATCATCATCAGATCGCCCGGCCCGAGCGCGGTCATGGCGGGCCGGTTGTCGATCCATTGGTCGGTATTCGGAATCTCTATCGGCCCTTTCCACGACGAGCCGTCGAAATACACCATCTGGTCGTTCCAGACGCTTCCGGCGGGAGTGCGGCCGGGGAAGAGCCGCGTGCGGAAGGTCAGAAACAGCGTGCCGGCCCGATCCACCGCCAGGCGCGGAAAATCGTTCAGCGCCATCCGATTGGCGGCGCGCGCCTGCCCGCTGGCCGCCGGCAGAACATCGGCCAGGCTGGCGGCGGGCTCGAAGGCGTTCGTGCCCTGGAAACATTTCAGCCCGATATTGTGGTCGCGATAGAGGGGCACGCCGCTTTTGGCGTAGGCGCCCGAATCCTTACCCCAATCGGCGGGCCCGGTTTCGTAAGCCACCCACAGGCGGTTGCGCGCGTCGAACGCAACTGAACTGCGCGCCTCGAATTCCGTGCTCGCGGCCACCGGCACCGGCGCTTCCATGCGGAGGCCGCCGTTCATCGAGAGGCGCCGGAAGTAGACGTCGTAATCGCCCTTGTCGTAGGTATCCCAGGAAACCGCCACCTGGCCATCGGCCGCGGCCGCGATGGCCGGATCCCAGTCGCTGGCCTTGGAGAAAGACACCGTGGCTTCGGGAGTGAAACGCTCGCCGTCCTGCGCCGCAGCCAGGACGTCGAGGTTGTTGTTGCGGAAGCCCTGCCATGCCACCCACACGCGCCCACTGGCGTCCGTTGCGGCGACCGGATTCAGATCCGTGCCGGGATCGCTGGTGAGGCGCTGCTCCGCCGACCAGCGCCCATTGGCGTACGCGCGCGCGTAGATGTCGAAATTGCCCTTGCGGTCGGCCGCATAGAAGACCCACACGCGGTGGCTGCCGTCCACGGCGACGGCGGTGCGCAGAATGTCCTCGCCGGTTCCGGTGACAGGCATCGGCGCGCTCCAGGTGCGCTTGTCCTTGGAATACGCGGTCAGCAACACCTGATCGCCGCCGGTCGGCCGGGAGACGAAATTGAAATTCTTGGGCGGAGTGGGGCCCATGTTGCCCCAGCGTGCCTGCGAGCGGTCGCCGCGAACGAAGCGGACATAAGCGGCGTAGACCGTATCGGCACTTTGGGCCACCGCGGGATAATCTTCGTCTTCCAGGTCCCGCGTAAGCTGCACCTCGGTGGGCACGCGATCCACCACCACATGGCCATTCAGGAAGCCGTGGTGCAGTCCGGCGGGAATTTCAGCCGCGGTGAAAGAGAACTCGCCCTGCGCCGTTTTCACGGTGAACCGGGTATCCTCGGCAACTCCGGCGGCGGTCACCGTCACGCCGTTGGGCAGGGTGGGCTGCGGCCGGCCGCGATTCTGCGCACCCACATTCACCAGCGACTTGCCGCTCCAGGCGGACCACTTGGAATGGTTATCGGTGGAATCGGCGCCGCGGAAGCGCCAGCCCTGAATGCTCTCGATCCGCCCCGCGGACGCGGCGATGCTGCCGCTCCAATCCGTGGGCTGCTGATCGCCGGCGCCCAGCAGGATGCGGAACGCCGCCGCCGCGGGCATGGCGATCGGCTTCGTTTTCTTGGAGCGGGTTTGCGGATAGAGCGAGAGTCCCGCCAGAACGGCGGCAGCGGCGGCGGAAAACACGATCCAGGACCGCCGGTTTCGGAGTTTCATGCCCTCTAAGATAACTCACGTCATCTTGCGCGGTACACAATCTTCCCGCCGATCATCGTCATCACCGGCTGAATCTCCTTGATCTCCGGTTCCGGGCAGGTCAGATAGTCGCGATCGATCACCACCATGTCCGCCAGTTTGCCGGGCTCGATGGAGCCGCGCTCCTTTTCGGCAAATTGCAGATAAGCCGGCCAGATGGTGTGGGTCTTCAACGCTTCGGCGCGGGTGATGCGCTGCTCGGGGTGCAGCACTTCGCCGCGGCCGGTCCGCCGCGTCACTTCGATCCACATGCTCAGGAACGGATTGTAAGGGTTGACGGCGCGATTCTTGTCGTGCCCGATCATGTGATCGCTGCCCGCCGCCACGACGATGCCGGCATCGATATACGAGCGCAGCGGGTAGAAGTAGCGCATGCCGTCGTATCCGAAGACGCGCTCCAGCGCAGGCGCATCGAGATACAGCCACGCGGCCTGCACATCGGCCAGGATGCCCATCTTCTTCATCCGCGCGATGGCTTCGGGGCTCTGAAAGCTGGCGTGGATGAGATGCGAGCGCGTCCGCGCGATGGGCTTCTCGCGGTTGAGGGCTTCCAGGCAATCGAGAAACGCGTCCACCGCTCCCCCGCCCTGGTCGTGCGTGGCGAGTTGCCAGCCGCGGTCGCGCGCCGTGCGCATCACCGCCAGCAACTTCTTCGGCGGCACAAAAAGCTGCCCGCGGTCGTCGGGGTTGGTCTTGCCGTAAAGCTGCTTGCCGAACGGCCCGTAGGGATAGCGCTGGAAAGCCGTGCCGATGGTCATGCCGCCGTCGAGAATCAGCTTGAACGCGCCGAATTTCAGCCAGGAATCGCCGGTATTGGTGGTGTACGGCGCGGCTTCGATCTGCCGCTGAAGCTCCGCCGCCGGCAACGAATTATTCGCCAGCCACGTCAGCACCGCGCGGATGGGCAGACGCCCGGTGGCCTTCAGCTTCTCATACAGTGCGATCTGCTCGGGATTCGTCCCGCGGTCGCCGATGGTGGTCAGCCCCGCGGCCACGTAGCGCTTCAACTGCTGTTCGAGCGCATCGAGCTTCTCCGCCTGGCTGAAATGCGCGGTGCGGTCGAGGCCTTTGATAAGCGATGGCGCGTTCTTGAGAATTCCGTTCGGCTCGCCGCTCGCGTCTTTCACGATTTCGCCGCCGGGCGGATTGGGCGTGTCGCGGCCGATGCCGCACAGTTTCAGCGCATAGGAATTCAGCACGACCACGTAGCTGGCGTCGAACAGCACCGGATGCTCGCTGTCCACGTCCAGCACCTCGTGCGTAGGCATGCGCATTTCCTTCAGCCGCGTGGGGAACGTGCGCGGCACCACGATCCACTGTCCCTTGGGCGTTTGCGCCGCCTGCGCGCGGATGAATTGCTGAATGGCGGTGAACGAATCGAGCGGCGGCAGCGGCGCGCGGTATTCGCTCAGGCCCGCTTCGAGCGCGTGGACGTGCGCGTCCACCAACCCCGGAAGCACGGTGCGGCCGTCGAGGTCGATGAGCTCGGTTTTCGGCCCGCGCTCCGAGTGCAGAATCGCGTCGCTCGTCCCCACGGCGGCGATGGTGCCGCCGCGGACCGCCACCGCCTGCGAGATGCTGAAGCGGCTATCGACCGTGACAATCTTGCCGTTATACAAGATGAGATCGGCGTCCGCGGCGCACAGCAGCGCCGCAAAGCCGAGCAGCAGCGCCAGGCATCTACCGGTCCGCAACATATTCCTTATATAGCTCCGCGATCTTCGCCTGGCGGTAATCGCCGGGATGAATCACCACGCGGTAGCGGAAGCGCACGGTCTGCCCCTTCTCGACCGTCATGCTGCCGTTGGCCGACTTGTCGCGCGTGAAATCGCGGACGCCGAAAGGATTCGCGGCGAACAGCCCGTACGCGCGCGCGTGCCAGTAAGTCGGGTAGCACGGATTGCGGGGAGTATCGAAGATGGCTACGCCCACGGTCTGGCCATCCACCGGCCCGTCGTAATCCACCCACGCCGAGCGCTGGCCCCAGACGTTCTTCTCCGTCTCCTTCCCTTCGGCGTTGACCATGCGCCCGCCCTTGGCCTCGGTCATCGAAGTCGCGAGGCGAATGCCGAACGTGCCTTCCTTGGTATCGCCGAAGACCAGCTTCTCGAGCGCGTCGATCCGCGCCTCGTAATCGATGATCCGCAGCCGCGGCAAGGCATAAAACGTGATGGTGCGGGTCTCGCGCATGATCGGCTTGCCGTGCGGGTCCTCGCCGTCGAAGATGGCGCGGATGGTGCCGGACTTCGCGCCGCCCTTCGCCTCCGCCACCTTCACCAGCACCATGCGGCCGGCGTTGGGGCTGTTCGCTTGCGCGCCCGGCTCGGTGGCCCAGAAATTGTAGTCGTTGATGTCGCCGTGCGAGAAGAACAGCCCGCGGTGATGCGGATGATCGTGCGTCTCGCCGGGGAAATCTTCCATCGGGAAGTGGCGCGTCACCACCACCCCGGACGCGGTGCTGAGCGGCCATAGATACGGCTTGTTGCCCCCGGGCGCGAGATAGAACGTGGTATAAGGCTTGCCATCGATGGCCACCAGGATGCGGTCCGGCTGCTGGGTAAACTTCACCTGGGCAAAAACGGGCAGAGAAAAAAACAGGATGCCGAGAACGGAAATGCGCATAAGCCTCAAGTATAAGCCGCAAAATGGGGACTGGCTCGAAATTCCCGCTTTTGGAATTTCGTGCCTGTCCCCATTTTGCCCTCCGAACGAATACCATAAGGAGCATGCTCAAATGCTCCGTACTGCTGCTGGCCGCGGCGGTGGCGGGACTCGCGGCGGAGGGCGGTCCGCTGCGTGCCGGCGCCGCGCGCGTGGATATCACCCCTCCGGCGGATGCCGCGCTCCAGCTTGCCGGCTACGCCGGCCGCACCAAAGGCTTCGAAGGAATTCACGACCATATCCACGCGCGCGCCATCGCTGGCAAGCATGTACGGCCAGGTATCGGCAGCCAACATCGCATACACCGCCAGCCTCGAAGACGCCATCGTGGAAACCGTACGCCAGGCCAAAGCCAGCCTTCAGCCGGCGCGCATGGGCATCGGCAACGGCCTCGCTTCCCGCGGATCGGACTTCACGCTGGTCGAAGCACTCGGCCAGATCCTCGGCGAGGAAGCCGTCCGCGCATCCGAGCGCGTGCACATGCTGGACCGCGCCCCCATCCGCGGAGCGCAGCGCGTGATCACCTCGAGGCGGGCATTGTGAGCGGGTTCGCGGAGATGATGGAGCGGTGAGGAGGGCATGAAAATCGTAGAAATCCAATGCGCGGGCCTCCGCCACGGCACGCCCGCGGGCGGCTGGGCCAACGAGATCCAGCCGGAAGATTGCGTCCACACGCTCATCGCCGTCCACACCGACGAGGGCATTACCGGCTGGGGCTCGGCCTTCACCAACGATGCGCTGGTGCGCGGCGCGCTCAAGGTGCTCGAGCCGCTGTACCTCGGCGAGACCGCGATCGAGCCCGAGCGCGTCAGCGAAAAGCTCCACGCCAACACCTTCTGGCTGGGCCGCGGCGGCTCGGTCACTCACACCATCAGCGGCATCGATATCGCGCTCTGGGACATTCTGGGCAAGGCCACCGGCCAACCCGCCGGACGCCTGCTCGGCGGCCGATACCGCGAGCGCGTGCAGCCGTATGCGTCGCTGCTCATGAACCCGCCGCGCGTGCTAGCCGAGGATCTCGCCCGCGTCCGTGAGCAGGGCTTCCGCGCCTTCAAGATCGGCTGGGGTCCGTTCGGCCGCGAAAGCGCCGCGCGCGATGAAGAGATCGTCCGCGCCGCGCGCGACACGGTGGGCGCGGATGCGCTGCTCATGGTGGATGCCGGCGCGAGCGACGCCTTCTGGCCGCGGGACTACAAGTGGGCGGCGGGCACCGCGCACATGCTGGCCGATTACGGCGTCTACTGGTTCGAAGAGCCGATCGTGCCCGACAACCTGCACGACTACGTCCTGCTGCGCAACCAATCGCCGGTACCCATCGCCGGCGGCGAGGTCCTCACACGCCGCCAGACGTTCACGCCGTGGCTCCAGCAGCGCGCCTTCGACATCGTGCAGCCGGACGTAACCAAGGTCGGCGGCATCAGCGAAGAGCGGCGCATCGCCTGGATGGCGGAGGAGAACGGCGTGCGCTTCATCCCGCACGGCTGGAACACCGCGCTCGGCCTGGCCGCGGACCTGCAACTGGCATCCGCGTCCCGCAACACCAATCTCGTCGAATACCTCACCGGCTCGCCGTTCATAGACGATCTCGTCGAGCGCCCGTGGAAGCTGGATTCCGACGGCATGCTGGAAATCCCCAGCGGGCCGGGTCTGGGCGTCGCCATCAACCTGGATGCCGTCGAGCGCCACAGCGGCATGCGGATCGGCGCGCGGGGCGCGTCATACTAGACGTATGGCGCAATCCTCCAAGCGTCTTCCGGAAGACGTCCCCGACCCGTTCTTCGTGGATTCGAGCGCGGCGACATGGCCCGCCAGATGGCGCGACTGGGAGAGGCGCTGGCGGCATAGCCATGGCTGAAATTGCGCGGCGCACGTTCCTGCAAATCGGCCTCGGCGCCGCGGCGGTCGCCAAAGTCGCGCCCGGCGTCGCACTGGTGCGCGGCCCGGTCAACGGCGTGCTCATCGCGCGCAAGAGCGGCACGCTCGCGATCTACGGCGATCCGCGCCCCCATCCCGCGCCGGCCAAAGCGGTGCTGTTCACGCATCACCGCCGCGATGTCGCCTGGGCCGGCCGCGAGTTGGTCCGGCGCGGCGCGCGGGCCATCGCGCCCGAGGCCGAAATCCCGCTCTTCAGCGGCGCCGCGGCCTTCTGGGAGCAGTTCCGCACCAAACGCTTCCACGATTACGCGTGCCAATCGACGCGCATCCTCGCCGAGCCCTTGCCGGTCGCGCAGGGCGTCAAAGACGGCGACGCGATCGACGGCATCCAGGTAATCGAAACCCCCGGCTACACGCGCGGCGCGATCTCGTACCTGATCGAAAGCGGAGGCCGCCGCATCGCCAGCACCGGGGATCTGATCTACGGCGACGGCCGCATTCTCGATCTCTTCAGCCTCCAGGACGCCATCCCATCCGTCAAGGAAGACGGCTATCACGGCTATGCCGCGCGGGCGGGCAACGTGATTGCGAGCCTCCGCAAGATCGCCGCCTGGAAACCCGACATGCTGATTCCCGCGCGCGGACCCGCCATCCGCGATCCGCGGCAAGCCATCGAGCGCCTCACGGCCCGCCTGCGCGCGGTTTTTGCCAACCACTTCGCCATCGACGCGCTGCGCTGGTATCGCGGCGACGACCGCGCCCGCGCCATGGCCGCGCGCATCCTCGGGCCGCAGCCGGTCGAGTGGATGCCCATGGCCGAGCGCGTCGAAAAGACGCTGCCCGAGTGGGTCGTGCCCATCACCAACTCGCGCCTGCTGGTCTCGCGCACCGGCGCCGGCTTCCTGGTGGATTGCGGCAACCGGCGCGTCATCGAAGAGATCCGGCGGCTGCTGGCCAGCGGCCGCGTCAAGCGGCTGGACGGCATCTACATCACCCACTACCACGACGACCACACCGATATGGCGCAGGCCGGCGCGGACGAGTTCAACTGCCCCGTCTACTTCTGCCGCGAGCAGCGCGACATCCTGGAACACCCCGAGGCCTACCGCATGCCGTGCCTCACGCGCAACGCCATCCGCGGCGGGCGTCCAATGGAGGAGGGCGCGCAGCAGCGCTGGAACGAGTTCGAGTTCACTTACTCCTACTTCCCCGGCCAGACGCTGTTTCACGGCGGGCTGCTCGTGCGGCACGAGAACGGCCGCAGCATCTTCTTCGCGGGCGATTCCTTCACGCCCACGGGCATGGACGATTACTGTCTGCTCAACCGCAACCTGCTGGCGCCGGAGCAAGGCTACGCGGATTGCCTCCGCCGGATCCGTGCGCTCGCGGGCGACTACCTGCTGATCAACCAGCACGTACCGCCGGCGTTCCGCTATTCGCCGCGGCAGTTGGACCTCATGACCGCAAGCTTCGCCAAGCGCCGCGCGCTCATGGTCGATCTCTTCCCCTGGCCCGATCCGAATTTCGGCCTCGACGAGCAGTGGGCGCGCTTCTATCCCTACGGCGCGCAGGCCGTGGTGGGAAAGCCGCTGGGATTGGAGGTGATCGTGCGCAACCACGCCGCCGAAGCGCGGGAGTTCCGCGTGACGCCACACGCGCCGGAGGGATGGCGCGTCGCGACCGGTCCGCTGCGCATCACGGTCCCGCCGCGCCAGGAGCGCCCGGTACGCGTGCCGGTGACCGCCGGCAAACCGGGCCTGGGCATCGTAACCGCGGATATCGCCTTTGGCCCCTGGGACCTGCGCGAATGGACGGAGGCCATGGTCGATGCCGCTGTGGCTTAGCGAAGCGGATGTGCGGGCGGTGCTCGCGCCCGCCGAGCTGATCGGCATCATGGAGCGCGCGCTCGCGGCGTTCTCCGCCGGCCGCATCGACCAACCCGTGCGGACGGCCATGCAAATCGGCGACCGCAGCTTCTTCGCGCTTATGCCGGCATTCGACCACGAGGCCGCGGTGCTCGGAGCCAAGCTCGTCACCATCGTTCCGCCGAACGCCGTCCGAGGCCTCGACACGCATCTCGCCGCCATCAGCCTTTTCGACGCCGAGACCGGCGAACTTGCCGCAATCATGGACGGCCGCTACATCACCGAAATCCGCACTGCCGCGGCATCCGCCGTATCTACGCGATATCTCGCCCGCGAAGACGCCGCGGTCCTGGCGATTCTCGGCTCGGGCGTGCAGGCGCACAGCCATCTGGCCGCGCTCACGACCGCCCGGCTGTTCACCGAAATCCGCGCGTGGAGCCCGACGCGCGCGCATCTCGAGCGCTTCGCGGCGGAAGCCGGTCTGCGCGCGGCGGCATCGGCCGAGGAAGCCGTCCGCGGCGCGGACGTAGTCGTGGTGGCAACCAGCGCCGTCACTCCGGCGATCCGCGGCGAATGGGTCGCGCCGGGGGCCCACGTCATCGCCATCGGCGCCTGCCGGCCCGATCAGTCGGAGCTCGATCCGGCGCTGGTGGCGCGCGCGCACGTCGTGGTCGATTCCAGAACCGCCGCGCTTCAGGAATCCGGCGATATCGTGCAGCCTATCCGCAACGGCCTGTTCGCGGCGGACCACGTCCGCGCCGAAATCGGCGAGATCGTCGCCGGCACGAAGCCCGGCCGCTGCGATGCGCACGAGGTCACGCTGTTCAAGTCCCTGGGGCTCGCCATCGAGGATGTGACCGCCGCCGCCGTGGCTTTGCGCCGCGCGCGTGAAGCCGGCCGCGGAATTCTCTTGACCCTGACGTGACCGCTCTTTACAAATACGTCGGCATGATCTGCATCTCCGGCACGGCGGCGCGCGGGGGCAGCTTGGCCACGGCCAGGATGACTTCCGCAACGTCGCAGGGCTGGAGCGCCTTGGCCACCATCTCGGGCGGCGTCTTGTAGGGGCGCTTCTCCAGAATTGGGGTATCCACCAGGCCCGGAAGGATCGCGCACGTGCGGATGCCGTTCTCCTTCTCCTCGACGCGGATGGCGTGCGAGAGGCCAATGATGCCGCGCTTGGCCGCCTGGTACGCCGCGCCGGAAACGTCGGGCACCGCGCCGGAGATCGACGAGATGAAGATCAGGTGCCCGCTCTTCCGCTCGCGCATCGAGGGCAGCAGCGCCTGGGTGATGTAATACGCGCCGTTCAGGTTCACCGAGATCATCATGTCCCAGATCTGGGGGTTGAGGCGCTTGAGCGCGCGGTCGGGCACGTTCGTGCCGCTGACGTAAACGAGGATATCGACCTCACCGAGCCGCTCGCGCGTGGTGGCCGCGAGCCGCTCCATGTCGGCCAGCTTCGCCACATCGGCGCTCATGATCTCGATGGCGTGGCCTTCGCGCGCGAGCTCGTCGCGCAACTCGCGCAGGAGGTCTTCGCGGCGTGCCGCGGCCATCACACGCGCGCCCTCGCGGGCAAACTGGATCGCAGTCTCGCGCCCGATTCCGCTGGAGGCGCCCAGCACCAGCACAACCTGATTTTTCAGCATGGAAACTACAGTTTAGCCGATTGCAAGTAGCGGTCGATGGCGCGCGCGGCCTTCCGGCCCTCGGCAATCGCCCAAACCACCAGCGACTGCCCGCGGCGCATGTCGCCGGCGGCGAATACGCCGGGTACGGAAGACATGTGGTTCTCGTCCGTGGCCACGTTGCCGCGCTGGTCGAGATCCACTCCGAGCTGCTCGATCATACCACTGCGCACCGGACCGAGAAAGCCCATGGCCAGCAGCACCAGGTCCACGTCCAGCGTGAATTCGGTGCCGGGCTGCGGCTCGAACTTGGGCGGCGGGCCGACCCGCACGCCGTGCAACTGCTTCACGCACCCGTGCTCATCGCCGGTGAATTTGGTGGTGGAGAGGCTCCAGTCGCGGATGCCGCCCTCCTCGTGCGAGCTCTCGATGCGCAACTGCATGGGCCAGAGCGGCCACGGCGTCGAGGGTGAGCGCTCGTCGGGCGGCTTGGGCAGCAGCTCGAACTGGTGCACCGAGCGCGCGCCCTGGCGATGGCTGGTGCCCAGGCAATCGGCGCCGGTATCGCCGCCGCCGATGATCACCACGCGCTTGCCGGTGGCCAGAATCGCGGAGAT
>JAJYLS010000199.1 GCA_021787555.1 Acidobacteriota bacterium | reverse complement strand
CAACCCATTGTCAACAAAGGATTCTACATGCGATCAGAGGTGGAACTTCGGCCTAGCAGTCCGTGGTGTGCGCCGGGATACACCGGCGTGGAGTAGTGAATGAAAGGGTCATACAGGAAAGGAGTAGCGATCCATCCTGACCCGGAGTCATGCGTGGCCAGCCGTGAGGCTGCCATCGAAGCGTTGACAGGGGCACATGCAAGCAGGGTATTGAGCTGCGAAATAATCGCGACCGGAGTGCCGACGCCGTACCACGAGGCGGAAGGCAATATCGGCGGGTGCGCTATCGCGAGCATCCGCAGGACTCAGCGCAGTCTGAGGCCCCAGGCATGCATGGAAATTCCACGCGCGAGAACCGGGAGACCCCAGCGGCGCCCGCAGCCGGAGAGGCGGCGGGCCGGTTGGAGAAGGCCATGAGCCAGGAGTCCAACATGCACGCCGGTGGGGAGTCGGAAGGTTGCGTAATGCCGACGAAGTGGCCGAACAATGGCGGGCAACCGCCGGAGGAGGGCATGGAGGGAAGGCAACCGACCAAGGAGAACACTGGGCAGGCGACCGCGCCCCGGACTCAGGGCCGGATCAGCGAGTTGAGCGACTTGCTCGGTGTGCGTAAGGCAGCACGTAAAGACAAGCGGACGCGGTTCACTGCGCTGCTCCACCACGTTAGCGTCGGGTTGCTGCGGGACAGTTACTACGCCCTGAAGCGGAACGCTGCACCCGGAGTGGATGGTGTGACGTGGGAAGAGTACGAGACGGGCCTGGATGAGAAACTGGCGGACCTCCATAGCCGAATCCATCGGGGGACGTACCGAGCGCAGCCTTCCAAGAGATCCTACATTCCGAAAGCCGATGGGCGACAACGTTCCTTGGGCATCGCAGCCCTGGAGGATAAGATCGTCCAGCAGGCGGTGCCCTGGAAAACCGGGTACAGGCACCGAAATTCCGCGGGGAGGCGTGTTCTGTTTCCAGCGGGTTAGCGGGTTAGCGGCGCGGAATTTCGGAGCCAGTCCCCGCTTTTCCGACTCGACGAGTTTTGCCACGGGCTGTCAGGGCGCCTGGGCGGGGCGCTGATCGTTGTCCGGCGGCGCGATTTTCTCGGCGATGTGGATGAGGTCGGCGAGCGATTGGGCGCCCAGCTTGTGCATGACGCGGCCGCGGTGCAGCTTGACGGTAGGCTCGCTGATGCCCAGGTCGCCGGCAATCTGCTTGTTGGCCAAGCCGCGCGCCACCAGCATCATGACTTCGCGTTCGCGCGGCGTGAGCGAGTCGTAGCGGGCCCGCAGTTCGGCCACTTCGGCGCGTTCGCGGCGCGCGGCGCGGTCGCGCTCGATGGCCTGCTGCACGGCATCGAGAAGATCCTGGTCGCGGAATGGCTTGGTCAGGAACTCGACGGCTCCGGCTTTCATGGCGCGCACGGACATGGGGATATCGCCGTGGCCGGTGATGAAAATAATGGGGACTTCGCTGCGCGCCTCGGCGAGTTCCCGCTGGAGGTCGAGGCCGCTCAGGCCGGGCAGGCGCACGTCCAGCACGAGACAGGCCGGGACTTCCGGCCGCGGGCTGGACAGAAACTCCTGCGCCGCGGCGAAGGTGCGCACTTCGAGCCCGACCGAGCGCAGGAGATTGCGGAGAGCATCGCGGACCGAGAGATCGTCATCAACAATGTAGACCAGTGAATCCGGGTCGCTCATGAGGAAGCATTAGTCGAGGCCGCTTCCGTACCCTCGACCGTGGCGGGGAGGTGGAAGCGCACGGTCAGGCCGGGGCCGTCGTTCGACTCGGCCGCGATGCGCCCGCCGTGGGCCTCAATAATGGAGCGGCAGATGGACAGCCCCATCCCCATGCCGCCCGGCTTGGTGGTAAAGAAAGCTTTAAACATGCGGCCCATGGACGCGGGATCGACTCCGGGGCCGGAATCGCGCACCGCCACTTCGACCTGGGGGCCGGAGTGGCGGGAGCAGACGACCAGCTCGCGCGGCCCGTCCGCCACCTGCGCCATGGCTTCGCTGGAATTCATCAGAAGATTAAATATAACCTGCTGCAAGGCGACGTAGTCTCCGCGAACGGGCGGAAGGCCGGCAGCCAGTTCGGTGCGCACGGCAACGCCGTCTTTTTCCAGGTGGCCGCGCGCCAGGGCCAGCACCTCCTGAATGGTGGCGTTCAAATCGAGCGGCTCGTTGGCGCCGCTCTCTTTTTTGCGCAGGAGTTCGCGGACGCGGCGCACCACGGCGCCGGCGCGCTCGGCGTCGCGGGCGATCAGGCGGAGGGATTCGGTGGCCTCGCCGAGGCGCGGCGGTTCGCGGGACAGCCAGCGCAGGGCGGCATCGGCATTGGTGGCCACTCCGGCCAGGGGTTGATTGACCTCGTGGGCAATGGAAGCGCCGAGTTCGCCCACCGCCGAAGCGCGGGCCACGCGCGCCAACTCGGCCTCTTTTTCGCGGAGCGCCTGTTCGGCTTCCAGCTTGTGCTGGCGCTCGCGGAGCGCCTCGGCGGCGCGGCGCTCGGTAATGTCGCGGAACACCAGCACCACGCCGACCATCTCGCCGGCGGAGCCGCGAATGGGCGCGGCGCTGTCGTCGATGGGGACTTCGGTGCCGTCGCGCGCGATCAGGAGCGTGTGATTCGCCAGGCCCACGACCGTACCTTGGCGCAGCACCCGGACCACCGGGCTTTCCACCTTCTCCCGCGTGAATTCGTTGATGATGCGAAAGACATCCTCGATGTGCGTACCGAGCACGTCGGCCTCCGACCCGCACACCAGCGCCAGGGCGACCTTGTTGGCGAAGGTAACGCACCCGGCGGCATCGGTGGCGAGGACTGCGTCGCCGATGCTGGAGAGGGTGGTTTCGAAGCGCCGGCGCTCGACGCGCTCGGCGTTTTCGGCGCGCTCGGCTCGGTCCAGGGCCAGGTTCTGCGAATGGGCCAGCAGCGCCACGCAAAGGCCCACCGCAATGAAAATCAGGAGGCTAAGCTGATCGTGGCGATTGTGAATGAGCATGCTGCGCCCGGGCTCGGCAAAGAAATAAACCGACGCGAGCGCGGAGACGACGGTGCTGAGGATGCCCGCCCAAAGCCCGCCGAACCAAGCCGCCACCAGCACGGCCAGGAAGAACGTGTCAAAGGGGACAGTGGTCGGACCGATGAGCGGGGTAAACGCCATGCGCAGCACAAACGCGCCGGCCGTAGCCGCAAGCGCGACGCCACAGGCCACGGGCCAGGGCCTTTTGGTACGCGACAACCGCAAGTTGTTGCTGGACATGCAAACTCTCGGAGGGGTCAAGGGTAGTGTACCAAACCAGGGACCGGGGGCCAGAGGTTGGGGGCTGGGGGTTGGGGGTTGGGGAAACCTACCGCTTGTTCCCGGCAACCGGCGGCGGTACACTCCGGCCATGAGAGAATTCATGATTTCAGCCGTGGTTCTCTTGTGCACCCTTCCAGCCGTATCCCAAACCACGCCTCCAGGCTGGAAAATCATCCAGGACGCCAAATCCGTGTGCCAGATTGCCGTTCCGCCGGAATGGGAGCCGCTCGGAGACAACACCGGCGCGGTCGTCTGGCACGACACTGAAACCGCCATCGCGGTGGTGACCAGCCAGCCAGGCCAGGAGTTCAGGCCGCTGCCTCCGGGGCTGCTCAAAGCCATGGCGATCCCCAAAGACAGGATGTTCGACAACAGCGCAAGACGGATCTTCTACCAGGACCGGGCCTCGGCCAATGCGAACGATCCGAACGGTTTCAGCTCCAGCGTTCCGGCGAAAGACGGAACGTGCAGTTGCCACGTCACGGCGCTACCCAGTATTCCGGAAGACACGGCGAAGAAGATTGCGCTCAGTCTGGCGCCGGTTCCGGAGAAGATGTAAGCGGTCTGCTGCCATCTTGAGATTCTCCGCGGCCGTCGCGAGGAAGCCGTAGACCCGCCGGCGCGAGTGATATCCTGATCGCGTGCCACCGGAACAAGCGCGTATCGAGGATTGCCGGGCGCGGCGGGCGCACTGGAACCGCTGGGGACCTTACTTGAGCGAGCGCGCGTGGGGGACCGTGCGCGAGGATTACAGCCGCGATGGCGACGCCTGGCGATATTTCACGTTCGACCAGGCGCGGGTGCGGACCTATCGCTGGAACGAGGACGGGCTCACCGGAATCTGCGACCGCCACCAGCGCATCTGCTTCGCCCTGGCCCTGTGGAACGGCCGCGACCCGTTCCTGAAGGAGCGTCTCTTCGGCCTCACCGGCAAGCAGGGCAACCACGGCGAAGACGTCAAGGAATGCTATTTCTACCTCGACAATACGCCCACGCACTCCTACATGAAGTGCCTGTACAAATATCCGCAGGCGGAATTTCCCTACCGGCAGTTGATCGAGGAAAACCAGCGGCGCACGCGCAACGACCCGGAATACGAACTGGCCGATACCGGCGTCTTCGACGACGGCCGCTACTTCGACGTGTTTGTGGAATACGCCAAGGCTTCGCCCGAGGATATTCTCATTCGCGTCGAGGTTTTCAATCGCGGGCCGGAAGCGGGGGTGCTGCATCTGCTACCGACGGTCTGGTTCCGCAATACATGGTCGTGGAGCGGCGAAAGCGCCAGGCCGGAACTGCTGGAAATCGCGCCGGGCGCGATCGAACTGAATGAACCGTATTACGGCCGGCGATGGCTGTCGTTCGCGGGGGCGCCGGAGGTGTTATTCACTGAAAACGAGACCAACCGGCAGGCGCTGTGGAACGCGCCGAACCTCTCGCCGTATGCGAAGGACGGCATCGGCGAGTACGTCGTCAACGGGCGGCGGGAGGCGGTGAATGCGGAGAAGCGCGGGACGAAAGCGGCGGGGCATTACGTGCTGGAACTCGCGGGCGGCGCATCGGCGACGGTGAGAATGCGGCTAAACGATCAACCGCTCCCTGACGGTCGCGGCTCCGATAGGTTCGACCAGGTTTTCGACGAACGCATTCGCGAAGCGGACGAATTCTACGCGGGGATCGAGCCACGGGAGCTATCCGGCGATGGGCGCGCGGTGATGCGCCAGGCGTTGGCCGGGATGCTGTGGTCCAAACAGTTCTACCATTACGTGGTGCGCGACTGGCTGAACGGCGACCCGGCGTTTCCACCGCCGCCGCCCGAGCGCAAGCAGGGCCGTAATCACGAATGGACGCACCTCTACAATTCCGACGTGATCGCGATGCCGGACAAGTGGGAATACCCGTGGTACGCAGCCTGGGACCTGGGCTTCCATTGCATCCCGCTGGCGCTCATCGATCCGCAATTCGCCAAGGACCAACTCGTGCTCATGATGCGGGAATGGTACATGCATCCCAACGGGCAATTGCCGGCGTACGAATGGAACCTGGGTGACGTGAATCCGCCCGTGCAGGCGTGGGCGGCGTGGCGGGTTTACAAAATCGAGCAGAAGCGCCGCGGGCGGCCGGACCGCGGGTTCCTCGAGCGCGTCTTCCACAAGCTGCTGCTGAACTTCACCTGGTGGGTGAACCGCAAGGACACGCAGGGGAAGAACGTCTTCCAGGGCGGCTTTCTGGGGCTGGACAACATCGGCGTGTTCAACCGTAGCGAGCCCCTGCCGGACGGCGGCTTCATCGAGCAGGCCGACGGCACCGGCTGGATGGCCATGTACAGCCTGAACCTGATGGCCATCGCGCTGGAGCTGGCGCGCGAAGATTCGGCCTACGAGGGCGTAGCCAGCAAATTCTGGGAGCATTTCCTGCACATCGCCAACGCCATCAACCACCTGGGCGACGACGGCGAAGCCATGTGGGACGAGCAGGACGGTTTCTACTACGACGTTCTGCGCATGCCCGACGGCCGGCATGAGCCGCTGCGCGTGCGCTCGATCGCGGGGCTGGTGCCGCTGTTCGCGGTGGAGACGCTGGAGCCGCGGCTGGTGGACCAGCTTCCCGGATTTAAGCGGCGGATGCAGTGGTTCATCGAGAACCGGCGCGACCTGACGCACAACGTGGCGTCGATGGTGGTGCCCGGCAAAGGCGAGCGCAAGCTGATGTCCATCGTGGACCCCTCGCAGCTCCGGCTGATTTTGAAGCGCATGCTGGACGAGGAGGAGTTTCTCTCGGATTTCGGAATCCGCAGCCTGTCGCGCGCGTACCGCGACCATCCCTACGTCGTTCGCTCCGACGGTTCCGAGCGGCGGCTGGACTACGAGCCCGGCGAATCGCGCACCGGCCTGTTCGGCGGCAACTCGAACTGGCGCGGGCCGGTGTGGTTCCCGCTGAATTACCTGATCATCGAATCGCTCCAGAAGTTCCATCACTACTTGGGCGATGAATACAAGGTGGAATGCCCCACGGGCTCGGGGCGGACGATGACGCTCTGGGAGGTGGCGGCGGAAATTTCGCGGCGGCTCTCGCGATTGTTCTTGCAGGACGAAAGCGGCCGCCGCCCGGCGCACGGCCCGGACGAGCGCTATCGCGACGACCCGCACTGGCGCGGCCTGGTGCTGTTCCACGAATATTTCGACGGCGACAGCGGCGAGGGGCTGGGCGCGAGCCACCAGACGGGGTGGACGGGGCTGGTGGCCAAGCTGCTACAGCAGAGCGGCAATCCGTGATTGCGCGGCAGCGGCACTTCATACGGACTATCTCTGCGCTGGGTGGTGAGGGGCACGTACAAAACGAGAGATCGTGGCGGGTCAGGATCTTCGCGGGAGACGATGACAACGGGACGGGTCTTGGCAGCCAGTCCCAGGTCTGCTAGCCAAATCTCACCGGGCAGGGGGTTCATCGAGTAGGTCGAGGACCTCCTGTTCGGCGGCGCGCGAGCGCGCAACGTCAAGGACGTCGTGATCGGCTAGTTCTATTACCTCGGCGATGCGCTCTCTGGCTTCTGCCGCAGTCTCCGGCCTCCACTCGCGCAGCCGAGCATCGAGTTTCTCCGGCAATGTATCCATGGCCTGCCCTCGCTCCTATTAGTGGATATTCGTCTCTACTACCGTCGTGTCCAGCCGCATCTTGCGACCTTGTACAAGCTGATTCTCTTTGGCGATCTCCACCACTCGTTCATGAATGTTTTCGACCGCCTCCGGTCCCAGCGCTATTTCCCATCGACCCATGGTTTTGGAATAGGGCGCTTTGTTTGCTCCAACGTGTGTGAAATCGCGATACACGAGATTCGCGGACTTCTCGCTCCAACACGTCGAAGCTCCAGTTGCGGATATGCTTCAGCAGGAGCAGCCGCATCACTACCTCCGCCGGCGTGCGTCGCCGCCCGCGGGTGCGGCTCTTGGGACTGCGCTTAGCCAGAGCCTCATACACGGTTGAGATCAGTTGCTCGTCCTCCAGCACCTGGTCGGCCTGTGTCATCCACTCTTCGCGCAGATCGCTCACCTCCTCGACAATGAGACCTTCCCCGAAGTGAAGTTGCTGCCGCCGCGCCTCAATCATCAGAGTTGCTCCTCGTCGCGGCAAGCGTGCGCGCTTTCTCCTGCTGCCACTCTTTGCGGAGACGGTCGCGATTCAATTTCGCCAGAGAACAGCCAATCTCCCAAAAGTCAGCCCAGGCCCGTTGCGCCCGGCGCGCAGCTTCGACATGATCTGGAGGAACGTACAACGAGCGGCTTTTGCCGTCTTCCCGATAAGTAATGTAGAGGTGTGGCCCGTGCAGGCGAGTAGGGTCTCGATAGCAGGCACAGCCCAGATTGCCACAACGGCGAGAGGTTTCCGACAGTCCGCCTTGGACCATGGTTTCCGATACACGGAGAAGTCGCTCGATCAGCCGCTGTTTCTGCTTACGCATATATTAATATTACGGTACGCTTGTCCGTTTCTGCTGTCAACAGAAAAATGACATGAACCAACAAAAATGTTTCAGTACAGGAAATTGTACGATCTTGCAGAGTTCGATCGCCGCACCCACTGAATCGAAACGGCCTAATCGCTCATTTTTGCGCCGGAAAGTAGCTAGTTACAGCAGCCAGACATTCGCCAGCACCGCGATGGCGGCGAGGGCGGCGGTCTCAGCGCGGAGCACGGTCGGGCCCAGCGAGACCGCTTGCCAGCGGGCAGCGGCTGCCAGCGCGCGCTCGCCGTCCGTCCAGCCACCTTCGGGGCCGATGAGCACCGCCACCTGCGCGGTAGACGCGCGGTACGGCGGCAACATGGCTATCAGCGGCGCCGCTTCGCTTTCCTCCAGGAAGTACCGGTAGTCGGCGGCAACCGACAGATTCGGCTCCAGCCGGTCCGCCGGAAGAATCTCGGGAATGTGCACGCGCCGCGACTGCTGGCTGGCTTCCCGCGCGATCCGCGCCCACCGTTCGGACCGTTTCCGCGCCGCGGCCAGGAGTCCCTTTTCCGTACGCGCCGCCTCGACTGGCAGAATCCGCTCGACACCGAGTTCGGTCGCCTTCTCGATCATCCACTCGAAACGGTCGAATTTGATCAGCGCGGACAGGAGCGTCACGTGGACCGGCGGCACCGCGGCCGGAAGCGGCTCCAGGACGCGGAAAACCACGCGCTCGCCGCGGGCCTCGACAATTTCCGCGAGGTACGCGGCACGGTTGTCGGAGATCTCGTACTTCTGGCCCGGCTCGGCGCGCAGAACGCGGGCGAGGTGGCGCGCATCCTCGCCCCGCAGCTCGGCGAACCCTTCGCGGATTGCCTCTACGAAAAATCGTCGTCTGGCCAAGCAACCATTGTACGGATACTACAATCGAATCTATGATTGCTCTGCTGCGCGGCGTCCTCGTCGAGAAGCATCCCAACCAGGCGATTGTCGAGATCGCCGGCGTCGGTTACGACGTGACCATTCCCGTTTCCACTTTCACGCATCTTCCCGACCCCGGCGCGGAAGTGCGGCTGCGCATCCACACGCACGTGCGCGAGGACGCTCTGGCGCTCTACGGCTTCCTCACCTCCGATGAGAAGGCGCTGTTCGAAAAACTCCTCGCGGTCAGCGGCATCGGCCCGACGCTGGCGGTGAAGATTCTCTCCGGTGTGGCCGCAGCCGATCTCGTGCAGTCGATCCGGCGCGGCGAGGTGGAGAAGCTCGTGCGCATCCCCGGCGTGGGGAAGAAAACCGCCGAGCGCATGGTACTGGAACTGCGCGATAAGCTGCCCGCCCCAGCCGGCGGCGAGCCGGAAACGCCGGCGGCGGAAGCGCTCTCCGCGGTCGACCAGGACGTCCTTTCCGCGCTGCTCAACCTCGGCTGCGCACGCCCGCAGGCGGAAGCGGCCGTGCGCAAGGCCAAGGCCGGCGGCACCCCCGCCGAATTCGAGCCGCTGTTCCGGCGCGCGCTGGAGCTGGTGCGGTGAGCTCGCCGCGCTTCGGGTTAAGCTGGTAATCACATGCCCGACCGGCAACTGATTTCCGGCGATCGCCAGCCCGAAGATTTGCAGTTCGAGACCGGCCTGCGCCCGCGCCGCCTGGCGGATTTCACCGGTCAGGGCAAGCTGAAGGAAAACCTCAAGATTGCCATCGAGGCCGCACGCATGCGCGGCGAGGCCATGGATCACGTGCTGCTTTACGGCCCGCCCGGCCTCGGCAAAACCACGCTGGCCTCCATCATCGCCGAGGAGCTCGAGGTAACGTTCACGGCCAGCTCCGGGCCGGTGCTCCAGAAGAAGCTGGACCTGACCGGCATCCTGAGCAACATCCGCGCGCGGCAGGTCTTTTTCATCGACGAAGTGCACCGCCTGCTGCCGGACGTGGAGGAAATGCTTTATTCGGCGCTCGAGGATTTCCGCGTGGATATCCTGGTGGGCGCCGGACCTGGGGCGCGCACGCACTCGCTGCCGATTCCCCGGTTTACGGCGATCGCCGCGACCACGCGCCAGGGCCTGGTGAGCGCGCCCTTGCGCGGCCGCTTCGGGCTGGTGCTGCGCCTCGATCCCTACGCGCTCGATGAGCTCAAGGCCATCGTCAACCGCTCCGCGCGGCTGCTCAAAGTGGAGATCGATGAGGGCGCGGCGGAGGAAATCGCGCGCCGTTGCCGCGGGACGCCGCGCATCGCCAACCGCCTGCTGCGGCGCGTCCGCGATTATGCGCAGGTGCGCGCGGACGGCCACATTACCCAGCCGGTGGCGCAGACCGCCCTGAACCTGCTCGACGTAGACCGCTTCGGGCTGGACGAAATCGATCAGAAGATCATGATGACCATCCTCGATAAATACCGCGGCGGACCGGTGGGGGTGAACACCATCGCGGCCTCCATCTCGGAAGAAGCCGATACGATCGAGGAGGTCTACGAGCCTTATCTGATTCAGCTCGGATTTCTGAACCGCACCCCGCGCGGGCGCATGGCCACCGACCGGGCCTTCGACTACTTCAACGTCAAACGCAAGCTGCGCAGCGGCGAGCAGCCCGGACTGCTCTTCGAAAGTTGAAGACCGCGTACCTCAGTCTCGGTTCGAACGTGGGCGACCGCGAAGCAAACCTCCACGCCGCCATTGAAGAGCTCTCCGCGCCGGATCTGCGCGTGCTGCGCGTCTCGCCGATTTATGAAACCGAGCCGGTGGATTATACCGATCAGCGTTGGTTTTTGAACCTGGTGGTCGAAGCCGAAACCGATCTCTTCCCCATGCAGCTTCTGGCGCGTGTGGCGCGTATCGAGCGCGCGCTGGGCCGCGTGCGAACCGTGCCGAAAGGGCCCCGCACGATCGATATCGACATTCTGCTTTACGGCCGCACGGTCATCCGGGCGAAGGATCTGGAGATTCCGCACCCGCGCATGCACGAGCGGCGCTTCGTGCTGGCGCCACTGGCAGATCTGGCGCCGGATCTCCGCCATCCGGTCACGCGCAAGGCGGTTCAGGAAATGCTGGATGCGGCCCCGTCGGCGGCAGTGCGGCTGCTGGGGGGCGGACCAATTGCCGGCTGACCAGTGTGCGTGACGGTTTATACTTCGGGTCACTGCTGTCCGGCTAAAAGTCGAACAGAATCAGTTGGTTGCCGGGGTCGGGTAAATCGTTCTCGTAGTCGGCCTCTTGAAGTGCCCGTAAAATGGGCGTGTTCTCAAAGAGCGTCACGCTCAAAATCTGTAGAATCTGGTAGAGGCTGATCTCCAGCCCGAGTCGCTTGCGGACGATGGCCACCAGTACGTATACCGAAACGGCGACCCAGATCTGGGTCTTCACGGCATTCTCGCTGGTGCCGTAGAACGCCTTGATTCGCAGG
>JAJYLS010000198.1 GCA_021787555.1 Acidobacteriota bacterium | reverse complement strand
GCGCCGGGCGCCGGCGCGAATCTGCCCGCCATGCCGGGCAAGCCGCTGGATGGCGACGCGGTGATCAAGGTCCGCGGAGTCGACGATCTCCTGGTGTATCGGGCCAAGTGCTGCAACCCCATCCGCGGCGAGGCGATCGTGGGCTACGTGACGCGCGGCAAGGGCGTGGCGGTGCACTCGCGGATGTGCCCGAACGTGCAGAACCTGATGTACGACGTGGAGCGCAAGATCGAGGTGGAATGGGCGCGCGCCGCGGACGATGCCTTCCCGGTGCGCATCATCATCCACACCGACGACCGGCCGGGAATGCTGAACCAGCTCACCTCGGTGCTTTCCAACGAGAATACGAACATCCGCAACCTGGAGGCCAAGGGCGATATCGACCACGATGGCGGCGTGGTGGAGATGACCGTGGACGTGCGGGACAAGAGGCAGCTCGAAAAGCTGGTTTCGGCCATGCGGCGGATCTCCGGGGTGCGCGACGTGGAGCGATTATTTAGCTGAAAATGTATTCTTCTACCGATCCCGAACACATTGCCATTTCCAAATCCAAGGGAATCAAAATCGATTGGAAAGACGGTCACGCGAGCGAGTACAGCTTGCAATATCTCCGCGATAAGTGCCCCTGCGCGAGTTGCACCGGCGCGCACGGGACGCCTCCGAGACAGCCCGAGGCTCAATCGAACAGCCCGTTCCAGATGTACAAGCCGGCGCTGAAGATTCTCGGCGTGGAGCCGGTGGGCAGCTATGCCATCCGGATCAACTGGAGCGACGGGCACAACGCGGGGATTTACTCGTTCGAGCATTTCCGGAACATCTGCCCATGCCCGGAATGCACGGGAGCCGAGGCACCACAGAGCCCCGGAGAGCACAGAGAAAGCACGGAGAACATTTAACAGATTTCTCTGCGAGATCTCCGTGGCTCCGTGGTGAAATTTAAACCAGACCCCGGCGGATGGCCTCGCGGACGACCGAGGCCAGTTCGTGCACGTCCAGCTTGCTCATGATGCTGGAGCGGTGGGTGACGGCGGTCTTGAAAGAGATGCCCAGTTCGGCGGCGATCTGCTTGCTGGTCTTGCCGGCTACGATGAGATTGAGCACTTGCTTTTCGCGCTTGGAAAGCACCTGGGCGGGCGGCAGCGCTTTGGGGCGGCGGACGGGCGCCAGGCGCAGCGCTTCGCGGAGCCGGCTGAGCTTCAGACGCAGGAGCATGGACTCGCGAATGGCCTCGTGCGCCCGGTGGAAAACCTGCTCGGCGTCGCGCTTGAGTTGCAGAGCGCTGAACTCTTCAGCCGTCCGGTGCGAGCGCACGGTAGCCGCGGCCCCCTCCACGCGATCCAGCGAGACTGCCTCGACCGCCGCCCGCAAGTCGGCGCGCGCGGCCAGAAAATCATCCAGGATGGATTGCAATTCGTGACTACCGGCGCGCAACTCTTCGGTTGCGGCGCTCTGTTCCTGGATCAGGGAATGGAGAAAATGGCGGGCAGGAATCAGTTCCCGATCGGCCCGTTTACCTGTGTCCATTTCTGCGTACACGCAATCTTATCCCGTGTTGAATGGTGCACGCCTCGGGCAATTGTATGATTTTCCGGGTATTTAGTCATACACGAAGTGCAGAATCCTCTTCAAATCCTCCCAGGCTTCGCGCTTGGCGTTCTGGTTATAGGGGCGGAGGAGGTAAGAAGGATGGTAAGTCACCATGACCGGGATATCGCGCCAGCGGAGCCACTTACCGCGGAGCTTGGTAACACCCTCTTTACGGCCCGTCAGGGCGCGCGCGGCAGTTCCGCCTAAGGCACAGATAGCCTTGGGTTTAATGGCCATGAGTTGGCGAAACAGGAACTGCCCGCAGATCTCCATTTCATCGGGTTCGGGGGTGCGGTTGCCAGGTGGGCGGCACTTGACCACGTTGCAAATGTAGACATCCTCGCGGCGGAGGTCGATACCCTCCTTTTTTGCCGTGTTTTCAATCATTTGCGTGAGGAGCTGGCCGGCGCGGCCGACGAACGGGATGCCCTGTGCGTCTTCGTCGGCGCCGGGGCCTTCGCCCACGAAGACCAAAGGTGAGTGCTCGTTGCCGGCGCCGAAGACAATCTTGTTGCGGCCCTCGCACAAGCGGCAGCGATGGCAATCACCGATGTCCTGGAGGACCTCCAGGAGGGACTCACCTTCAGGGGCCAGGGGTTGGGTGCCAGGAGTCGGGGGAAGGACGCTCGCTTCGCTCGGGGCTTCAGAAATATTGTGAGCGAAGCGAGTTTCCTCTCCCCGACTCCTGGCACCTGGGCCATGGCCCCTTCTGTATAGTTCCTTCATACCGAGATCCCGGTAGTATTCCAGGTATTTGCGAAGGTCGTCCGGGGTCATTTCGCGGTTTGCAGGGCCAAGCGAAGTTTTGGGATCTGGTCGAAAATGCGGTCGGCAATCTCGCGTTTAGGCGCGCGGGGGAGGGAAATGGAGTCGCCGGAGCGCAGCACAAGAATGGCTTCGTTTTGGTCGGAGTCGAAGCCTGAGCCGGCGGTGCCCACGAGGTTGGCGACGATCATGTCGCAGTTCTTGGATTCCAGTTTGCGGCGGGCCTCGGCCTGGAGATTCTGGGTCTCAGCGGCGAAGCCGATGAGGAGGCGGTCGCCTTTTTTGCGGCCGAGTTCGGCCAGGATATCGGGCGTGGGATCGAGTTCCAGGGAAAGACGCGCGGCGGTTTTCTTGACCTTCTGGTCGGGGACGCGGCTGAGGTGGAAATCGGCTACGGCGGCAGCTTTCACAACGATCGTGGTGGGGCCGAGACTCTCGAAGACCTTGTCGCGCATTTCGGTAGCGGTGCGGACGGGGATCAGGTCGGCGCCGCGCGGAGGTTCGAGGTGAACCGGGCCGGAAACCAGGATGACCCGGGCGCCGCGGGCGATGGCAGCTTCGGCGAGGGCGTAGCCCATCTTGCCACTGGAACGGTTGGAGATGAAGCGGACGGGATCGAGCGGCTCCTGGGTGGGGCCGGCGGTGATGAGGATGGTTTCGCCTTCGAGGTCGCGGCTAGTGGACAGTGCCTGCTCGATGGCTTGGGCGATGGCCTGGGGGTCGGCCAGGCGGCCGGGACCGGTCATGCCGCAGGCGAGATAGCCGGATTCGGGTGCGACGATGCAATGCCCGCGGGCGCGCAGGGCCGCGAGATTGGACTGCGTGGCGGGGTGCTGCCACATATTGACATTCATCGCGGGCGCCAGCACCACGGGGCCGGTGAAGGCCAGGTAGAGCGTGGTGAGGAAATCGTCGGCCAAGCCGTGGGCGAATTTGGCCAGGAGGTCGGCGGTGGCGGGGGCGATGGCCAGCAGTTGGTTCTCCTGCGCGACCGAAATGTGCTCGATGGCGGCCTCGAGGGCGAACAGGTCGGTGAGGACGCGACGACCCGTCAGCGCGGCGAAGGTCAACGGCTGGACGAACTTTTGGGCGGCGGAGGTCATGACGGCCTGGACCTCGTGGCCGTTCTGCATCAGGATGCGCGCCAACTCGGCGGACTTGTAGGCCGCGATGCCGCCTCCGATGCCGAGGATGAGTTTCATGCTCTGACGCGAAGCTACAGCACTTCTTCGGGCTCCGGCGCGGGAGCCTCGGGGGCTTCGCCGGTGAGGCTGTACTTGACCAGGCCGCGGCGAACCTCTTCCATGGCGATGATGGTCGGCTTCTTGGAAGAAGTCGGCAGGACGGGGCGGGCGCCGCCTTGCAACTGCCGGGCGCGCCGGGCGGAGACGATGATAAAGCGATAGGTGCTCTGCTCCGGGTCGTCCGGAATGGTGCAGTGCTGATTGTTCCGTGGGGCTTTGTCAGCCATCGTTTCGATACCTCAAACTTGAAATGTTTCCAGAATCGGCCGAATCCAGTCCTCAATCCTGGTCCGCCGCACGCGCTCGGCGCGCACGATGGCGGCCAGCGTGGCTTCGGCCTCGGGCAGATCGCGGTTAATCAAGACATAATCGTAAGCGCTATAGTTGCGGATCTCGGCGGCCGCGGTGCGTAAGCGCCGCTCGATCACCTCGTCCCGGTCTTCGCCGCGCGCACGTAGCCTCTGCTCCAAAACCTGGCGCGAGGGAGGGAGAATAAAGACAGTAACCGCTCCTTCAATCTTACATTTTAATTGTCTCGCACCTTGCACGTCGATGTCGAGCACCAGGTCTTTGCCCTGGGCTTGGGCGTCCTCCAGAATACTGCGGTGGGTGCCGTAATAATTGCCGAAAACCTCGGCCCATTCGAGGAATTCGCCGCTGGCGATCATGGCTTCGAAGTCCTCGCGGCAGACGAAACGATAGTTTTCGCCGTCGACTTCGGCGCCGCGCGGCTTGCGCGTGGTGTAGGAGACGGAAAACATGAGCCCCGGCACGTGCGCGAGCAAGTGCCCGACCAGGGTGGACTTGCCGGAGCCGGAGGGGGCGGAGACGATGAAAACGGTAGTCATGAAAGAGTAGTTTCACCACAGAGCCACGGAGAGCACAGAGGAAGCACAGGAGATTTCCCTGTGTTTTCTCTGTGAAACCTCTGTATCCTCTGCGCCTCCGTGGTGGATTTCATTCCAGATTTAACGATTGCTCCCGGATTTTATCGATTTCGCTTTTGGCGGTGAGGGCCAATTCGGTGATGGTCAGGCCCAAATCGCCTAAGCCGCCGGTTTTAGATAGGATCGTATTGGATTCGCGGTTCATTTCCTGGAGGAGGAAATCCAGGCGTTTACCGACTTCGCCGCCGGCCTGAAGCAGGGCTTCGAGGTGGGCCGTGTGGGTGCGGAGGCGGACCAGTTCTTCGGCGATATCGCTGCGGTCCGCCATGATGGCGGCTTCCTGGGCCAGGCGCTGCGGCTCGATGGCCACGGTGTTCAGCAGCTCGGCCAGCTTTTCCTTGAGCCGTTTCTGGAAGGCCGGAACGGCGCCGGCGCGGATTTCTTCCATGCGGGCGGTCAGGCTACAGATGCTGGCGCAGTGCTGGCGCAGCTCTTCGACCGTGGCGGCGCCTTCGCGCTCGCGAAAGACGTTCAGGACAGTCATAGCCTCGGCGGCGACTTCCAGCGCGACGGTTTTGACCGCGGTGGAAACCTCTTCCTCGGCGCCGGTGCCGAACATGCCGGGAATGCGGAGGGCCGCATTGGGATCCGGAGTGGCCTGGACCTGGCAGAGGGCGGCGGCTTCCTGAAAGGCGCTCAGCCAGGCGTCGAATACCGCGCGGTTGAGAGCGGCGACGGCGCCCGCGACGGCGCGCGTAAATCCAACGTTCACCTGGACGTGGCCGCGCGCCACGCCGCCGCGCACCAGGTTGCGGACGTCGTTCTCGAAGGGCTCGAACTCCGGGGGGACGTGGAGGTGCAGGTCGAGGCCGCGGTGGTTGACGGTCTTGATGCTGACTGCGATTTCGCCTTCGGCGACGGTGCGGCGGACGCGGGCGAAGCCGGTCATGCTGCGGATGGCCGCACTCACAGGCTGGCCACCTCGAATTGGAGGTCGTGGAGGCGCTGATAGATGCCGCCGCGGCCGACGAGCTCTTCGTGCGTGCCGGACTCGCGGATGCGGCCCTTTTCCATGACGACGATTTTATCCGCGCGGCGGATGGTGGAGAGGCGGTGGGCGATGACGATGACGGTGCGGTGCTCCATAAGGTTGGCGAGGGCCTCCTGGACGAGCATTTCGGACTCGGTATCGAGGTGCGAGGTGGCTTCGTCGAGGATCAGGATGGGCGCGTTCTTGAGCAGCGCGCGGGCAATGGCGATGCGCTGGCGCTGGCCGCCGCTGAGCTTCACGCCGCGGTCGCCGATGACGGTGTTGTAACCGTCGGGGAGGCGGGTGATGAAATCGTGCGCGAGGGCGGTTTCGGCCGCGCGGCGGACCTCGTCTTCTGCCACGTCCGGGCGGCCGTAGGCGATGTTGCTGGCGACGGTGTCGTTGAAGAGAAACGTATCCTGGGCCACCAGACCGATGAGCGAGCGGAGACTGGAGAGATCGACATCGCGGACGTCGCGGCCATCGATTTTGACGGCGCCGCCGGTGACATCGTAGAAGCGCGGGACCAGGCTGGCGAGGGTGGATTTGCCGGCGCCGCTCTGGCCGACCACGGCGACGACTTCGCCGGCTTTGACTTCCAGATCGAGGCCGTGGATCTGAAAACCGTTGGGCGCACCGGGATAGCGGAAGGCCACGCCGTCGAACAGGATGCCTTCGCGGAAGCCGTCCAGCTTGGGAGCGTTGGGGCGGCTCGAAATGGCTTCGGACTGATCGAGGTATTCGAAAACCTTCTGCGATGCGCCCACCGCCTGCTGGAAGATATTGTGGATGCCCACCAGGCGCTTGATGGGTTCGAGCAGCACCAGCAGCGCTATAACGAAGGTGGCAAAGGCGCCGGCGGTGAGGCTGCCGGTCTTGATCTGGGTGCGGGCGTAGGTGAGCAGGAGCACGATGATGACGGCGGCCATCATATCGATCAAGGGGGAAGAGAGGCCCTGCTGGAGGATGTAGCGGACGTTGGTTTTCAGCAGGCGGCGGGCGGCTTCGCGGAAGCGGCGGAATTCGTAGGCTTCGGCGGCGAAGGCGCGCACCACGGAGTGGCCGCTCAAGGTTTCCTGGAGGATCTGGTTGAGCTCGGCCTGCCGGTCCTGGGTGCCGCGGCTGATGCGGCGGATGCGGCGGCCGATGCGCGTGGTGGGGAGCATGACGGCGGGCAGGACGGTGAGGCTGATGGCCGCCAGCTTCCAATCGTTGCTGAAGAGCACGAACAGCAGGGCGATGGCGGTGAAGAACTGGCGCAGGAAATCGGCCAGGATCTGCGAGGTGGCCACCTGGACCTTATCCACGTCGTTCATGATGGAACTCATGAGTTGGCCGGTGGAGTGCGCTTCGAAGAAGCTGGCGCCCTGCTTGAGCACCTTGCCGAAGACCGCGTTGCGCAGGTCGGTGACGGAGGAGAAGCCGGCGTAGCTGACGAGGTAATTGCCGAGATAATCGCAGATGCCCTTGATGAAGAAGATGGCTACGATGGCCACGGCGACCAGCGTCCAGACGGTGCGGCCTTGAAGGGGCACGAGGTGTTCGAGGTAAAGCTGGCGGTTCAGGATGGGGTGCGAGAGCAGCGGTGTGAGGCCGGGCTGCGGATGGGGGTTGAGGACGCGATCGAAGATGGGGCGGATGAGGAGCGTCATTACGCCCTGGGCCGCGCCGGCGATGGCCATCAAAATCATGGAGCCGAGCAGGTGCGCCCAGTAGCGGCGGCCGTAAGAGAGGAGCCGCAGGACATTGTTCATGCGGGAACTCCTTTGAGCCGGCCGAGGGCCTCGATGACCTGCGCGGGGGAAGCCGGGGCACGGAGGACCTCGGAAGCGGTGCGCCAGGGGCCCCAGATTTCAGGATCGGAGGCGGAGAAGACGACGACCACCGGCAGCCCGAAAGCGGCGGCCATGTGGGCCGGGCCGGAATCGTTGCCGATGAAGAGGCTGGCGGAAGCGAGGACCTCTTTGATTTCGGGAAGCGGCGCGTCCTGGACGGTGCGGTAGGAGCGGAAGGGAGTGAAATCGTCTTGCGCCGCGCCGATGAAAACGGGATCGAGGCCGGCGGATTTCAGATGCTCTGCCACGGCCAGAAAACTCGGCGCCGGCCAGGTTTTCTCGGGAGTGGCGGCGAAGGGATGGAGGACGGCCAGCGGCGCCGTGGACCGGGGTTCGGGGGGAAAGAGCTTCGCGCGGGGAATTTCGCGCATCGGTGCGCCGAGGTGGAAGATGGCGCTGGCGAGGTGCTCGGCGGTGTGCACTTTGCGCTCGACGCCGAGAATCTGCTGCGCGCGCGGGATCTTCACGTTGTACACGTAGCCGTGGCGGAAATGCGCGAAACCGGCCCGCCAGCGCGCGCCGGAAAGTGCCGTCAGCCAGGCGCTGCGCGTTCCGCCGTGCAGGTTCAGGCACAGCGCCGGGCGCCAGCGGCGCAGGGCGGCGGGCTCCGGCGGCAGAATTTCGTCGATGTCCGGATTGCCTTCGAAAACCGCGCGGAACCGGTCTTCCACGATCACCGCGACCCGCGCATCCGGCCGTGCGCGCTTGAGGATCTGGAGCGCGGGGGTGGTCAGGACACAGTCGCCGAGCGACCGCAGCCGGACCACGGCGATGCGGCTTGCGTGCGGCAAGCCTGCCAGAACGGTGTCCACGGCCGCCTATTCTTCGATGCGCGCTTCGTCCACCAGCATGACCGGAATATCGTCGCGGATGGGGTAGACGCGATGGCACTCGACGCATTTCAAGCCGCTCTCGTCGGGCTTCATTTCGAGAGAGGCTTTACAGACGGGGCAGACCAGGATTTCCAGCAAATCTTTGCTGATGGCCATAGTGAGATTTCAGTTTAGCAGGAGCTATGCGCCGGCGGCGGCGTGCATTTCCGAGCGCGCTTTGGCGACAGCGGCAAGGTACTGGCGGGCACGCTCCTGGATCACGTCGAAGCGGCCTTCCTTGATGGTTTTGGCGTCGACCAACTCGCTGCCAACGGCCACGGCGCAGGCGCCGGCTTTGAGGAAATCGCCGGTATTCTCCAGGTTCACGCCGCCGGTGGGAACCATTTCAATTTGCGGGAAAGGTCCTTTGAGCGCCTTGATGTATTTGGGACCGCCGACATTGCCGCAAGGGAAGACTTTTACGATATCCGCGCCGGCTTCCCAGGCGGTAAGCACCTCGGTGGGGGTGAGGGCGCCGGGACAGATCACCTTGGAGTAGCGCTTGGCCATTTCGATGGTCGAGATGCGCAGAGAGGGGGTAACGAAGAATTCCGCACCGGCGAGCATGCAGGCGCGGGCGGTCTCGGGGTCGAGCACGGTCCCGGCGCCGAGGACGATTTTGCCGCCGAACCGGTCGGCCAGCTTTTCGAGCACGCGCACCGCGCCGGGAACGGTCATGGTGATTTCCGCGGCGCGGACGCCGCCGTTGTAGATCGCTTCCACGGAGCGCAGCGCGCTATCGGCGCTGGGCGTGCGCACGACGGGGACAATGCCGATGTCGGTGATGAAGGCCAGAATTTCTTTGGAAGTCATCAGCTTTACCGTAGCATGGTGCCCGGCAGACGGCTCGAGCGCGGACGCTCGGGACTGTGCCGGGAGGAGTGCACCCATCCCCATTTTGCTTTACTCGCGCACGGCGGCGCGCGGGGGAATGTCCGGGAGAGAACAGAAGCGCGGTTGTCAGCAGCCCAGGTGCCATAGGATACATCCTGCTTCCACGTCAATCTGCCGGCTCCGCGCTCAGCGGTAACCCCGCGCTACGGGTTCGGCGGCACCATGATATACAACACGTTCGGAATGGCCGCCAGCGGGCGCCATCGCTGCGGCAGCGCACGATAGAGCGGCGACGTGGAGATCAGAAATTGCGTGTTCAGTCCCTCGGTGGAAAGCGCCACGCTGCCGATTCCCAGGGTCCGCAGGCGGCGCTCGGCCTCCTCGGGCGATGCCGAGAAAAGGAAGCGCACCTCGGGGCTCCATACGGGCACCACCTGGACGCCCTTGTCGATCAAAGCGGCATGGAGGTACGCGCTATCGGAAAGCACGCGTGAGCCCGCCGGCAGCAGAGAGGCCACCTGATCGCGGATCTGCGATTCCATGGATCCGCCGAGGCGCTGGAACGCATTTTGCGCCCATTCGCCGGGGGGCACCGAGAGCGGATTGCCGGGATAGAACACGCCATGGCCGGCCGTCCAGAGTTGGAGGACAATCACGACCACGGCCAGCGCCGGGGTGAGCCATCGCTCCAGCAGCGCCGCGGCGGCGATCGAAAGCACCACCATCGCCGGGCTCAGGACGCGCGTCGAGACGTCCACGCCGCCGCTGGTGTATCCGGCCGATTGCAGCCAGACGCCGGCCAGCAGAAGCACGGCGACGGCCAGGTATCCCTGGCGCCGGAAATGGAGGAGCGCTCCCGGAATGCCGGCGAGAACCTGGAGCGTGGCGCCGGCGAGCACAAACCCCAGAATGCCTGCCCAGGCGGCGCCCGTCCATTGCCCCACGCCGAGCGCGGCGTGATAGTACTGAAGGAACGCGTCGTGCACGGGATTCACGGGAAAGCCCAGGAAGTGCAGGCTGTAGAACGGATTGCCGGTGAGAATCCAGGTGCGCGCATACCACGGGGCGGCGGTGGCCGCGGCGACGCTGCCGAAAATCAGAATCTGCCGCAGCGGCCGGCGGCGCCATGCCAGCACGATGGCGCCGATGATGAGGGCGATCCATCCGTACTCGCGCGCAAGAGCGCACAGCGCGGCGGCGAGGCCCGCGGAGATCATCGCCGGAGTGTCCTCGGACTGCTTCGCAGTGACGATGAAATAGAGCATCGCTGCAATGGCCAGCGCGGTCAAGCCGGTTTCCTGGCCGATGACGACCGCGCGGAAATAGAGTGGAGACGCCGCGAGGATGGCGGCGGCCAGAATGCCGGCCCGGCGGGAAAAAAGGGCGGCGGCAGTGCCGTAGGTGAAGGCCAGGGTGCAAGCGAATTGCGCGGCCACGAAAATCGAGATCAGCGAGGGCAGATAGCGTCCCGCCGAGGCGTACAACCACCAATGGGTGAATGAAACCATGGGCGGGATGGCGTCGGGGTAGAAGTACGTGCGGAAGTCCCCCGGGGTGAGCGGCGGATAGAAGTCGAAGCGGCCAAGCCCGAAGATGCGCTGCGCCAGAAAATCCCAGCGGAAGGCGGTGTCCAAGCCGATCAGGGGAGAGATCGCGCTGCGGGCCAGCAGCACGGCGCCCACCGCGGCAGTGGAGATCAGCAGAATGCGCTCCCAACCGGTCCACGGCGCCCGCGGCTTGCCGTATTTCGGTCCGGCCGCTCCCTCACGGTCGCGGCTCCGAACGAGGGCGGCGTCCGAGCCGCGACCATTAGGGAGCGGTTTTCGCTGCCTGAGGGAGAGCAACGCCACGGCGGCGGTCACGGCGAGCAGGCAAGGAGCGACCGTCCACAGCGTAATCGGGACGTGAAAAATTCCCAGCCAGAAGACGCTGTGAAACAGGACCAGCAGCGAAATGACGAACGCGGACGCCCACCACAGCCCATGGCGCAGGCACCTCGCCAGAAAAAAACCGGGCAAAAACAACCCGAGAACCAGGAATAAGGCGGGAGGACCAGGATTACGGGTAGTGAGGACACGGAAAGCCGCGAATCGCAAATCTGC
>JAJYLS010000197.1 GCA_021787555.1 Acidobacteriota bacterium | reverse complement strand
CTCTAACACCATCTGCTTCATGTAGTTTACGTTCGCGCTCTTATCCACGTCGCTGAGCTGGAGGTACTTCACGTACGCCTTGGCGGGTCCCGTGAGCGGCGGGGGCGGCGGCGCCGGCCGGTGCGCCGCCTGGCTGAGATACCAGAATCCGCCGAGCCCCAACACCAGCACCACCGCGATCACGATCGCCGCCGGGGGAATGGAGACGGGCTGTTTCTCCGAAGCTGCCGCTTTACCTGCCGCCAACGGTCATTTCTCCAATTTTCAGTGTAGGCGCGGCTACCGCGCCGCGGAACTCCAGGTCCGAACCGGCTGCCTCGATATTTTTCAACATCTTTTTGAGATTCCCGGCGATCGTGACCTCCGAAACCGCGAACGCCAGTTCCCCATTCCGGATCCACAGCCCCGCCGCGCCGCGCGAGTAATCGCCGGTCACGATATTCACTCCGAAACCCATCAGCTCGGTTACATAGAAACCGTTCGGGATTCCGCCGATGATCTGTTCCGGCGTTTGGACACCCGCTTCCAGAAAAAGGTTCCCGTGGCCGATACCCGCGTTCCCGGTGAGCCCGCGCGAGGCGTTGCCCGTGGTCTTCATGCCCAGCTTGCGGCCCGCGTAGGTGTTCAGCAGATAGCTCTTCAGCACGCCGCGGTCGATCACCACCGTCCGCCGCGAGGGCACCCCCTCATCATCGAACGGCGACGTCCCGAACAGCCCCGGCAGGGTGGCGTCGTCGATCACCGTCACGTTCCCGCTCGCCACCTGCTCGCCCAGTTTCCCCGCAAGAAAGGATTCGTGGCGGTAGATCGCCATCCCCTGCACGGCCTCGAAAAGGTTGTCGAGAAGCGTGCGCGCCGTGCGCGGCTCGAACACAACCGGCACCTTCTGCGTGGGGACTTTCACCGGGTTCAGCCGGCGTAATGCGCGCTGGGCGGCAATCCGCCCCACCTGCTCCGGCGGCTCCAGCCCGGCGAACCTGCGCGACATCGTGTACCAGTAGTCGCGCTCCATGGATTCGCCCTCGCGCGCCACCGGCACCGCCGCCAGCGAGCAATAGCTCGAGCGGTACTCTCCCGCGAACCCGCGCGAGTTCGCAAAAAGATGCCGCCCTACGTGCGAATCGAACGAGGCGCCTTCGGAATTGAAAATCCGCGGATCGGCGGAGAGCGCGGCCTCCTCGGCGCGCTTGGCCGTGTCGATCTTGAACCCGGTTTCGAGCTGCTCGACGTCCGGCGAATACAGCCCCAAGTCGTCCGCAATCGAGCCCAGCTCGTCCGTTTCCGGAAGCCCCGCATGTGGATCCTCAGTTGTAATATCGGCAAGCTCGATTGCCGACTTTACAAGCCGCTCGATCCCCTCGCTTGAAAAATCGGAGGTGTACGACGCCCCTGTCTTCCTGCCGATGAGAATTCGCAGCCCCGCGCCCCGCGCCCCGGCCTCTTTGAGGTTCTCCAGTTCGCGCATGCGCACGTTGGCGGAAAACTCGTCGCCCTCGGAGAGCGTGCACTCCGCATCCGTAGCCCCCGCCCCCAACGCGCGCTTCACGATATCCTGCGCAACTTCGAGAAGGTGATTCTCAGCCATCCAATATTTAGCGTATCACCCCCTATTTTTTCACCACGGAGACACAGAGGCACGGAGAATACACCTTGGTCTTTCTGCGTGTCTCCGTGGTGAATTCCGGGCTCTTTCAGTAATGTTTCTTCGCGAACCCCCACGCGTGTTCCACAATCGCCCGCAAATTCGGAAAGCGCGGCTCCCATTTCAGGCTCTGCCGCAGCTTGCCCGATGCCGCCACCAGCGCGTCGGAATCTCCCTCCCGCCGCGCCCCGATCGTGTATGGCACTTTCTTTCCGGTCACCTCTTCCACCGCCCGCACCACCTCCATCACCGTGTGCCCCGTGCCCGTTCCCACATTGAACTGGCTCGTGGCGCCGCCCGACATCAGGTGTTCCAGCGCCAGAATATGCGCCTGCGCCAGGTCGTTCACGTGGATGTAGTCGCGGATGCACGTGCCGTCCGGCGTGTTGTAGTCGTTGCCGAAAATCGTGATCGGCTTTCCCGTCATGATGGCGCGAAACAGCAGCGGAATCAGGTGCGTTTCCGGCTCGTGCTGCTCGCCCAGTGCGCCCGAGGGGTCCGCGCCCGCGGCATTGAAGTACCGCAGGCTCACGCTGGTCAGATGATGAATGGCGTCGAACCACCGCAGCAGCGTCTCCACCATCACCTTCGATTCGCCGTAAGGATTCACCGGCTGAATCGGAAAAGTCTCCAGAATAGGCGTGGCGTGCGGGTTCCCGTAAACCGCGGCGGTCGACGAGAACACGATATGCCGAATCCCCGCCTGCACCATCGCCGTGAGCAGCGACAGCGATCCGCCCACATTATTTGCGAAGTACCGCTCCGGCTCGCGCATGGATTCCCCCACCGCGATGAACGCCGCGAAATGCACCACCGCGGCCGGCCGCGTCTGGCGCATCAATTCGGCCAGCGCGGCGGTGTGGCAGATGTTCATTGCGTTGAGCCGCTCGGGCGGGACGTTGTGGCGGTAGCCGTGCGAAAGATCGTCCACCACCGTGACGTCATATCCCTGGCTGAGAAGCAGCCGTACGGTGTGGGATCCGATATATCCGGCGCCGCCGGTTACGAGAACTTTGGGCACATGCCTGATTGTAGTAGCATGACGGTTCTATGCCAAATGGAGCCGATCTATTCGTGCAGGCCAGCACACAGTTGGGGATCGATACCATTTTTACCCTCGTGGGCGATCACCTCAACGACGTCCTGCCCGCGGCGGCCCGCCAGAGCATGCGCATCGTCGATATGCGCCACGAATCCGGCGTCACGCACGCGGCCGAGACGTTTGCTCGCCTGCACCGCCGCCCGGCCATGTCGCTCGTCACCGGCGGTCCGGGCCACACTAATTCGCTCACCGGTATGGCCACCGCGCAGCTCGCCGGCAGCCCGCTCATCGCCGTGAGCGGCAGCCGCCCCAGCACCATGCGCGACCGGCAGGCCTTCCAGGATATCGACCAAGTCGGCATGGCGCGGCCCGTGGTGAAGTGGGCGGCCGAGCCCCCGCGCGCCTCGCAGATTCCTTTCTATCTCGAGCGCGCCTACGCCATCGCCTCCAGCGGCCGCATGGGCGCCGTGCATCTCACCATCCCGGTGGACATCTTCGCGGCGGAGGCCGCCGGTCCCTATCGCGGAGTACGGCCGGCGCCGCCCGCCCGCCCCGTACCCCAGGTCCATCGCGCCATGGATTTGCTGAAAGCGGCGCAGCGGCCCGTCGTCATCGCCGGCAGCGGCGTGTGGTGGTCGCAGGCCGAAGCCGCGCTGCGCCGGTTCATCGAGCGCACTTCGCTTCCGCTTTATACCATCACCATGGCGCGCGGCGTGGTTCCCGACGATCATCCGCTCGTCATGGGCTTTGCCGATCCCGCACTCAACCGCGCCGCGGTCACCGCGTTCCGCGAAGCCGACCTGTTCCTGATCGTCGGCAAGCGCATCGATTACCGCCTGGCCATGGGCGGCCCACGCCTGTTTCCCGAAGGCGCAAAGTTCATCCAGATCGATATCCACGAGCAGGAGCTCGGGCTGAATCATCCGCTGGACGAGGCCGTCCACGGCGATGCCCGTGCCGCGCTCGAAGAGATGACCCCGCGCGACCCCTGGCCGGAAAAGCCGTGGCTGGCGCGCTTGCGCGGCCTGCGCGCCGAATGGGAAGCCAAACTCGCCTGCGACGCCGCGGACAACGGCGCGCCCATGCACCCCGCCGCGTTCTTCCGCGAGCTCCGCTGCGCCATCCCCGCCGAAACGCTCTTCTCCTGGGATGGCGGCGATTTCACCCATTGGGGCCGCGCGCTGATGCCCGCCTGCAACCCCGGCGGCTGGCTCCGCCTCGGACCGCTGGCCGCCATCGGCTCCTCGCTACCCAACGCCATAGGCCTGCAACTCGCCAATCCCGGCCGTCCCGTGCTGGCCATCACTGGTGATGGCTCCCTCGGTTTTTACCTCGCCGAAATGGATTCGCTAGTGCGCCACAAGCTTCCGGTAATCCTGATTGTGGGCAACGATGCCGGTTGGGGACTGGAGCGCGAGTTGCAAGGCGTGGCCACGGGCGGACAGCCCACGACTGCCTGCGAACTCGCGCCAGCCCGCTACGACCTCATCATGCAGGCCTTCGGAGGCGGCGGCGAGACCATCGAGCGTCCCGAGCAGGTCCGCCCGGCCATCGAGCGCGCCCTGGCCTTCGGCGCCCCTTACTGCATCAACGTCAAAATCCGCGGCGTCCGCTCCCCCTTCACCGAATGGCAGATCGCCGGCAAAGCAGCTAATAGCCAATAGCCAATAGCCAATAGCTACTTGTACGTGATCCACATCGGCGACACCCACACAATCTCCCCGTTATCCTGCTCGCCGCGCACGTAGTAATAACTCCGCTTCCCCGGCGTAGGCGAGTTATCCATCCAGGTAAATGACACCTTGGCCGACTTCGGCTCCGCCGAATACACGTACTGGTTGTCCTTCACCACGTACACCTTCGCGAACGGCGCCGTGCCCGTGAGGTTCACTTCGAACTTCGGCGGCACCGCGCTGGCGAACACGTCCCCCATCATGTGGTCGCCGCTGCGGAATTCGGCCAGGATATCGTCCGTGGCCGCGTACACGTGCCGCTTGCGCAGCCCGTCCATCACGCTGTCGCGCGTGATGTCCTTCACGAACATATTGGTGAAGCTCATGTGCGTTGAGACGTGGTCCGAGCTCGATTCGAAGGCCAGCTCATATCCCTTTTCGAGCGCCAGGCTCACGAACCCCTTAGGCCGCCAACCGCCGATCGAATCGTCCGCCGAATTCGAGCGCGGGCCACCTGGTATTTCGTAGCTCTGCCGGTCGCCCTGGTAGATCTCCACCACCGGTTCGAGGTTCGGATCGTTGTCGCGCCAGTCCGTCCCCATGTTCGTTCCGCTGGTGTGCGAGCCCACGATCCCGCCGAAAAACCGCAGGTACTTGTACACCATCTGCGTGTCCGGCGCCTGGCCGGTGCTGTCCGGCGCCATCTTGGGCAGGCGCGGCAGCGGGCGGATCCCGCGCTGCACGAAAATCACGTTGCGGTGGCCTTCCGGGTACGCCACGCTGCGCTCGTAGCTGAACATGGGCGAAAAGTGCCCCGGGTTGTAGTACATATCCGTGAGCTTCTGGATAATCCACCAGGAATACTCCCGCCCGCCGCCGTTGTCGTGATCGCAGCAGCCGATCCAATCGAGAGCCGCGCCGTCGATGAAGTATCGCCACTCGTCGTAGATCGAGCCGTCGCTGCCGCCGTCCATCGAGATCTCGCTGTGCCGGTGGAACTCCCCGCGCACGATCCGCAGGTGCTGCGCATCCGGAGTGCGATAGTCGCGCAGCAGTTTCACCGCCGCCGCTTCCCCCGAGCCCGTCGGCTGCGCTACGGGGAACTCGGCCGGGCGCACCGCCGCGGCCTGCACCGCCGGCGCCAGCTTCACATCGTTCATGTAAAGGTCGTTGTTGAAGGGGTCGGCTGCGAGCGTGTTGGCGCCGGCCGCCCCCCCGACGAGTTGGACGGGTTCGAACTGCCGGCGGCCGTCCGCCGAACCCATCACCAGCAACTCTCCCGGCTGCGTAGAGACGAGCGCCGGACGGTTGTCCAGCAGGTTGTCCGCGTGCGTGAGGAAAATCGGGTGCGTCCACTGCACGCCGTCGTAGGAGACCACGTATTCGCTCCACACCGTGCCGATCGGATTCCACCAGATGGGGTGTGGCGAGCGAAACGCCAGCCACATCCGCCCCGAGCCATCCACCAGCAGGTGCGGCGAGGTGTTCTTGGGATTCATCATGTTCTGCGCGCCCTGGCTGGGCCGGCGGTCGCGCGCGCGGTCCGGTTGCGGATCGAGCGATTCGCTGGTGCTCTGCTGCCCGATTTCGTTCACCTTCTGACTGGGCACTCCGGGCAGCACCGCCCCCACATCGCTGGTGAGTTCCACCCCTCGGCCGTCCGGCTGGAACCCGCGCAGCCGGATTACGCGCCCCTGGTAAACCGAAACGCCATCCGTGCGGTACGCGCCGAAATCCTTCCCCCAGCCGTTGCCGCCTTCTTCATACGCCACCCACAGCCGCCCCGTGCCGTCATAGGCGATCGAGGGATACGCTTCATACCGTGCGCTGCCCGCCGCCACGCGCTCCGGCCCCCACGAACCGTTCGATGCCGTCCGCATGTAGACGTCGTAGTTCCCGTTGCGGTACGAATCCCACGCCACCGTCACGTGTCCATTGTGGTCCGCGGCAATGGCCGGATCCCATTCGTCGGCCGGCGATCTCGAAATCTCTTCCGGCGCGCTGAACGCCGAGCCCTTTTGCGAAGCCGCGAAGATAGCCGCGCGCCCGTTCCGCCAGCCCTGCCATGCCGCCCAGACCTTGCCCGCGGAATCTGTCGCCGCCACCACCGCCACATCCGATCCCGCCGCGCTGCTCAACCGCGCCGGCCCGCCCGGCCGTCCGTTCCGGATCGCGCAGGCGTAGACATCGAAATTGCCGCTGTTGTTCTGCGACCAGAACACCCACGGCGTGCCGCTGCCGTCGATGGCCACCGCCGTGCGATACAGATCGCCGCCGCCCGGCGTGATCGCAATCTCCGGGCCCCACTTGCCTCCCGCGTAGTGCCGCGCCAGGATCTGGTCGCCGCCAGTGGGCCCTGCCCACGGTTTGAAATCGGTGGGCGCCACCTGCATCGGCGCGCGCAGTTTGTTGTAGTTGGGATTGTGCTTGAACCTGGAATACGCCATCCACACGTTGCCGTTGCGGTCCGCCGCGGCCGAGGGGAAATCCTCCTCGTCCGGCGTTTGCGTGATGCGCACCGGCGGCGGCACGCGGTCCACGAACACCCGCCCGTCGAGCCGCGACACATTCGCTCCGTAGGGGATCTCGTTCAGCCGCACTTCGAAGTTGCCCTGCGCCGTGTTCACTCGCAGCACGGCATCCTCCGCACGCGCCGAAAGATTCACGATGATGCCGTTGGCCACCACCGGACGCCGCCGGGCATTCATCCCGCCGAACAGCCGGATGGGATGCGTCGAAGCCTTCCAACTGTTCCCGTTGATGGCGTCCTGGCCTTCGAACCGCCATGGCTCCAGCGACACCACCGACGCATTCTGCGCATCCACCGAGCCGTTCCAGTTCGTGGAAGCGGTATCGAGCATTCCGAGCAACACCCGGACGCTTACCAGGGTCTGCCCGTGCAAAGCCAGCGCGAGCAGAGGAATCAGGGCAATTCGGATTATCCGCATGTCAGTACCTTGTGAGATATAAGATATCCCAAAACAGGCCGGTTTGCAGAGGGGCTTGGATCATTCGGGCAACGTGGGCGGAACCCCGTTTGACAGCCGTTCGCCGCGCACGATACGATCGATCCAACTGTCTGTGTGAATCGGGAATCGATATCGAACTGGGATAACGACCACGAGCTGTACTCGGGCCTGATCCGTCTGCACATCCTGCACCACGCGGTGGAGGGGCCGATCTTCGGCTTGGCTATGGCCGAGGAGCTTCGGCGCCACGGCTGCGTCATCAGTGCCGGCACGCTCTATACCATGCTGCATCGCCTGGAGGAGAAGGGCTACCTGCGCTCCAGCGAGCAGCGCAACGGGAAATCGCATCGGCAAAAAATGGACGCTGGGGACGGCGGCCTATTACCACGGACCGGAAGGCGCGGCCACGGCGCAGATCCACTCCTCCACCATCGTCGATTTCGGCGGTTATTATAAATTTCACGGCGAGGAGGGCTTCCAGTTGCTGTTCTGCTACGGCCACAGCGTGGTTGGCCAGACGGAGAACTATGCCTATCTCGGGCTGTATTGGACTTGGGGAAAGAAAGAGACCGATCCACAGGCGCAGCCGCCCGATTTTGCCCGGCTCGCGCCGCACGGCCCCGGAGGAAATTTCTATGAATATTAGAGGAACGGATGTGATGCTTTTGGGTCACGCGGCTTGCGGGGCCCTTGCCGGCATGGCCGCGTTGTGGATTTTTGTCGAGGCGCTGAACGCGCGTGCCGAAAACATGCGGCGGATGCGGGTGGCGGCTTTCGTGGCGGCCATCTCGATGGCTGTAACCTGGATTCTCGGCGGATATTGGTACGTGCACTCGTACCCCACGGACAGGAAGCTCATCCTGGGCGGCCCGTGGCCCTTCGCGCACAACGTTTTCATGGAAAGCAAGGAGCACCTGGTTTTCGTCACCGGGCTCCTGGCGTTCTACCTGGTGATCGCCATGCGGGAGAAGATCTATGCCAATGCCGCCGCGCGCAAAATGGTGCTCAGCGTGGCCATGCTGATCGTGCTCACCAGCGTGATGGCGGAAGGTGCGGGAGCGATCATCGATCACGGCGCCAAGATCGCGCTTCTGCGCGGCAATCCGGGAGGTGCAAAGTGACCGCCTCGCAGAATCCGCCGCTGGGGCGCACGAACGCCGCTTTTGCCATCGCCACGGCCGTCGCGGCCATTTTCAACACCGTGCTGGCCTGGGCCAAGGATCTTTCCCCGAAGCTGACTCAGACCATGGCGCACCTGACCGGTCATCACTGGATCACCCACTGCCTGGCCGATTGCATCGTCTTTTTCGGCGTGGGCCTGGTCCTGCGCAATACTGCCGCCGCGGAGAAAATGGATTCTAACCGGCTGGTGTCCATCGTCATCTGGTCGGTGATCCTGGGCGGCCTGGGCCTTTTTGCCTGGTTCATCTTTTTCTGAACGAGGGACACCATGAAAAACTTCGCCACGCTTGCGGCATTGCTCGTCGCGGCCCTGATTCCGGCGCACGCGGCCACCATCATCGTGGTGCGGCATGCGGACCGCACGGGCGGCATGTCCGCCAATGCTCTGCTCAGCCCGCGTGGCGAGCAGCGCGCGCGCGACCTGGCGCGGGTGCTCCGCGACGCCCATATCCGGGCCATTTTTACCACCGAAGTGCAGCGTACGCAGCAGACCGCGGAACCCACCGCGCGGGAATTCCACCTGCGCCCCACCGTCATTCCGGCGGTGAATATGGATCTGCTGATTTCCCGCCTGCGCGCGTTGCCGTCCGACGAGACCGTGCTCGTGGTGGGTCACGGCAACACCGTGCCGGCCATCGTGGAAAGATTGGGCGGCGGCACGGTGCCGCCTCTGGCCGAAACCGAATACGACCGGATGATTATCGTGGTGACGCGGGGCACCCAGCGGCCCGCGGTCCTCACCCTGCGCTTCGGCGCAGATTAGGTGTGGGGCCCGGGCTTCGTGTTCGACAGCACCAGGCTGAAAACGAAGCGTTCCAGCGGGTTGAGCGAAGCGCTCTCGCCCTTCAGGTCCTGGAAAGACCGTTGGAAGCTCTGCGCGGATGCAACGAGGCGGTGATAAGCCGGCGCCGCACCCTCGACGGTCAGCATCGCGGCCAGCACCAACGTTCCGATGATGTAGCGTCGCTTCGTCATCTGCCTTCTACTGTTTGAGACGAAGCGCGGGGCCAAAATGTTAGCGGCTTCTACAATTCTTTACAGAGCCGCCGGTCGGCGTGCCGCACCTCTGCGTTAATCGATCTGCTATCATGAAGATAGCTTCTGGGTAATTTGGGTTTTTTGCTATGCCGCTTTACGAATATAAGTGCCGCCGCTGTGGGAAGACTTTCGAGGCCCTTCAAAAGTTCTCCGACGAGCCGTTGAAGACACACCCGGAGTGCGGAGGCGAGGTGGCGCGGTTGCTCTCCCCGCCGGCCCTACAGTTCAAGGGAACGGGCTGGTATGTCACCGACTACGGCCGCCACGGAACCTCGTCGCCGCACGATGGAAGAAACGGGAAATCGGGATCCACGGCCGAGACCAAAAAGGAAACCAAGAGCGAATCGAAAAGCGAGAGCAAGTCTGCCACGGCGTCGCCTTCGCCATCCAAGCCGTAACCGCCGCAAGACATTCGCGCGCCACGCGGCCCGCCTGTTACCGTAGAAGAAAGAAGCTATGCCTGGAGCCCTGGCGGTGGCCCTGTTTGCCGCGGCGTTGCCCAATGCGGTCGTTCTCAAGCCCGTAGCCAATATGTACAAGGGGCCGAGCGAAGACGCTTCCGTGGTCTCGCAGGCCATCTACGGCTCGAATGTCGGCATCCTCGAGCAACAGAACGGATGGGCGCACATCCGCACCTTCGATAACTATACGGGCTGGACGCCGCTCGCGGAATTGAAGCCCGGTCCGGCTTACGCGTCGAGCGGGCGCGTGGCCGAAGTCGAAAGCCTCTTCGCCCATATCTATCGCGACCCGAGCGTCACGGCGCATGCTCCGCTGGTGACGGTGCCGTTCGAGACGAAGCTGGAAGTAATCTCGGGCGCCGATGATTCGCGCTGGCTTGAAGTGCGGTTGCCCGACGGCCGCCCGGCTTTCATCCAATCCGGCGACGTGGCGTTCCACGTCGAGCCGCTGACCATCCCCGAGATGATCGCCTTCAGCAAGCGCTTTCTCGGCCTGCCGTATACCTGGGGCGGCACATCGAGCTACGGCTACGATTGCTCGGGGTTCGCGCAGATGCTCTGCCGCCGCCGTGGAATTTTCATGCCGCGCGACGCGCAGCCGCAGGCGGACTGGGATGGCGTTGCGCCGGTCGAGCGCAAGGAAGATCTCGCGCCCGGCGACCTGCTGTATTTCGGCAGTTCCGCCAAGCACATCACGCACACCGGCGTGTACCTCGGCGGCGGTAAGTTCATCGACGCCACCACCTATGAAACCCCGATGGTGCGCATCGACGACCTCAGCGACGCGCATTGGGTGAAGCTGCTGGTGGCCATGAGGAGAGTGAAATGAATCGCCGTGATTTTCTTCGGACCACAGCGGCGGCGCCCGCGGGCCTCAGCGCCGCCGTAGCCGCGCCGAAAGCTGGAGCGGAGTTGGAGACCAAAATCGTCCGCCTGCGCCTGCGCCACACCTGGACGACCACCATGTCCTCCAGCGAGTACCGCGACACGCTGCACACCTCTTACACGCGCGACGGCCTCACCGGGCACGGTGAGGGGGCGCCCATCGTGCGCTACCACGAGGACGCCAGTAGCGCGCAGAAGGCCGTGGAATCGCTGCGCGGCCTGCTGCTCGAAGCCAATCCCATGCAGTTCAATAAGGTGATGGCCGAGGTCTT
>JAJYLS010000196.1:7056-11241 GCA_021787555.1 Acidobacteriota bacterium | reverse complement strand
GGGTCCCATCCCAGGCTGTCGGTCAGGGCGGAGAAGATTACGTCTTCGGGAAGTTGCTTGTGGAGATCGGAGAAATCCCTGACTATGCCGCCCCACCCGGAGACCACCATCCGCACCTTCGGCGCATGGCGGCGCAGAAATTCGTGGGCTTGCTTGAAGGGCGTACAGGAGAACGGCATCGCGCCCTTGCGAGTAGCAAAATTCGTGGCTTCGTCTTGCCAGAGCGAGACGTAATCGACCTCGGGATAGCTTTCCAGCAGGCGCGCCAAGCGGGTTTCCAGGATATCCTTGGCGGCCATCGACTCGGGATCCAAAGGAGGAAGGGGGAAGTCGGGATCCTTCTTCTGTAGGCGGGCTTCGGGAGGCGTGGCGCACACGATTTCATAGGGAATGGAATAGATCTCGAAACCGACCACAGTGCGGATTCCGAGCTGGTGCGCGTAGCGAAACGCTTCCGCCTGCATCTTCTGGGTGAATTGCTGCTCCTCCCAGATATTTCGTGCCCTGGTGGCGGCAGCCGAGCCGAACACCTCGCCTGCGAACAGGTCCGGCGCGCCCATGCCGTATTGAGATGTGCGCTCCGGAAGATAGCCCCAGCGGTTGAAAAATGTGGCGGTGGTTTGCAGGGCGCTCCAGTGGCCGATGCCACCATATTCGAAAGACAGATAGGATTCGTTGTTCCAAACGCGCCAGGGCTGATTGCCCGAGGTGTGGCAGAACGTGAAGAGGGTGTTCAGGCGCATACGCGCCATCGCTTCGAGGGCGGCACGGTATTCTTCCCGGCTATAGACCGAAATGCAGTTCAGGAAATCGGGAAAGGGGAGTAGGCCGCGGGTGGTGAAGCGGGGCTGGGCGGCCCAGGGCTGGCCCTCGGCCGGCAGATCCAGCGAGCGCCGGGGCTCGAGGGGATACACTTCGCCATCCAGGCCGAAGAAAGCGCCTTGATGTTCCAGAAAATCGGAGACGGCATACAGCAAAGCTTGGGGACTCGCCGCTGTTAGGTGCAAGCGCTGTCCTTCCCGCCTGATCTCATAGGCCTCGCGGTGGTGGAACGCGTCCTGCTGTACGGTGAGTACAAACGCAAGCCCAGCATGGCCGCCAGTGGCGCCCTGGAGCCGTTCGGCTCTGATTCCTAAATTCCCGAGCCCGCGGATCAGTTCGTTGGGAGCCAGCCGCTCCAGAAGAGTTTCGGGGGCCGCGGGTTGGGACAGGACCCACGCGCTGTTCGACCCACCGGGGTGCGGAGCGCTCTGGGCCGCGGAGCCCGTGGCCAGAGGACCCAAGCCCAGCAATGCCGTGGAGTTCTGAAGGAATTTCCGGCGGTCGAGCGCGTTTATCTCCCTCATACGTTTTTCGCTGCTCCGGTATCGTACACGGAACTTGGAGTATATTCCCGCCCCCCGATTCCTGTCAAGTTCTTTTTATCTTTTTATCTGAGTCCGCTATCCGGGCATCCTTCTGGCAAAATCGGACATTGACAATTTGAGAGTGACTGGCATAATGGAACCTTGGAGATCCGGAAACGTACACGGCGGGAGCCAGTATGATTGATGGGCCGTCGGCCGCCTCACAAACGGGCGGCTACAAGCAGGCGCGCAAGGTAGGTGTGAAGGACATCGCCCGGACACTTGGCCTGTCGATTGGGACCGTGGATCGCGCTCTGCATAACCGCGGAGAAATCAATCCGCTCACCCGCCAACGCGTTCTGGCTATGGCCGAGACACTTGGCTACAAACCCAATTTGGCGGCACGCTATCTGAAATCCAAGAGGAAGCTCTCTCTTTCAATCAACCTGCCTGTCGGGACCTCGACCTTTTATGACGCGATCCGCAAAGGCATCCGGGACGCAGCCGGTCCGCTCGACATGGCTGTACAGTTGGAGTTCAGGACGCACAGCCGTTTGGGCGAGGGCGACGCGAAACTGATTGACGATGCCATTGCGGAAGGAGCGAACGGAATCATTCTCGCTCCAGGAAATCCACAGGCATTACGGCCTCTCATTCGACGCGCCGCTCAGCGGAAGATTCCGGTCGTCTGTGTAGCTACCGACGCACCTGGAACCGAACGGCTTACCACCGTTTCCGCGGATCCATATATCAGCGGTGCCATGGCAGCCGAGCTTCTTTCGCGCATTTGCCCGCAAGGCCGGTCGGCTGCGGTGGTCACGGGTTTTTGGGAGACGATGGATCATGCCGAGAAACTTCGCGGTTTCAAGGAGAGTCTTTCGTGCTCAGGCGGGTCGCTGCAATTCGCGGAGGTCGTTGAGACTCACGACGATCCTCGCGAAGCGCAGGTTCGCACGCAGGAGCTCTTGGAGAAACATCCCGGTCTGGACGCTATGTACGTCAGCACTGGGAATTCGATTTCGGTCCTCCAAGCGATCGAGAAGGCAGGGCGGATGGGCAGCATGGCCATCGTGACAACCGATCTCTTTCCCGAGTTAGGGCTACGCATCCGCAAGGGGGCGGTTTTCGCCACCCTCTATCAACGCCCGTTCAGCCAGGGGCGGCTTGCATTCCAGGCCTTGTATCGATTCCTCATGGAAGGGAAATGCCCCCCGGGGCGCATCAAGCTATTGCCTCACGTGGTGATGCGGAGCAACCTGGACCTCATTCTGGAAAAACTACGCGAGTGAGCGGCTCGGCACAAAGCGCAGCGGGTCCCGGCATGGGCGCTCGGCGCCGCCAAAGACACGAAGAGGAGTGAAGACATTGAAAATAAGCAAGGTGAAAACCTTGGTCGTCAACGCGGGAATGCGAAACTGGATTTTCGTGAAGGTGGAAACAACCGAGCCTGGCCTTTGCGGGTGGGGTGAAAGCACGACGGGTCAGAAAACCCAGTCTGTCGTCGCCGCCATTGAGGACGTATCGCGGCTGATCATCGGGCAGGATCCTCTCCGTGTCGAACATCTGTGGCAAGTAATGTTCCGGCAATACTTCTGGCGGGGAGGTGTCGTCACCATGTCCGCAGTCAGCGGCATTGACCAGGCCCTGTGGGACATCAAGGGCAAGGACGTGGGCAGACCCGTGCACGAACTGCTCGGAGGCCCGGTCCGAAACACGATACGGGCTTACGATCACCTGGGCTGCGGGCGCCCGGAGGGGATGTACGAGAGTACCCGCCCCGAGGAATTTGCGGAACGAACTCTGGAGAGCATGAGCGAGGGATTTACCGCCGTTAAGGCAATGCCCATCCCGATATCGAGGCCAGTGGAAAGCTGTAGCGTTCTCAAAAACGCGGTGCGGTGCGTAGAGGCTATGCGCAAGGCCGCGGGAGACGGCGCCGACATCATGCTGGATCTCCACGCTCGCACCACTCCCGCGGCGGCAATTCAGTTTGGGCGCTTACTGGCGCCCTACGAACTCTTCTGGTATGAGGAGCCATGCTGGAGTGAGCACGTGGATGCTCTCGTCGAAGTCTCGCGAGCTCTTCCCTTCCCAATTGCCACCGGAGAGCGGATGGTTACCCGTTGGGAATTCCGCGAAGTCCTGGAGAAACGCGCTTGTGCCGTGATCCAGCCGGATGTATGCCACTGTGGAGGCATTAGCGAGGCGCGCCGGATCGCGGCAGCCGCGGAAACATACCTTATATCGGTTGCTTGCCATAATCCCGGCGGACCTATCAGCACCGCGGCGTCTATCCACGTTGGCTTCGCGACGCCGAACTATCTCATTCAAGAGGCGCTGCGCAAAGATGTTCCGTGGCGAAACGACATTGTTCGCCCTCCGCTGGCCATGGAAAGCGGCGCGTTCCTTCTTCCCGAGGGGCCGGGGCTTGGAATGGAGGTTATAGAAGCAGAGGCGCTCAAGCACCCCTATCAGCCGGATGGGACACGGGCGTGCTTTCATAGCGATGGCTCAGTAGCGGACTGGTGACAAAGGCGCGGGGTTAGGGGGGAAGTATGACGATGAACGCAGTCCTGGTTTCGGCACCAAACAAGTTCGCAGTTGTCGAAGTTCCCAAACCAACCTGCTCCGATGAAGAGGTCTTGATTCGCACGGCGTGTTGCGGGATTTGCGGCACGGACTTGAAGATCCTCCGTGGGACCATGCATCCGGACTTTGTTCGCTATCCTCTCATACCTGGGCATGAATGGGCAGGAACCGTGATGGATATCGGCGCCCGCGTGCGAGACTGGGCCGTGGGCGACCGCGTCATTGTCGAGGGCTACCTCCCGTGTGGACA
>JAJYLS010000196.1:0-7046 GCA_021787555.1 Acidobacteriota bacterium | reverse complement strand
TCGTACTGCCGGGCCGGCAAAGTGCATCTTTGTGAAAAACATGAACAGATCGGGTTTACGCAGCACGGTGGGCTGGCGGAATACGTTGTTGCGCCCGCTCAGTCCTGCCACCGCGTGCCCGATCACATTGGTTTGGACGAGGCTCTGTTGGTCGAGCCCGCGTCCACAGTCCTGCGAGGCATCGATGGTATATCCCTTCCACCTGGGTTCAGCGTTGCAGTAATTGGTTGCGGGCCGCTGGGGCAGTTTGCCATTCGACTTCTGTTGCTTCACAATCCTTCTTTAATAACGGCGATCGATGCTTCGGGGACTCAGCGGGAGCCAGCCCTTCAGGCCGGCGCAACAGACTTCATCTGTACGAGCAGTTTATCGGCTGTGACTCGAAGCTGGGATCTCATCGTAAATTGCGCCCCTGGCGCCGCCGCAATGGAACTCGCATTGAGGCTTGTGAGATCCGGCGGTTATGTGTTGTTCATCGGCAGTGCGCCTCCAGAAGAAAATCTCTCATTCGGTGCGCAGACCCTGGTTGCAAATGATCTCACGGTTAGGGGAGTACACGGTTACACGCGGCGGTCGTGGGTGCGGACGCTCGATCTGTTGAGCCAGGGTCAACTTAAACTCGTAGACTTAATCAGCCATCGTGTGACATTGGATCAATTTTCGGCAGCGATCGATCTCATTCAAAGGCGGAGTACGGCTGTGGGTAAGGTGATTATTACCTATTCTTGAGGCCGGGAGCGGATAAACCCAGGCGGGGCTGTGGCGAGAGGTTCCGGGGAGCCAAAGTGAACCAGGCTGGATTTCGAGAGTCGGACGATCTTCAGACCGTTCTGGTGGCTGATGGGCGTATTCGCTGCGTCCGTCGCGAATCTTGCGGATTTACGGAAGGGCCGGCGAACGACGGCCGGGGAAGTATCTACTTTGTTGCCACCCCGGGCCTCAGCCCGCCACGCGCCAACATCTCCAAAACAATCAGCCGAGCGTCAGCACTCACTCTCGGCCCCGGCTCAATACCGTTCGCCCGACATTGCTTGCAATCACGCAATCACAAAACCCACCGTTCTCGCAGAAGTACGAAAGCGATGCCATGATCGCGGCCTAGCTCAAATCCCGTATGGATCAAAACCCGACGGCACAACTTGAACTTCCGCCTACAAATTTGACGTGCACCCCTACACCCGAGCCCGACCACGCTCCGCCGGCTTGAAAAGATCTCTCAAGCCGTGCTAAAACTCCAGGCCAAAATCGCCCAATCCAAGTAGCCGAAAGAACAATTCTTCTCTTTCCCTCTTCAAAACTTTCCCCATTCCAAAGCTGGGAGAGAGCGGCCGGTTCCAACTCCGAATCGAAGCCTTCAATGCGCTCAACAACGTGCAATTTGGCGCCCCAAACACGAGCGCGGGCAGCCCCTCATTCGGGCTGATTACGAGTCAGGCCAATTTGCCGCAGCAGGTTCAATTGGCCGGGAAGATTTACTGGTAAAACCCGGGAGCGTGGAATTGCTCTGAGGCCCCGCTTGACCTGGTAGAGTGATCGGAAAGGAGATCGCTATGCCTGACCAAGCGAGGCGCGCTTTTCCAGCCCGGGCTCAAACGCTCAATCTGACATGGTCTGCGGATGAGAATCAGGAGGCGGCGTGGGTGAGTCCCTGATATCCGATCGGCTGGTTCCCTTCCGTTGGCTGGCTGCATGGACCGATCCCGCTTTGCTGCGGTTGTTTTCCAACGGCCCTATTAATTGTTTCCTGTTTGACCGGCTCGCGAGCGCACGGGGGATCGTGGACGCTGCGCGCGCCAAAGGAATGGAGACAATGGAATGGGCGGCCTTAGGCGCTGCTCCGTTCGATCAGGTGAAGTGGAACATAAGCGCCCCGCAGGTGGCCATCACCGGCCTCGTCTGGCCGCAACTCAAACCGCCGGCACGCGGCGACGCCGACGCCGGCCCCACCGGCGCGCCATGGATCGATTCCAATACCTGGGTGAAGCGGCTGGCTGCCGCGCGCGCACCACGCCGCGCGATCTGGCTGGGGTTTGAGCGCCCCAAGGACGATGCCACGCCGGCAGCCGCGGCCTACACTACGGCGATCGCTGATTCCGCCGCCGCCGGCGCCCGCTGGATGGTGATCCTCGACGATAAACGGCAAGAAGGCGTGGCAACGGGAGATCCCGAGGCTCTGCGCACGTGGGACGCCATCATCGCAGCGCTCAGGTTTTTCCAAACGCATCGTTCTTGGAACGCCTGGCCGCGCTCGGGGCCAGTGGGTGTCATGTCCGACTTCGCCGGCAACAATGAATTCATGGGGCAGGAGTTTCTGAATCTCGCTGCCCGCCGCAAGCTTCTGTACCGCGTTCTGAGTCGTTCGGACGGCAACCCCAGTCTCGAAGGCCTCCTTGCAGTCCTTTACCTTGATCGCGAGCCGCCTACGGCCGCGCTCCAGTCCAGGCTCCTCGCTTTCGCTCGCTCCGGCGGTCTGGTGATCGTGCCCCGCGCTGTCGCTGCCTCCTTTGGCGGGGGAAGACCGATCTCCTGCCCTGTGGCGGGATACGAGTGGAGGCCCCTCGGTCAAGGTGCTATCGCGGCCGCAACCCTGGATCGGGATGACCCCTATTTCCTTGCGGCCGATGTTCACAACCTCATCCGCCGCCGTAGCGACCCATTCACGCTCTTCAACGCTGCCTCTCTTTGGGAACATTACTCAGTCGCACCGGATGGGCGTGCCGCCGTGCTCCAACTCGTTGGTTTCGCCAGCCGGCCGTACGGGTCCGTGAGCGTGGCGATGGCTCATTCGTGGAGATCGGCTACTCTGTATGTAATCGGATCAGTCCTCCCTACTCACTTGCAGCCGGCGTTGGTGGAGGGTAGGCTGGAACTGCATCTGCCGCCGTTTTCCAATTACGCGGCGCTGGAGTTTCACTCATGAGCCGCGAAGGGGCGTTGTGATGAATGGGTCTTCATGGAACTGCGCCATGACGCGCCGTAGCCTGTTGGCTGGCAGCGGGAAGGCCCTGCTCGGCGCCGGCCTGTTGCCCCGAGCCGCGCACGCAGGCGAGGCGCCCGTCGCCCCCGTGGCCCTGGCCCGCTGCTCTTCTTACGGCGCTGAAATGCACGCCACGCTGCGCGCCATGTTCGACCAGATCGGTGGATTGGGACGCCTCGTTAAATGCAAAACTGTAGCGGTTAAGATCAACCTTACCGGTAATCCGGATGAACGCTTGGGCTATCTCCCGCTCGGCTGCACGACGTGGACGAACCCGGACCTCATCGGCGCCGCGGTTCAGTTGCCCGGGAAAGCCGGCGCCCGCCGCATCCGCCTGCTCGAAAGCCCGTGGAAATCCGCCGAGCCGGTCCAGGAATACATTGCGGCCGCCGGCTGGGATCCCGCTATGTTCACGCGTGCGGCCGATAACGTGGAGTTTGAAAACACGAATTTCCTGGGATATGGCAAGAAGTATATCCGCTTTCCCGTTCCGCATGGCGGTCTGCTGTTCCCTGCCTTTGACCTCAATCATTCGTACGCCGACTGCGATGTGTTCGTCTCTATCGGCAAGATGAAGGTGCACGTGACCGCCGGCATCACACTATCGCTGAAGAACTGTTTCGGCATCACGCCTTGCACTATATACGGCGATGGCGCGCCGATGGACGAGCCTAGCCGCCTGCCGCTGGGAGGCCGTTCTCCCATCCACGTCGGCAACCGCCAGCCGGCCAAGCCCGCGCCTCCGGAGAACGACTCTAGCAGCCCACGCGAGGGAGGTTACCGTGTACCGCGCTGTGTGGCCGACCTGGTAGCGGCCCGACCGATCCATCTCGCCATCATTGACGGCATCGAGGCGCAAACGGGCTGTGAGATTATCGGTCCAGGAGCTCGGCACGTGACTCCGCACCTGCTGGTGGCTGGCACCAACCCCGTTTGCGTCGATGCCGTCGGTGCCGCCGTAATGGGTTTCGATCCCATGGCCGACCGCGGCACCGCGCCCTTCGAGACCTGCGACAGCACACTTTGTCTAGCAGAACAACTCGGAGTCAGTACACGCGATCTGCGCCGCATCGAAGTGATCGGCGCGCGCAGCGCCGGCGTTGTATTCGACTACCGCAAGGCCGGCGTGCCCCGACCGCGAGGGGGGAGTCTGTCCGACGATTAGAATTGCCGGCCACGATTATGAACGGATTATGAGATACAAATTACTGCTAATTACTGTGTTGGCTCTGGCGGTCCGTGCCACACCCGTCGATCCCGTGGCGAATGTGCGGGATTTTGGCGCTGCCGGCGACGGAAAGACCGACGATACAAAGGCCATTCTCAAAGCAATCGAATCGCTGCCGCCAAACGGAGGCGTGGTGTATTTCCCGCCTGGTCATTATCTGACGCGAACTGTGCCGGGCAAGTCCTACGTCACTTTCCAGGGCAACTCCAGTTGGGGATACAGAAACGCGACGAGCGGCTCCACGGTGATCAGCCCGGTTTCCGACGATCTCACGACGCTGTTTGACCTGAAGGGAAGCGTCGGTACCCGTCTGGTCGGCCTGACACTCGATGGCATGAACAAGGGAAAGGCGATGCACGGTGTCTACGCCAAGCATGGGGGCGTTGAACAGAACATCGTCATCGACGATTGCCGGATCATGTCGTTCACGGGCTCCGGCATCCGCCTGGATAACTCGTGGGTGTTCGCCATTCGCCACAGCATCCTATTCGAGAATAAGTTGAGTGGCATTGACGGCACCGGAAGCTATGACGGCTGGATTTTGGACAACCAAATCAGCGCTAACGGCCGAGGAGGGATTTACGCAACCAGCTTCGCAACAGTAACAATTACAGCGAATCGCATCGAATGGAACCACAGTGGCGGTATCGTGCTGGGTCCGGCCGGCGCGAACACTCTCCAGATTTCAAACTGCACTTTTGATCAAAACTACGGACCCGGTATCAGCATCGTCGCTTCTGAATCCGGCAACAGGCGCATTTCGGGCAATTCGATCACCGGCAATCTTTTCCGGCACAATGGCTATCAGCAGGAGCCCGGCTCCGGGCTCGACTGCCACCTCCGCCTGGAAAACGTCAGTGGCACGGTGGTCACGGGCAACTCGATGACCGGCTGGCCATTCAGCAAAGACGCTGAGAGGAAACGCCCCCAATCGCCGGAGCGGGCGATGATTCTAAGGGCGCTTACCGACAGCGTGGTGGCCAACAACTCACTGTTCGATGCCGCTTCACACGAGCTGATCGTTGATAAAGGCGGCCACACGAATTCGGTGATCCGGGACAACCCCGGCAGCCTCTGGAAGCCGAAGACGAACTAGTCTATAGGCTGGCAGCCGGTGGTGGGTGCCGTTTTTCTCAGAAAAGACCGGCGACCGGCGGAAGCGAATCTGAAATGCTGACTGAGGAGAATACATAATGCGTGTGGTGATCTTGCTGGTTCTTTGCGTCACCGCCTGGCCGCAGACACTCGATTTGAAGCCATTCGAGATGATCTGGCGCGTTGACGCGGGCGTGGAGGCCGACATGTCGTTCCTGCTGGACGCGCCGGCCGGCAGGCACGGTTTCGTCCGCGTCGAAGGCGGGCACCTGGTGAGAGGCGACGGCCAGCGCCTCCGCCTGGGGGGCGTCAATCTTCCGTTGCAAAGTAACCGCCCGGCCAAGCAAGATGCCGCCGCATATGCCGCGCATCTGGCGCGGTTCGGAGTGAACTGCGGGCGGATCCACTATTTCGATTGGCGCGCGCCGCGGGGTATTATCGATGCGCGCCTGCCCAACAGCCGCACCTTTGATGCGGAGCAGTTGGATCGCTTCGATTACTTCTTCGCCGAATTGAAGAAGCGCGGCATTTATGTCGACTTGAATCTGAATGTGGGCCGTATATTTGAGAAGGACGACGGCGTGCGCGAGTACGATCTGCTGGGTTTCGCCAAGGCCGTGACGCTTTTCGACGAGCGCATCATCGAACTGGAGAAAGAGTACGCGCGCATGCTGCTAGGGCATCGCAACCCATACACGAACACCCAGTACAGGAACGATCCGGCGGTGGCTATAGTCGAGATTGTCAACGGGAACTCAATCCTTATCTACTGGACTGCCGGCAAGCTCTCGGGCAAAGGACTATCGCCGGGAACGGATAAGACTTGGGCCGACACCCCGCCCAGCTACGAGCGCGATCTCAGTTTGCTGCTGCCATTGATGGCAGCTGTGAAAGAAGCTGCCCAGATTCCGCCGCCGCTTCCGTCAAAATTTGACCGTTTCGAGGACCGAGCGGCACACCTTCCGGGGAGCCCCATGCACCCGATTCTCAACGGCGAGACGCACACAGGTTTCGTCATTGAGGTCCACGAGACTGAACTACCAGCCAGCGAGGTTCCCCACTCGCCGCATAGTCATGTGCACGAGGAGATCATCCTGATGCGCGAGGGTACGATGGAGGTCACAATCGCCGGAAAGAGCGAGCGCATGGGTCCCGGATCGGTCGCCTACGTTGCGTCAGGCGAGTATCACGGCTGGCGTAATGTGGGGAACACTACTGCCCGTTATGTTTTAGTAGCCCTCGGACCGGATTATAAGTATCGGCAAGATCCGCGAAGTTTAAAAAATAGGTATTCTACTTAGAAACCATGCTCAACCGCAGACATTTCGTTCGTGCCCTATGCGGTGGCGCTGCCGTGGCTTCGGCACTGCGTGCGGCCGCGAGAACGATTCCCGATCTGAGGATCACCGGCATTAAAATCCACCTGATCTCCCAAGCGCTGCCTGAGCCGATGGGTTACTGCTGCGCTTCGGGCGGCCTCCTCGGTATGAAGGAAGTGACCTCGTCAGTCGTCGAGGTCGAGACCGATGCCGGACTGACCGGCTGGGGTGACGGCTCCTGGGGCGGCGAGATTCTGCACTGCCGCGCTCGGAGGGAACCCAGGAGCAAGACGGCAGTCACAGAATGCCGTAATAATCTGTTTCTGATAGAATTAGCTTCACATTGGGGTCGTATGTTTGCATCATGACCAGGAAGCCCCTCACCATCCGAGATCGCATCGCCGAGCGCATCCGTCGCACGCGCAAG
>JAJYLS010000195.1 GCA_021787555.1 Acidobacteriota bacterium | reverse complement strand
GAGGAGCCATTCAGCGCCGCCACGAGGGTAACGGTCTGATTCTGAGAGATTGTCGCGGCCGTAACGGTGAAACTGCCGGAAGTGGCGCTGGCGGGAACCGTGACCGAAGCCGAGACCGAGAGGCCGGCTGCCGCTCCAGTTAGCGTCACCGAGAGTCCAGTGGACGGGGCGGTCTGGGATAGAGTGGCGGTGCAGGAGGTACTGGCATTCTGCATCAGGATGGAGGGCGTGCATTGAAGAGAACTGACCTGCATCTGGGCGACCAGCGCGATCGAGGTCTGGACGGAGGAACCGTTCAGCGTGGCCGTGACCGTGGCGCTCTGGCTCGCCGAGAAGGCACCGGCGGTAGCTGTGAAGGTAGCGGTGTTGCTGCCCTGCGGGATGCTGACGGATGTGGGCACGGTCACGCTGCTGGAGCTCGATGTGAGCGTCACGAGGCTGGCGGCTGCCGTTGGAGCGCTCAGGGCAACCGTGCAGGTGGACGTTCCGTTCGGACCCACCGAAGCAGGATTGCAGACCAAAGTGCTCATAGCGACGGAGGCAGCCTGGGCCGCGGCGATCTGGCCCCCCGCACTGGAAATGGTCACAGAAGAGCCCGCCGAGGAAGCACCTAAGGCATTGTTGATGCCGATGGACGCGGCCGTCGCGCCGGGATTCAAGGTGGCCGCGACAACGGCAACCACGCCGTTCGGAATCGCGTTCGAATTGAGGCCCCAGACCAAACAGGAATAGCCGGTCGCGCCGGCAGTGCAGGATACCGATTTGCCTGCCGCGGTCGCGGCCGCACCTGCAGTCACGCCAATGCTTGCAATACTGGACGCGGGATAACTGAGCGTCCACTGGAGGGCTGACGGCTCACTCCCCGCGGGCGACGACAAGGACAAATTCAGAGCGACGGTGCTTCCGGCCGTCGCAGTGCTCGACGCGAGAGTCAACGAGGATTGGGCCCAAACGGCGTTTCCAACACCAAGGACGATTCCCAGCCACGTGAAACCTAAAAGCTTGGACAACTTGTATTTCTCCGCACAGACTGTTAAATACGTAGAAATTTTAACAATTTGCAGACAAGCTGTTAAGTTTCAAATAGTTAGCTTATTTTGTCTAACGGAAGTTGTATTTCCAGTTCTCGGGGATCTACCTGATCCAGGGGAAGAGGAAGCGATTGCGGATAGATTTGAGGCTGCCAGATGCGCGAGGCACCGGGCAAGGAGACCACCGAAGCGGCCGTGCGATGGCGGCAGGGGGCGTGCGGCCCTAGCAGCCCGTGGTAGAAGTAGGTGCCGTGGAAAACCGGGTACAGGCACCGAAATTCCGCGGGGAGGTGTGTTCTGTTTCCAGCGGGTTAGCGGGGGTTAGCGGGGTTAGGGGCGGGTTAGCGGGGGTTAGCGGCGCGGAATTTCGGAGCCAGTCCCCGCTTTTCCGACTCGACGAGTTTTGCCACGGGCTGCTAGACGACGTCCACGCCCATACTGCGCGCCGTGCCCGCTACCGAGCGCATGGCAGCTTCCAGGTCGAAGCAGTTCAGGTCCGGCATCTTGATCTTGGCGATCTCTTCCACCTGTTTCTGCGTAATCCGGCCCACCTTGTTCTTATGCGGCTCGGCCGAGCCCTTCGCCAGGTTGACCGCCCGCTTGATCAACACGGGCACCGGCGGGGTCTTGGTGATGAACGTGAAGCTGCGGTCGGAGTAAATGGTGATCACCACGGGAATGATCAGGCCTTCCTGATCCTTGCCGGAGGTCTTCGCATTGAACGCCTTGCAGAAGTCCATGATATTCACGCCCTGCGGCCCCAGCGCGGTTCCCACTGGCGGGGCGGGCGTGGCCTTTCCGGCCGGAATTTGCAGCTTCACCTGAGCGGTAACTTTTTTCGCCATACGTATCCTTCTCGATCTGCACAGGCCGGCAGGCCCGTGGCGCTAAACTTTTTCGACCTGCAAGAACTCCAACTCCACCGGCGTGGGCCGGCCGAAAATCGTCACCATGACGCGCAGGGTGCCGCGCTCGGTATTGACTTCGTCCACCTTACCCGAGAAACTCGCGAACGGTCCGTCGATGATCCGTACCATGTCGTTCTTCTCGAAGGTCATCTTGGGCCGCGGGCGCTCGGCCGCGGAGGCCTGGCGGTAGAGAATCTGGTTTACCTCGTCGGCGCTGAGCGGGACGGGAGCATTCCCGCCGCCCACAAAGCCCGTGACCCGCGGGGTATTCTTCACGGCGTGCCAGAGCTCGTCGTTCATCTCCATCTCCACCAGCACGTAGCCCGGATAGACGAGCCGCTTGCTGGTGACCTTCTTGCCGTTGCGGAGTTCGACTACTTCTTCGGTAGGAATCAAGACCTGGCCGATCTTGTCGGCAAATCCAAAGGCTTCGGCGCGCGTGCGCAGCGATTCGGCGACCTTGTTCTCGAACCCCGAGTAGGTGTGGATGATGTACCACTTTCTAGGGGAGGATTCGTCATAGGCCTGAGGCTGTGGCGCGGGTTCAGGCGGCGCGGGTTCGGATTGTTCGGCTTCGGGCGAAGCCTCGGCTTCCGCGGTTTCCTCTTCAGGCCCGGGGGCGGGCTCTTCCGCGGCGGATGTCTCGGCGGGCGCTTCCTAGTGCTGCTCCGGCCCTTCCGGAGCGTGCCCGGGGGCATCCGATGCGGTTTCGGAATGACCTCCCGCCACTTCGTCGAACTGTACGTCTTTTTCGACTTCCATATTGCCTACTTCGTGAAAAAGGTAAAAAGGCTGTTCGTGGCCTTTTGCAGGATCGAATCCACAATGGCGAAATACCCCGCAAACAGGAACACCGAGACGATCACCACCGCGGTGGTGCCCTCCACCTGTCTGCGGTTCGGCCAGCTCACCCGGCGCATCTCCTGCCTGAGCTCCTCGATGTAGTCTCTGGTCCTTCGCACCCAGTTCTTTGCTTCCTCGGCCATAAATCTTCCTTGACTGACACCCAAATGATATGCGGGGTCAATGGCAGGGGCGGAGGGATTCGAACCCCCACTCGCGGTTTTGGAGACCGCTGGTCTGCCGTTAAACCTACGCCCCTGTGTGACACCCCCGGCACGGGGGCATCCCATACAATTTTACTTGATTTCGCGGTGCACCTGGTGTTTCCGGCAGTAAGGGCAGAACTTCTTCAGTTCCAGCCGCTCCGTAGTGGTCTTCTTGTTCTTCGTCGATGAGTAGTTCCGGTTCTTGCACTCCGTGCACTGGAACGTGATGATGTCGCGAGGCATTCCGCTCTCCTGCTCAAATTTCTGGAGCCGTTGACCAGGATTGAACTGGTGACCTCGTCCTTACCAAGGACGCGCTCTACCAACTGAGCTACAACGGCCCGCTATCGCGGCCCACCCGGGCCTTCAATAGCGAAAACTCTCCTGGTGGACAGGGGAGGATTCGAACCTCCGTAGCTCGCAAGGAGCGACAGATTTACAGTCTGTTGCCATTAGCCGCTCGGCCACCCGTCCAGAACCACATGCCCGCAATGCGACCCCACCCAAAGCGAGGCCTACATTGTAGGGAACTTCCAGGATACTAAGCCGGACGGCCCTCGCGCAACCGGGGCAATTGTCCAATGCGGGATGAGCGTCAAAATCGAGCAAACGATTGTGCCGTTGGAAGGTTCAGGTGTGCCTGGAGGCGGATGTCGCGGCTGGAGGCGCCCACCAGGATGCGGTACTGGCCGGCATCGGCGCGCCACTTTCCGCTGCGTTCGTCGTAAAAGGCCAGAGCGCTCGGGCGGAGGGCGATTCGGACGCGAGTGCTCTCTCCGACCCGGAGGTTCACTTTCGCAAAACCTTTCAATTCGCGCGGAGGACGCGGCACGGACGATTTGGGCGGCTCGACGTAAACCTGCACCACTTCCGTTCCGTCGCGCCCGCCCGTATTCCTGACGGTACACTCCAGGCCGAGCGCGAGGCCGGACCGCTCCAATTTCAGGCCGCTATAGGAAAACGTCGTGTAGCTGAGGCCGTGGCCGAAGGGGAAACGTGGCTCGATGTTCTTCGCATCGAACCAGCGATACCCCATAAACACGCCTTCCTTATAGTCCGCGGCGTAGGCGTAAATGGCTTTGCGGTCCTCGCGCGTCTTGCCCGGGTTTCCCGGATCCTTATCGAGGATGAGCCGCGGCGGCCACAGGCCCAGCGCGTGGCAGGCATAATCGTCCAGGCGTTTGCCGAAAGTGCAACTGAGTTTGCCGCCGGGATTGACTTTGCCGGTGAGCACATCGGCGATGGCATCGCCCGTGGATTGGCCGGCATACCATGCCGCGAGAATTGCGGGGACCTTATCGGCCCATGGCTCGAGCGAAATCGCTTCGCCCGTGAGGAGGACGACCACGGTGTTCGGGTTAGCGGCGGCGAGTTCTCCGATGGTCCGCGCCTGGCCGCCGGGGAGATCGAAGCTGGTCAGGTCCTTGCCTTCTCCATGCTGGTCGTCGCGGGCAAAGAAGAGCACGATGCCGGCGGAGCGGGCGGCGTCGAGCAGGCCATCGCCCGATGCGGTTTTCACGCGATCTCCGAGGGCGGAACGGAGGCCCTCCAGCGGGGTGATCTTGAAGGGCGGCCGGACGGCCCCGGATCCCGAGCCGAAGGGGACTGTTTCAGCGGCAGGGCCGGTGACGAGCACGCTGCGGAGTTTGGCCGCGTCCAGCGGAAGGACCCGCCGGTCATTTTTCAGCAGCACCATGCCCTCGGCGGCGAGCCGGCGTGCCAGGGCGCGGTGCGGCGGAGTGTCGAGCGCGCCCTTGGGCCGGTTATGCGGATCGAGCACGCCGGCACGTCGATAGAGCAGCAGAATCCGGCGGGCCTTCTCATCGACGAGCGATTCCGGAACCGTGCCCGACCGGACCGCGGCAAGCAGCCGGCCGTCGCCGAATACGTAGGAACAAAAGCCGGTGGTCATGTCGGTTCCGGCCAGGGCGGTGGGCACCGTATCGTAAGCCGCGCGCCAATCGGTCAGCATCACGCCGTCGAAGCCGAGCCGATCCTTAACGATCTCCTGAACCAGGCGGCGATTGGCGGCAATATGCGTCCCGTTCAGAAGACTGTTGGCGGCCATCATTACCCAAACGTGGCCATCGGTGATGGACATTTCAAACGGCAGGAGGTGCATTTCGCGGAGGGTGCGGCCGTCCATGTTGGAGCTGGTGAAATGGCGGCGCGCTTCGTAGTCGTTGGCCACCAGGATACAGGCGCAGCCGCCGATGCCCAATCGCTGGACGCCCTGGATATAAGCGGCCGCCATCGAGCCCGCGAGGAAGGGATCTTCGCCGAGGTTTTCGAAGTTCCGTCCGCCCAAAGGAGATCGCGCGAGGTTCATACAGGGCGCGAGCAAAACGTTCTGTCCCAGGGCCAGCAACTCTTCGGCGAGCAGGCCGCTGAAAGCGGCGGCAGCCTCGGTGTCCCACGTGCAAGAGAGGGAAAGCGTGCAGGGGAGCGAAGTGGTGCGAGTGGTTTTGTCGATGGGACGAATGCCCTGGCGGCCATCCAGCATTTTGATCGGTTGGATGCCGAGACGGGGAACGCCGCCGGCCTCAAAACTGCCGTAACAGAGACCGATTTTCTCTTCCAGCGTGAGGCGGCGCAGGATATCTTCGATTCGCCCGCCGGCGGCCGGCATGGCCGTTGCGTTGCGGCCTCCGGTCGCGAGGGTTGCGATTGAACAAGCCGATAGAAAGCGGCGGCGCGAGAATGCCTTTCGAGTGAGCTTCATGGGGTGGAAGACCGAGTTTCAGCCGGGGGGCGCGAGGATGCCGCCCGAGAAGGGCCGGTCAGCGGATCGTTGGGGCCGTTGCCGGCCGCCAGCGCCGGGAAATCACCCCTCCGCCGGGTCATGGTCGCTACCAGAGTATCACGGTGAAGCGCGAGTTCCGGGCGGAGTTTCCGGGACTCTACCGGCTTTGGCCGGTAATCGATTAACATTGATCCCATGGTAAACCGGCGAGAATTTTTGACGGCGGCTTCGCTCGGCCCTTTTGTGCTGCGTGCGAAAACTTCGCAGATGAATCTGCTTTTTCTGTGCTCGGACCAGCACCAGCGGGAAGATTCCGGCTGTTACGGCAGCAGCGAAGTCGAGACGCCTCACATCGACGAGATTGCGAAAGCGGCCGTGCGCTTCGACCGGGTCTACTGCCAGGCGCCGGTGTGCGTGCCTTCGCGCGGATCGATCGTCACCAGCCTTTACCCGCACACCCACGGCGCGAAGATCCTGGACGACCCGCTGCCGGCCAGCGTGCGCACGATCGCTCATTACTTTCGGGAGCGCGGATACCTGACCGGCGCCATCGGCAAGATGCACTTCGTCGACGAGACGCAGCGGCACGGGTTCGACTATCGCCTGTACCTGGACGATTTTCTGGCGACCCTTACCAAGGAAGAGCGGGAAATGGTGAAGCGGGACCAGGGCGGGGCGGAAGGCGTTGGCGGGCGCCCGTCCAAGCTGGGCGCGCGATTTTTCCAGGACAACTGGTATGCGGAAAAGACGGTCGAATTTCTGCATCAGAACCGCAACCGGCCGTTCTGCCTGTGGTCGTCCTATCTCAAGCCTCACACGCCGCTGGTGCCCATGAAGCAGTATTTCGACCGCTATGCGGACAAGCCGCTCAGCTTGCCGAAACGATCCAGTCATGAGCTGGAGGATGGCTTCCCGGGCAACCTGATACGGGCCAAGGAGCGCGGCTGGTACACGCAAACCGACGACCAGTTGCGCCGGTCGCTGGCGGGCTACTACGGCAACATCACCCAGATGGACGCCTGCGTGGGGCGTGTCTACGACACCCTGCGGGAACTCGGACTGGACCGCAACACGGTGGTGGTCTACACGTCCGACCACGGCGAAATGGCGGGCGCCCACCGGATGTGGACCAAGCACAACATGTACGAGCAATCGGTAGCCGTTCCGCTGCTGGTGAGCGTGCCGGACCGCGCGCTCTCGCGCACCGCGCGGCACGAGTTGATCGAGCAGGTGGACCTGTTTCCTACGCTGGCCGAGTTGTGCGGCCAGGCGGCTCCCAAGGAGGTGGTGGGGCGCAGCTTTGCGCCGCTGATGCGCAATGAGCGGTACACGCCCAGGGAGTTTGCGTACTCGGAGTATTACTTCTGCCGGAAAGTTTTTACGCGCGACGACCGGTACGTGGGAAAGCCGCCGATTCTAATGGTCCGGACGAACGAGTGGAAACTGAACTACCTTTCGTGGAGCCGGTGCGAGTTGTACGATGTCCGGAAAGACCCGGGAGAATTTCAGAATCGCATCGACGACTCGGGATGCTCGGGAGTGGCGAAGGAATTGACCGGCATCGCCGAGCGCATGTTTCACGTATGACGGCAACGCGGTGCCGCCGCTGACCACCTGGAAACCCTCGGGAAAAATGCGCCTATCCCCTTTTTGGGGATTTGCAGTAGGATGTTTTTTTACAGAACATCGGTTTTTGGAAATCGCTATGCCGTCCCGCCGGGCACCGGCATGGCGCCTGGAGACCCCCAATGAAGATCTCGAAACGAATCGCGCTTTTCGGACTGGCTGCCGTTTCGCTCGCCCCGCTGGCCGTTGTCTGCGTTACCGCGCAGCCGGGCGCGGACGCGCTGGAGCAAGGCTTCCGCAATCCCCCCGAGAGCGCCAGACCGCGGGTCTGGTGGCACTGGATGAACGGCAACATCACCCAGGAAGGCATCCGCCTCGATCTGGAATGGATGCATCGCGTGGGGATCGGCGGCTTCCAGAATTTCGACGCCGCGATCAACACCCCGCAGGTGGTCGCCGAGCGGCTGGCTTACATGACCCCGGGTTGGAAGGCGGCCTTCCGCTACGCCATGACGGAGGCCGATAAGCTGGGGCTGGAGGCGGCCATCGCGGGCTCGCCGGGATGGAGCGAGAGCGGCGGGCCGTGGGTGCCGCCATCGGAGGGCATGAAGAAATACGTATGGAGCGAGACGCGGGTCCCGGGCGGCCAGCCGTTCAGCGGGGTGCTGGCCAAGCCACCGAGCGTCACCGGGCCATTCCAGAGCCTGCCGTTCCAGCAGCGGATGGGCTCGAACAACGGGCACGAGTTCAAGCCGCCATCCGATTTTTACGCGGATGCCGTCGTGGTGGGCTACCGCGCGCCCGCGCTTGACAGGCCGATGGCGGAGCTTCAGCCGAAGGTGACTTCCAGCGGCGGGTCCTTCACGCTGGCCGCGCTCACCGACGGCAACCTGGTGGACTCGGAGCTGCTGCCGGCCGCGCCGCGGAGGCAGAAATCCTGGATTCAGTTCGAGTTCGCCTCCCCGCAGACCTTCCGCGGCATCACCCTGGTGGTAGCCGGAGCGGGCCGCGGCCGCAGCGCCGGCCGCAACGGCGAAGCCCTCGAAGCCAGCAACGACGGCGTCGCGTTCCATACGGTGGCGCCGCTGCCCAATGGCAGCATCGCGGAGCGCACGATTTCGTTTGCGCCCGCCACCGCCCGGTTTTTCCGCGTCAGCTTCACCGCGCAGCAGCTGCTGCGGCTGGGCGCGATGGCGGCCATGAGCGGCCGGGGAGTCCGCCCCCCGGCCGGCGTGCGCATCGCCGAGCTGGTGCTGCACACGGGCGCGCGCGTGAACCGCTTCGAGGACAAGGCCGCCTTCGGCCTGGCCACCGGGCTGTACGATGCGCCCACCCCGCCGGTGCCCGCCGCGGATGAGGTGAACAAAGCCAGCGTCATCGACCTGACCTCGCGCATGCGGCCCGACGGGACGCTGAACTGGACGCCGCCGCCCGGCCAGTGGATCGTCATGCGGCTGGGCTATTCGCTGATGGGCACCACGAACCATCCCGCCACGCCGGAAGCGACCGGCCTGGAGGTGGACAAGCTGAACGCCGCCGACGTGAAGCACTACGAAGACCACTACCTGGATATGTTCAAGAATACGGTGGGGCCGTTGATGGGCAAGCGCGGCCTGCAATACGTGGTGACGGATAGCTGGGAGGCGGGAAGTGAGAACTGGACCGACGACATCATGGCCCAGTTCCGCAAGCGCCGCGGCTACGACATGCATCCGTGGCTGCCGGTGCTGGCCGGGCGCGTGGTGGAGAGCGGCGAAGCGAGCGACCGCTTCCTGTGGGACTTCCGCAAGACCATCGCCGAGCTGACGGCGGAGAACCACTACGACCAGTTGACCACGCTGTTGCACGCGCGGGGCATGGGCCGCTATTCGGAATCGCACGAGGTGGGCCGCGCCATCATCGCGGATGGCATGGACGTGAAGCGCACGGCGGACGTGCCCATGAGCGCCATGTGGACCGGCCGGCAGCCGTTCAACTGGAACTCCGATATTCGCGAATCGGCCTCCGTGGCCCATATTTACGGGCAGAACCTGGTGGCGGCGGAATCGCTGACCGCGGCCAGCGGCGCCTTCACCTTTTCGCCCGAGACGCTCAAGCCCACCGCCGATGCGGAGCTGGCCATGGGGCTGAACCGCTTCGTCATCCACACCTCGGTGCACCAGCCGGTTTCGGACAAGCGGCCGGGGCTGAGCCTGGGGCCGTTCGGGCAGTGGTTCACGCGGCTGGAGACGTGGGCGGAGATAGCCAAGCCGTGGGTGAGCTACCTGGCGCGCAGCTCCTACATGCTGCAACAGGGCAAGTTCGCCGCCGACGTGGTCTACTATTACGGCGAGGACTCCAACATTACCGCCCTGTTCGGTGCGGAGCGGCCGGATATCCCGGCGGGGTACAACTTCGATTTCGCCAGCTCCGATGTCCTGCTACACCGGCTGGAGGTGGCCAATGGCCGCATCATCACGCCCAGCGGCATGAGCTACCGCCTGCTGGCGCTGGACGCGAACGCCCGCCACATGCCGCTGGCGGTGCTGCGCAAGATCCGGGACCTGGTGAACGCGGGTGCGGTGGTGTCGGGGCCGAAACCGACCGATTCCCCAAGCCTGGCCGATAGCCAGGCCGAGTTCCAGGCCCTCGCCGGCGGGCTCTGGTGCAGCGACCACGGCGTGTGCTCTGCCGGCAAAGGCAAAATCTATGCCGGCGAGACGCCGGGCGAGGCGCTGGAAGCGCTGGGGGTGACGCCGGATTTCGACTACACCAAGCCGGAGAGCGACACGCTGCTATTGTACGTCCACCGGCACCTCGCGGATGGCGAAAGCTACTGGGTGGATAACCGGCAAGCGCGGCCGGAGGCAGTGGATGCCAGCTTCCGCGTGACGGGCAAGGCGCCCGAGTTGTGGCATCCGCAGACGGGCGAGATCGAGCCGGCTTCCTACCGGATGGAGGGCGGGCGCACCATCGTGCCGCTGCGGCTGGAGCCCAGCGAAACCGTCTTCGTGGTGTTCCGCAAGGCCGCCAGCGCGCCCTCGCGCAGGCTGCCGGTCCCGGTGGAAACCGCGCTGGCGACGGTCGAAGGGCCGTGGCGAGTGGCTTTTCAGCCGGACCGCGGCGCGCCGGCGGAGATCACGCTCGACCGGCTGGACTCCTGGACGGAGAACGCCGATGCGGGCGTGAAGTACTTCTCAGGCACGGGGACCTACACCAAAACCATTCAGGCGCCGGCGGATTGGTTCCGCTCCCGCACGCGTCTGTGGCTCGACCTGGGCGGAGTGAAGAACCTGGCCGAGGTCACCGTGAACGGAAAGCCGCTGGGAATCGTCTGGAAGACGCCCTTCCGCGTGAGCGCCACCACAGCATTGAAGCCGGGGGCGAACACGCTGGAGATCAAGGTGACGAACCTGTGGGTCAACCGCATTGTGGGCGACCAGCAACCCGGCGTCACTAAGAAGTACACCTTCACCGTGATGCAGTTCTACCACGCCGATTCGCCGCTGCTGCCCTCCGGGCTGCTGGGGCCGGTGCAGGTGGTGCGCTCGGCGCCGTAGGAGGGGCAGGAAAACCGCGGACTTACGGACCGAAAAGTCGTGAGTTCAGCTACACTGGGGGGCGATTCTGGAGAATGAATCGTACCGGGAGGCTGCTTGGCGTCCCTCGGCCCCCGTGTGAGGTGTGTCCGATGAGGACTTTTCGATCGCTCGTTTATTTCGCGGCCGTTCAGGCCGGCATCGCCGCGGGCGGGGCTACTTATATGCTGCACGGCCCGGCTTTGAGCAAGACCCGCATCGCGTTCGCCTATGCCGGCGATCTATGGACAGTCAGCCGGGAGGGCGGGGTTGCCACGCGGCTGACCACGGGGATCGGGATCGAAACCCTTCCCAGCTTCTCGCCGGATGGCGAGACGCTCGCGTTCACGGGCGAATACGACGGCAACGTGGATGTCTACACGGTGCCCGCCGCCGGCGGCGT
>JAJYLS010000194.1 GCA_021787555.1 Acidobacteriota bacterium | reverse complement strand
GTGAGAGGCCGGCGGGGTCCGCATGGACCGCACGGGTTGAGGCCGGGCGCGCAGGGGAACGTCTGGCTGGGGTGACCGCATACGACAAGTCTAATTCGATGAAAAAGGGGTAATCGTCGTGAAACCATCTCTTTTGGTTGCGAGTTCCGGCCGGAGACGGTGTCTGGCCACGGTCTGGGTCCTGGTTTGTATGGCCGGCCTGCTCGCGCAGGCGCTGCGGGCTCAGCTTTCCACCGCGTCGGTTAACGGCGTGGTGCGCGACTCCTCCGGAGCGGTCGTTCCGGATGTTTCCATGGTCTTGCACAATGTGGACACGGGCGTGGACCGCAAGACGGTTACCAATGGCAGCGGAGCATACGTTCTGCTGAACATTCCTCCGGGGCCGTACAGCCTGGAAGCGAGCAAGACAGGGTTCAAGTCGGCCGGGCAATCCGGCATCACGCTGGCGGTCAACCAAACCGCGACTTTCGACTTTACGCTGTCGGTCGGCGCGGTCACTCAAGGAGTGACGGTGGAGGCGTCGGCGGTGCGTGTGGAGGGTTCCACCGCCGAGTTGGGGACCGCGATCGTGCGCCGGGAAGTCAACGATCTGCCGCTCAACGGCAGGAACTTCACCCAATTACTCACGCTCACACCGGGGGTCAGTGGGATTAATACGTCACAGAATACGGGGTTTGGGGTCGGGCCGGTGGGGAGTTACACTATCCCGGCGATTAACGGGCAGAACAACCGGAGCAACTTCTTCCTGCTGGACGGGATCAACAACGAAGGATCGCTGACGAGTTCGTACGCCGTGCAACCCATCGTGGACGATCTTCAGGAATTCAAGGTCGATTCGCATAACGACCAGGCGCAATTCGGCGGCGTGATGGGCGGGGTGATCAACATTGCCACTAAATCGGGCACCAACGACCTGCATGGCACGCTGTGGGAATTCATGCGCAACACGGATTTCGACGCCCGCAGCCCGTTTCTGAAAGCCGTGACTCCGTTCGTGCAGAACCAGTTCGGAGGCAATATCGGGGGCCCGGTGGACTTGCCGTTCTATAACGGCCGCAACAAGACGTTCTTCTTTTTCGGAATAGAACAGTTTGTGAATCACACCGCGGGGCAATCGCTGTTCCTCACTCCCACGCCGGCCGAGTTCGTCGGCGACTTCAGCGGCGTGCCCCAGCCCATTTTCAACCCCTTCACCACCCGGCCCGACCCCAACCATCCCGGGCAATATCTGCGCGACCCCTTTCCGGGCAACCAAATACCGGGGAACCTGATCGACCCCCATACGCAAGCGTACAAGGCGCTGTACCCGCAGCCGGTACTCAATTCCGGTGTGGCCGGCATCAACGGAATCGCCAACACGCCGAGCATCAATGACGCCTTGGGGTACGACATTCGCATCGACCAGCAGGCCGGCACGAAAGACTCGTTCTGGTTCCGGTTCAGCCGTTTCCGGCGGGAGATCGATTCCCAAGGGGTATTCCTGGGGTCCCAAAACTCGAATGTCTACCCGGCTTACAACCTGGGCGTCAATTGGCTGCACACGTTCAGTCCATCGGCCGTTCTGCAAGTGCAGTTCGGGAGGGTGAGCGCCTATTCCTCGACAGCCAGCTACATTTCCGGCGCACCGGGCATCGCCGGCGGATTTTCTCCCGGGTTTGCGTGCGGGTTCGGAGGAGCCAAGAGCTGTCTGATTCCCAATGTCTCGATTACGGGCTATGCGGGCGGCGGCGAAAATCTCGCTCTGAACAGCGCTTCGGACATCTACCTGGGAAAAGTCAGCTTCTCTCTGGTTCGCGGGAGGCACATCTTCAATGTCGGCGGGGAAATCGACAGCAACAATAACTATGGAGTTCTCGCCAACGACAACATCGGATTCATCCCCTTTCAGACCGCCAACCTGGAAAGCCCCGGGGGGACCGGAAACGCATTTGCATCTTTTCTGCTCGGCGTTCCGGACAACACCGAAAGGCGTAGCCGGGTGAACAACTTGAGCGGCGGGTGGGTGGACAGCCTGTACGCGCAGGACCAGTGGAAAGCCACCGATAGACTGACCGTGAACCTGGGGCTGCGCTACGATGTCACCTTCATTCCGGTTCTCGATCCGAGCATAGCCAACAGCCAAATGACGGGCGGGATCGACTTCAATACGGGAAATTATGTGCTGACGAAGACGGCGGGGTCTTTGGGTTCGTGCCAGAGCGTCGGACAGGCCCCCTGCATTCCCGGCGGGACCTTGCCGGCGCACGTCGTGGTGGGCAGCAGCAATGCATTGGTGCATAACGACTACACGAACTTCCAGCCGAGAGTGGGGCTGGCGTTCCGGTTGGATAACAAGACGGCCATCCGTGCGTCATTTGGCATGTTCACGGATAATTGGGCGGCCATTGCACAGGCCGCGCAGAACTACGGCGGCCTGTGGCCCTCTGTGCTGCTGGCGCGCGGCAACAACCTGAACGCCAACATTCCGAACCGGACCGCGGAGGATCCGCTGGGGGTAGGCGACAAAGTCAATCCGCTGCCGCCGGCAAATCCTTTCAGCCAGGTGGCATATTATACCGACCCGAATGCCCGCAATCCGTATTCCGAGCAATGGAACATCGGCGTGCAGCGCCAGGTTAGTTCCGACACCCTCGTCACGGTCAATTATGTGGGCTCCCATTCGGTGGCGCTGCCGTGCTGCGGATACTATAACACCGCACTTACTCCCGGTCCTGGAACGCCGCAATCGCGGGCGCTGTTTCCTTATATTGCTCCGACCTGGTATGACAGGAGCGTGGGGATGGCCAGTTATAACGGGCTTCAAGTCAGCGTCAAGAAGACGGCGGCGCACGGGCTCACTTACCTAGTCTCCTATACGTGGTCGAAAGCCATGGATACGGGCTGTGACGGATACTTCGGCGTGGAAGGCTGTTCCAGCCAGAATCCGTACAGCCTGTCGGCGGACAAGAGCGTGGCCGGCTTCGACCTGACGCACGATCTGACGGTCAGCAGCGTCTACCAGCTTCCTTTCGGCGCGGGGCAGCGCTTCCGGACGGGGAACCGCGTGGCGGACCAGGCAATCGGCGGCTGGAACTTCAATACCATCATCACGCTGACATCCGGCGCGCCGTACACCATCTCGTTTTCCGGCGACGTGGCCAACACGGGCAATGTCACCCAGCGCGTCAACATCATCGGCAATCCCAACCTGGCCAATCCGACCACCGGGGGGTGGATCAACACGCAAGCCTTCCAGGCCCCGGCGCCATTCACCTGGGGCGACATCGGCCGCAACACCTTACGCGGGGATTGGTTCAAGAATGTCGACCTGTCAATGTTCCGCCAATTCACTATCACCGAATCGAAGCGCCTGGAGTTCCGGGCCGAGGCGTTCAACGCGTTCAACATGCCGACGTGGGGCGCGCCGGTTTCGGTCTTCAACAGTCCGAACTTTGGCCGCGTTCTCGGAATCCGTAGTATCCCGCGGCAGTTGCAATTCGCGCTGAAGCTGTATTTTTAGCAGGGGCACTGGCCGCTTACATGGGGCGGCTGTAGCCCTGCTTCTTGTAGCGTTCGAGGAGGGTGGAGAGCCGGTCCACGACGGCGGGATACTTCTGATAGAGGTTGTACTTCTCGTCGGGATCTTTGGAGAGGTCGTACAACTGACCGGCGGGGCCGCCGGGGGCCTGCTCGATGGTCTGCGGCGCGCTGAAGCCGCCGGAGCCGAGGCCGAGTTCCAGCTTCCAGTTGCTCTGGCGGATGGCGAACATGCCCATGTTGGAGTGGTGCACGATGGCATCGCGGATGGGCCGGGTTGCCGTGCCCAGCAGGGCGGGGAGCAGATCGTAGCTGTCTTCGGCGGCGTTGCGGGGAAGCTTCACGCCGGTCACGCCGGCGGCGGTGGACATGAAGTCGGTGAGGCAGCCCAACTGGTTGCTGACGCTGGCCGGGCGGATGTGGCCGGGCCAGCGGGCGAGGAACGGAATGCGGTGCCCGCCGTCCCAGATGTCGGCTTTCTCGCCGCGCCAGGGGCCGTCGGCCCGGTGGGCATAGCGGGCCTTGTCTTCGATTTTCCAGTCCGCGCCGTTGTCGCTGGTGAACACCAGCAGGGTGTTGCCGCTCTGATTGGTCTGGTCGAGGGCCTGCATGATGCGGCCCAGCATGTCGTCCACTTCGTTTACGAAATCGCCGTAATCCCCGGCGCGCGAGCGGCCGCGGTATTTCGGCAGCGGGAGCCAGGGCGTGTGCGGGCCGGTGAGCGCGACGTACAGGAAGAACGGCTGCGAGGGGGTTTTGGCGCGTTCGCGAATCACGCCCACGGCTTTATCGACCACGGTGGGCAGCACCTCTTCCAGCTTCATGTGCGGGGCGATCGGCCCGGGACGCCAGAAGACGCCGCGCGGGCTCTTGCTGCCGTCGGTGTGGGCGGTGGGCTGTTCGACAACCTTGTCGTTCTCGAAATAGAGGTAGGGATCCATGTCCAGGGAAGCCGGGATGCCGAAGTAGTAGTCGAAGCCGTGGTCGAGGGGGCCGGGGCGCAGGGGTTGGGTGTAATCGGTCTTGGGGCGGTTGCCCAAGCCCAGATGCCACTTGCCGAAACCGGCGGTGTAATAGCCGCGGGACTTGAGCATTCCGGGGAGGGTCATGCGCCCGTCTTCGATCAGGTTGGGATCGTAGCCCCAGAGCACACCTTTCTTGAGGCGGCTGCGCCAGCAGTAGCGGCCCGTCAGGATGCCGTATCGCGTGGGCGTGCAGACGGCGGAGGGCGAGTGCATGTCGGTGAAGCGGATGCCCTCGCTGGCGAGGCGGTTGGCGTTCGGAGTGGGGATGGCGGAGAAGGAATTGTAGCTGTCCAGATCGCCCCAGCCGAGGTCGTCGGCCAGGACGAAGACGATGTTCGGGAGGCTCCCAGCGGCGCCGGCCAGCGTGCGGTAAGCGGCCGGAGCCAACGCGAGAGTCCGGCAGAAGGACCTGCGGTTGAGTTCAGTCATGAAGAGATCACCTTAAGGGGAAAGTGTATCGCATGCCGGCAGGATGCCGGCCACCCGGAGGGCACCCCGGGCTGGAAGGCAGCGCCATCAGCGCTTTTTCGGTTAAGTAAAGCGAGATCAAAATTGACGGACACGTATGTATCCGATACACTGCTGTTCATGGCGGCCGATCGCATCGGGAGGCCCGTGACCATGGCCGACATCGCGCGCGACCTGGGCATCACCAAGGTCGCCGTCTCGAAGGCCCTCGCCGGGCACCTGGATATCAGCGAGGCCACCCGCAAACGTGTCGCCGAGCGCGCCCGCGAGCTGGGCTATTTGCCCAACACCACGTGGCGCACGCTGCGGTTCAACCGCAGCCACCTGATCGGGATCGTCGTGCCGAGCGTTATCGATTCCTTTTTCAGCGAAATGGTCGAAGGTGTCACCCGGGTCCTGGACAAGACGCCGTACCAGGCTATCCTGGCCGTGTCCGGGGAGCAGCCCGAGCGCGAGGTGCGCGAAATCGAGGCGCTCATGGGGCGGCAGGTGGAAGGCCTCATCGTGGCCTCCTGCCAGCAGCGCGACGGCCTTGGAATTTTCGAGCGGATTGCCCGCCGCGGACTGCCGCTCGTCCTGGCCGACCGGCAGATCGAGAAGCTCGACGGCTGCTTCGTCGGGGTAGACAACCTGGCGCTCGGCAGGATGGTCACCGAGCACCTGATCGCCCGCGGGCGCAAGCGCATCGCGCACCTGCGCGGGCCGGACACCTCGCCCGCCATCCTGCGCGCGCGCGGCTGCGAGGCCGCGCTGGCCGCCGCCGGAATCAAGGTTCCGCCGGGCTACATCGCGGGAGGCGGGGAGACCCGCGAGATCGTGGTTCCCGCGATGCGCGCCCTGCTCCAGCGCCGCGACCGCCCCGACGCCATTTTCGCTTACAACGATCTCACGGCGGTGGAAGCGTTCCGCGTCATCGCCGCGGCGGGCTTGCGCGTCCCGGGAGATATCGCGCTGGCCGGCGTGGGAAACAACCGTTATTCCGATATCTTCGCCGCGCCTCTCACCACCGTCGATCAATCGCCCCAATTAATGGGGCAGCGGGCAGCCGGCCTGGTTTTGAAGTGGCTCTCCGCCCGCCGCCGCCCGGAGCGCAGCGAAGTGAACCTGGCGGTGCGGCTGATCGTGCGGGAATCTTCGGGGGGCAGAGAACTCAAGAAGGACCAATGATCAACCGCAGACAATTCGTGGGAATCACCGGCGCGGCCATGGCCGCGGCGCAATCCACGCCGCCGCCCGCGGCGCCCAACATCGTGCTCATCACGGACGACCAGCACAACGCCCGGAACCTGAGCTGCTACGGCGACAGCCTGGTCCGCACGCCCAACCTCGACCGCCTCGCGGCGCGCGGCATGCGCTTCACTCATGCCTATGCGCAGGGCATCATGTGCGCGCCCTCGCGGGTTACCATGATGAACGGCCAGTACGTCCACTCCCACGGCTACTACGGCAACTCCGGCCCGATCCCGCCGAACCCCGTGTGGATGCCCACATGGCTGCGGCGCCACGGCTATCAGACCGCGCACGTGGGGAAAGCGCATTTCGGTTACGAGCGCACCAAGCGCGAGTTCGAATTCGTGCGCATCTGCGACCGAATCGATACCGATCCCAAAGATCCGCTCACCAACGACTACTTCCGCATGCTGCTGGCCCACGGCCGGCAGGACGATCACGACGTTCTCATCGGGCAGCGGCGCGGCCCGGACGTTTGCTTCCGCTCGCTGCTGCCCAAGGAACTGAGCCTCGAATGGTGGACCGCCGATACGGCGATCGAGTTCCTCCGGCAGCGCGACCGCGGACGCCCATTCTTCGCCCACTTCGGGTTCGAGCGTCCGCACGCCCCGATCACGCCGCCGGCGCCGTACGACACGATGTACGATCCCGCGCGAGTGCCGCTGCCGCCCAGTGTCAACGACGATTTCCGCGGCAAGCCGGCCGAGCAGTTGGCCGCCGCGCGCCGCTCCACCTATCCCTACCACCCCACGGACCACCGCAAGCTGCAACAGATCATGGCCATGTATTTCGGGCTGATTACGCTGATCGACTACAACATCGGCCGCATCCTAGGCGAACTGGAGGTGCAGGGCCTGACGAATAACACGCTCGTGATCTTCTGCGCCGATCACGGTGATTTCTCCGGCGAGCACGGCTTCTTCCACAAGAACCTGGGGATGTACGAAGCCATCGAGCGCGTCCCGTACATCGTGGCCGGCCCGGGATTCCCCGGCGGGCAGGTGCGCGATGAGCTGGTGGAGCAGGTGGATATCTTCCCCACGGTTTGCGATGCCGCCGGCCTCCTGGCGCCCTTTTCGGTGCAGGGCCTGAGCCTGAAGAAGCTCGACCGCTGGCCGCGCACCGCGGCGTTTTCCGAATCCGAAGATCGCAAGGGCATCCGGACGCTGCGCTGGCGCATGACGTTCGATCCCGCGGGCAAAGCCTGCGAGCTTTACGATCACGACCACGACCCCTGGGAGATGCGCAATCTGTACGACGAGCCTGCGTTCCGGGAGGTGCGGCTGGATCTGCTGGAGCAGTACATGCGCTTCTACGCGAGCACCGAGCAGCAGACCATTGCCACCAGCAACCGGCGCGACCGGCGCATCCAGATGCCGCCGGGACCCACTTACGACCTCTGGTGGAAAGACGAAGATTGGGAAGTCGTCCAGAAACGGTATGGGCTGAAGGCAAGATGAAAGAGAAAAGCTGCATCACCCGGCGCGCGGCGCTCGCTGCCGCGGCGGCGCTTCCGCTGGCGCGGACGCGGGCGCTGGCGCAGGAAGCCGCGCTGCCTATCGGCCCGGGCCCGTTTCGGGGCACGCGGGAATCGCTGGGCGGCTACACGGTTCCGGAATGGTTCCGCGACGCTAAGTTCGGCATCTGGGCGCATTGGGGGCCGCAATCCGCGCCGGAGGACGGCGATTGGTATGCGCGCAACATCTATATCCAGGGCAGCGCGCAGTACAAGTTTCACCTGGAGCACTACGGCCACCCGTCCAAGATCGGGTACAAAGACGTGATCCCCACGTTCAAGGCGGAGCGCTGGGATCCCGAGCATCTGATGGACCTTTACGTCAAAGCCGGCGCCAAATACTTCTTTAGCATGGGCGTCCACTGCGACAACTTCGACATGTGGAACTCGAAGTATCAGCCCCGCTGGAACGCCGCGAAGTCCGGACCGCGAAAGGACATCGTGGGGACCTGGAAAGCCGCCGCGCGCAAGCGCGGGCTGCGATTCGGGGTGAGCGAACATCTTTCGCTCAGCTACGACTGGCTGGCGCCCTCGCACCGCGCGGACCAATCCGGTCCCCTTGCCGGCGTTCCTTACGACGGCGCCGACCCCGCCTACGCCGACCTCTACCATGACTACTCCGGCATGCCTGCCGATTTCGCCTGGAAGGCGCAGGCCATGGGCCGCGTGGCGCCGGACCGCTGGAAGCTGGAGTATTTCAACCGCGTCAAAGATCTCATCGACCAGCACCAGCCCGACCTGCTGTACACCGATGGCGGCATCCCGTTCGAGAGTTACGGCCTTTCGCTCGTGGCGCATCTTTACAACGTCAGCGCCGCGCGCCACCGCGGCAAAGTCGAAGCCGTCTTCACCAGCAAGGTGCGCACGGATTGCGAAAACGGCACCTGCGCGCTCGATGTGGAGCGCGGCATCGTGGATAAAATCTGGCCGGAGCCCTGGCAAACGGATACGTGCATCGGCAACTGGCATTACAAGAAAGGCATCGCTTACAAGACGCCCAAGATCGTCATCGATATGCTGGCCGATGTCGTCAGCCGCAACGGCAACCTGCTGCTCAATTTCCCTCTGCCCGGCAGCGGCGAGCTGGATCCAGAGGAATTGAAAATCCTCGCCGCCATCACGGGCTGGATGTCGGTAAACGGCGAAGGCATTTACGGCACGCGGCCGTGGCGCGTCTACGGCGAAGGCCCCAGCACCCTGCCGAAGCCGGAACACCAGGGCAACATGGGGTTCAACGAGCGGCTGCGAAAGGACCTGACGCCCCAGGATGTCCGCTTCACCTCCAAAGGCCGGACGCTTTACGCCTTCATCATGGGCTGGCCGGAGAAAGCCGCCGCGATTTCTTCGCTGGGCCTGAAGAGCGAAGCCCGGCCCGGCAAGATCCACCACGTCGAACTGCTTGGCCACAAGGGCAAACTGCAATGGAAGCAGGACGACGCCGCGCTCACCGTCCATTTGCCCGAAGAAAAACCCTGCGAGTACGCTGTTACCTTGAAGATTGCACTTGGATAAGATCTGATGACACCACTCGAAACCATTTTCTGGCATCCCGCCGCGGACGCCATCGACCCGGGCCGGGTGCCGCAACGGCGGCTCTCGACCGGCGCCGCGATGCCCGCCATCGGGCAGGGCACCTTCGGCTCGGATCACGTCGATGCGTCCACGATGGCCGAGGCGGTGCTCGGCGCCGCCGCGGTAGGCTATCGCCACTTCGATTGCGCCGCCGTCTACGCCAACGAGCGCGCCATCGGAAAATCGCTGGCCGCCATTCTGCGCGGCGGCGTGCGCCGCGAGGATCTCTGGATCACCTCCAAGCTATGGAACGACCGCCACGCCGAATCCGACGTCATCCCCGCGTGCCGCCAATCGCTCGCGGACCTCGGCCTCGACTACCTCGATCTTTACCTCGTCCACTGGCCCTTCCCCAACTTCCATCCGCCGGGCTGCGACGTGACCTCGCGCAGCGCGAGCGCGCGTCCCTACATCCACGAAAATTTCATGAAGACCTGGCGGCAACTGGAAAAGCTGGTGGAACTCGGCCTGGTGCGCCACATCGGCACCTCCAACATGACCGTCCCCAAGCTGCGCCTGCTGCTCGGCGATTGCCGCATCCGTCCAGCGGTTAACGAAATGGAGATGCACCCGCACTTCCAGCAGCCGGAGCTGTTCGAGTTCGTGCGCGCCAATGGCATCCAGCCGGTGGCCTACTGCCCGCTGGGCTCGCCCAACCGTCCGGAGCGCGACCGCACGCCCGAGGACACCTCGGACCTGGACGATCCGGCGATCCGCAAGATCGCGCGCGACCACGGGATCCATGCGGCGGCGGTGTGTCTTAAATGGTCGATCCAGCGCGGCGCGGTGCCGATCCCGATGTCCATCAGCCGCGCGAACTACCGCGCCAACCTGCTGGCCGCGGTAGGAGATCCGCTGACGGATGCCGAGATGGCGGCCATCGCCGGCATCGATCGCAATTGCCGCTTAGTTAAGGGTCAGGTGTTCCTCTGGAAACCCGACCAGAGCTGGGAAGACCTCTGGGATTTGAAAGGAGTAATTCCGTCATGAGCCGGACCATGCAAGGGGCGTATCTGCCCGGAAACAGCACCGCGGAACTGCGCGAGGCGCCGGCGCCCTCGCCGGGGCACGGCGAAGTTGTGCTCCGCATGAAGGCCTCCACCATCTGCGGCTCGGATATCCGCTGCATCTACCACGAGCATTTGGGCAAAGGGCCGGAAGGCTACCAGGGCGTGATCGCCGGCCACGAGCCGTGCGGGCAGGTGGTTGAAACCGGCCCGGGCTGCCGGCGCTTCCGCGAAGGCGACCGCGCGATTGTGTATCACATTTCCGGCTGCGGGGTGTGCAACGATTGCCGCCGCGGCTACATGATCTCCTGCACCAGCGAGCGGTATCGGCGCGCCTACGGCTGGCAGAGGGACGGCGGCATGGCGGATTACCTGCTTGCGGAAGAGAAAGACCTGATCGCGCTGCCGGATGAGCTTTCCTACGCCGATGGGGCGCAGGTGGCCTGCGGTTTCGGCACGGTCTACGAAGGGCTGGAGAAGATCGGCATCTCGGGCGATCACGCGGTATTGATCACCGGTCTCGGCCCGGTCGGCCTGGCGACCGGCGCGCTGTGCCGCAAGCTCGGGGCGCAGCAGATCATCGGCATCGACGTGGTTCCGGAGCGCCTCGAACTGGCGCGCCGCCTCGGGCTGTGCGATGCCGTGCTCACCGCCGGACCGGAGAACGTTGCGCAGGTCCGCGAGCTCACCGGCGGGCGGGGCGTCGAGCGCGCGGTGGATTGCTCCGCCAACGATTCCGCCCGCGCCACCGCCATCCGCGCCACGCGCAAGTGGGGGCGCATCGTGTTCCTGGGCGAAGGCGGGCGCGTGGAGTTCAATCCCTCGCCCGATATTATTCATGACCAGAAAACTATCTTCGGCTCCTGGGTTACTTCCACGTGGCTGATGGAAGACCTGGTCGAGCGGCTGGTGCGCTGGAACCTGCATCC
>JAJYLS010000193.1 GCA_021787555.1 Acidobacteriota bacterium | reverse complement strand
GCTCCAGTTCCGGATACACCTCGTCGATGGTGATCGCGGTGAGGAATCCGAGGCCGCCCAGGTTCACCGGAAACAGCGGAATCCCGCGCCGGCCGATGGAGCGCGCGGCGGAGAGCAGCGTGCCGTCGCCGCCCAGCACGATGACGAGGTCGCAGCCCTCGGGCACGTCCTCGCGCGGCATGCCCTCGGGACCGTGGTTGTATGCCGCGGTTTCGCGATCGAGCCGCACGCCGATGCCGCGCTGTTCCAGCCACTCGATCAGCCGCGGCACCAGTTCCTCTGCCTGCGACGAATTGGGCTTCGAGATGATTCCGATGGTCTTAATGGTGGGCATAGAGCAGGAACTCCTTATTGCCTTCCGCGCCCAGAATGGGGCTTTCCATAATGCCGGTCTCGAATCCGAATTCGCGCACGCGTTCCGTCACCCGCCGGCAAACCGCCTGGTGGATCTCGGGATCGCGCACGATGCCGCCCTTGCCCACCTGCCCTTTTCCGGCCTCAAACTGCGGTTTGATCAGTATAACCATTCTCCCGCCGGCCCGAAGCAGCGGCACGGCGGCTGGCAGAATCAGGGTCACCGAAATGAAGCTGACGTCGCAGGTGATGAGGTCCACGCGCTCGCCGATGTCGTCGAATTTGACCTCGCGTGCGTTGATGCCCTCGTGCAGCACGACGCGCGCATCGTTGCGGAGCTTCCACGCAAGCTGCCCCGCGCCCACGTCCACCGCGTGCACGCGCGCCGCGCCGGCTTCGAGCAGCACGTCGGTGAAGCCGCCGGTCGAAGAGCCGATATCCAGGCATACCAGGCCCGCCGCGTCGATTGCGAAATTCCGGAGCGCCGCCGCCAGCTTGAATCCGCCGCGGCTCACGTAGCGCGGTTTTTTGAGCACTTCGATGTGCGCGTCTTCCGCCACGGCTTGTCCCGGTTTCAGGGCCTTCTGCCCGTTAACCCGCACCTCGCCGGCCATGATGAGCGCCTGCGCCTTCTCGCGCGATTCGGCGAGCCCGCGCTCGGCGAGCAGCCGATCGAGGCGGACTTTCATACGAAAACGCGAGCGCCGCGAGCCACCTTCCCCCGGCCCCTGCTCATGATTTGCGCCGCACGATCAAGTCCGCCAGTTCGTGCAGGCGCGCCGCCCGCGTGCCGAAGAGCTCCAGCGCCGCGTGCGCGCGCGCGCATTCCTCTTCCGCCATGCGGTGCGAAGCTTCGAGCCCGTAGACTGCCGGAAACGTGATCTTCTGCTGCTGCGCGTCTTTGCCCGCGGTTTTGCCGAGCGCTTCGGAGGATTCCTCCACGTCCAGAATGTCGTCCACAATCTGAAACGCGAGGCCGGCATGCTCGCCGTAGCAGGAGAGCGCGTCGTATTCCTCGTCCGAAGTGCCCGCGTAGATCGCCCCCATCCGCAGGCTCGCACGCAGCAGCGCGCCGGTCTTGGCGCGGTGGATCCTTTCGAGAAGCTGCGCGTTGGGCGGCTTGCCTTCGCCTTCGAGGTCCGCCACCTGCCCGCCGATCATCCCGCCTACCGTGCCCGCCGCCGTGGAGAGTTCCGCGATGAGCCGAGCCTTGCGGTCATCCGGCGCATGAAGCTCCGCCAGCACCTGAAACGCCAGCGTGAGGAGCGCGTCGCCGGCCAGGATGGCCATGGCCTCGCCGAAAACTTTGTGGTTGGTGAGCTTGCCGCGGCGGTAATCGTCGTTGTCAAGCGCGGGCAGGTCGTCGTGAATCAGCGAATAAGTATGGATCAGTTCCAGCGAGCAGGCGCACGCCGACACGCCGTCCGGCGAATCGGAAACGGTGCGCGCCGCCTCCATGCACAAAATCGGACGGATGCGCTTGCCGCCCGCGAACAGGCTGTAGCGCATGGCGCGGTGGATGGTTTCGGGCAGCGCCGATTCCGGAGGCGCCAGGCGGTCGAGCTCCGCGTCGATCAGCTTCTGTTGCTCCGCCAGGTATTCGCGCAGGTTCATTCTTTTTCCGGTTTGTTTTCGGATTTCTCGGGCCGGAAGGGCTCGGGCACGACTTTCGCGCCGCGCTGGATCAGAATTTCGACGCGCGTCTCCGCCTCTTCGAGTTGCTTGCGGCAGGCGGAGCTCAACTCCATGCCGCGCTCGAAAAGCGCCAGCGAGCGCTCCAGCGGCAGATCCCCTGCTTCGAGTTCCTTGACCACTTTCTCCAGCTCATCGAGGCACGCTTCGAAGGATTCCACTGGCTTGGCGCCTTCATTCTCCGGCATCGCCCGATATTGTAGCGTGTGGCGCAGCGCTACCGTGGCCGGCGCGCCTCGCGGTACACGCGCACGTAATCCGTAGGCTATTCGCGCCGGCGCGGCAGGCGTGCCGCAAGCTGAGCCGCCCAAATTAGCGTCTGCGGCGAGCTTCACGCCGGCTCTTTCGCCACGATTCGAGGTCCTCCAGATGTGGCCACCCCAGTGACCCTTATATCGCCGTGATATGTTGGTTTCGATGCCCGCCGAAAATCCTTTTCAGGATCCGTTGCGCTTCGAGCGGAGGGTGCCGGAGTGCACAATTGTTATCTTCGGCGCCAACGGGGACCTCACCAAGCGCAAGCTCATGCCGGCCCTCTACCGCCTCGCGTACGATCGACGTCTGCCGTCCGGTTTCGCCGTCATCGGCATTTCGCGCACGCCGCTCTCCGACGACCGCTTCCGCCAGAACATGCTCGAAGCGGTCAAGCAATTCTCCGAAAACACGCGCTTCGACGAGGACGTCTGGAACACCTTCGCCGCCGGTTTGTTCTATCTTGCCGGCGATATCGGCGGCCCCGATCTTTACCAACGGCTCGCGGCAAAGCTCGAGGAAATCGAGAGCGCGCGCAAGACCGGCGGCAACGTGCTGTTCTATCTTTCCATCCAGCCCGGCCAATACGCCACCACGGCCGCGGGAATTGGAGCGGCGGGCCTCAACCGCGGGAACGGTTGGCGCCGCATCATCGTCGAAAAGCCGTTCGGCCACGATGGCGCCAGCGCACGCGAGCTGAGCGACCGCCTGCATGAAGTCTTTCCCGAATCCGAGGTCTACCGCATCGATCATTACCTCGGCAAGGAGACCGTGCAGAACATCCTGGCTTTCCGTTTCGGCAACGGCATCTTCGAGCCGCTGTGGAACCGCCGCTACGTCAACCACGTGCAGATCACCGCCGCGGAATCTATCGGCGTCGAGGGCCGCGGCGAATTCTACCAGTCCGTCGGCGCGCTGGCCGACATGATCCAGAACCACCTCCTGCAAGTCATGGCCACGATCGCCATGGAGCCCAGCGCCAGCTTCCACGCCGACGCCGTACGCGACGAGCGCGCCAAGCTCCTGCGCTCCATCAAGCCCATGACCACCGACGAGATCCGCCTGAACGCCGTGCCGGGCCAATACGGTCCTGCGCGCATCGGCGGCCAGGACGTGAAGGGCTTCCGCCAGGAGGACCGCGTCAGCCCCGCCGCGCAAACCGACACCTACGCCGCCATCACCTTCTTCATCGAAAACTGGCGCTGGGCCGGTATCCCGTTTTACGTCCGCACGGGCAAGCGCCTGCCGAAGCGCATCACCGAAATCGCCATTCAGTTCAACCGCGCGCCGCTCACCATCTTCAATGACGGCGGCGGCGAGGAATGCGTGCCGAACCTTCTGATCGTGCGCATCCAGCCGGACGAGGGCATCTCGCTCAAATTTCTCTCCAAGCGCCCCGGCTCGGGCATGAAGCTGCGCCCCGTCTCCATGGATTTCAGCTACGGCTCCAGCTTCGGCGAGCGCTCACCCTCGGCCTACGAAACCCTGCTGCTCGACGCCATGACCGGCGACGCCACGCTCTACACGCGCCAGGACATGGTCGAGGCAAGCTGGGCCGTGGTCGAGCCCATCCAGAAGGTCTGGCGCGAGGTCAAATTCGATTTTCCCAACTACCCCGCGGGCACCTGGGGCCCGCCCGCGGCCGACGCGATGCTGGCGCGCCGCGGCCATGCCTGGAGGATCCCATGAGCACCGTGGCGCCGGAGCGCATCCTCAAAGAGTTGGCCGACCTCTGGGTGACGCTCGGCCAGGAGAGCGGAGCAGGGGAGGGCAGTGCCGGCGCCGGCGTGCTGCGATCCTGCTCGATGACCATGGTGGTGATTGCCGAGGCATCCGAGGATCCCGCCGCGCTGGGCGAGACGATTGCCGCGCTCATGCCCGAGCATCCCGCGCGGACCATCGTGATCCGGCTCTCTGGAGCCGGGGAGCGCGCGCTCAGCGAGCGCGTCTACGCGCAATGCTGGCGCCCCTTCGGCCAGCACCAGCAGATCTGCTGCGAGCAGGTCGAGATCACCGCCTCTGATGCCGCGCTCGCCGACGTTTCCTCCGTCGTTCGGCCGCTCGCCGTGGCCGACTTGCCGCTGATCGTGTGGTGCCGCAGCGCTCGCCTGGCCGCCATGCCCGAATTCGCCGAGATCGCCGGCATGGCCAGCAAGGTGATCGTAGACACCACCGGCCAGCCCGATCCGGCCGCCGCCCTGCGCCGCCTCGCCGACTCCTCGCGCGCCGGTCTGGCGCTCGGCGATCTGGCCTGGACCCGCCTCACGCGCTGGCGCGAAACGCTGGCCCAGGTATTCGAAAACCGCGAGCACGCGGCGCGTCTGGGGCAGATCGGGCGGGTAGCGGTCGAGTTCAGTCCCGAGCTCGCGACCTCGGCTTACTATATGGCCGCCTGGGTCGCGGATGCGCTGAAGGAGGCCGGAGCGCGCCTGAGCGCGGTCGAGGTGCTGCCGGGGCCGTATTTGCACGTCGAGTTGGCCGGCGAAGGCCTGAGCGTCATCTTGCAGCGCCGCGACGGCCGCTTCTCGCTCGTCCTCAACGGCGCCGTCCGCCCCCTCAACCTGCCGCCTCCTGACGACTACTTCCTCATGCGCGAGGAACTCGCGATCGCCCGCCGCGACCCGGTATTCGAGAAAGCCCTGGCATCCGCCGCCCGGCTCGCGTATCCTACAGACAAATGAGCGCCCATTATTATACGCAGCCCGACCCGGCCGCTGCGGCCGAGGCCTGCGCCCATCACATTATCAGCGTGCTCGAGGAAGCCATCGCCGGGCACGAAGTCGCCAGTGTCGCCCTCTCCGGCGGATCCACGCCCCGCCTGCTCTTTGAAAAGCTTGCCCGCGCCCAGTTCCGCTGGGACGCCGTGCACCTCTTCTGGGTTGACGAGCGTTGCGTGCCCCCCACCGACCCCGCCAGCAACTTCAAACTCGCCGACGACTACCTCATTCGTCCGGCGCACATCTCCCACCGCAATATCCACCGTGTCTGCGCCGAGCTTGCGCCCAAAACCGCCGCCGCGCGCTATGCCGGCGAAATCCGCGAATTTTTCGGTCTCGATGAAGGCGAACTGCCGCACTTCGACCTCGTGCACCGCGGCATGGGCCCCGACGCTCACAGCGCCAGCCTGTTTCCCGGCAGCCCGCTCATCGATGACCGCGAAGGTATCGCCGGAGCCGTGTTCATCGAGAAATTCAATCAGTGGCGCATCACGCTCCTGCCCGGCGTGCTCCTGGCGGCCAAGCATACCGTCTTCCTCGTGGCCGGGGCGGACAAGGCCGAGGCTATCCGCGCCGTCTTCAAGGAAGAGTACGATCCGAAGAAATACCCGGCGCAGATCGCCGCGCACCACGCTCGCGGCGTCACCTGGTTTCTGGATGCAGCCGCCGCCGCGCTGCTGGACTGAGCGGCCCCACCAGCAGCCACAAAATCGCCGCGCAGACCAACGGCAGGATGCCGAAGCCGGTGAACACCGGGATGTAGGAGTAGTGGTCCACCGCCCACCCGGTGATCAGCGTGAACAGCATCCCGCCGAACCCCGAGCCCATGCTGGCGAACCCGTACACCGAAGCCACGTCGTCCTTGGAAAACACGTCCGCCGGCATCGCCAGCATGTTCGCCAGGCTGCCGGTGTAGCCCAGCATGGCCAGCGCCACCAGCGCGATGGCAACCCACGCCTCGCCCACCATCGCCGCCGGAATCGCGGACGTCATCAGCACCGCGAAGAAGGTCACCGAGCCCTTGCGCGCCGCTGTCACCGACCATCCGCGGCGCAGCAGGAGACCGGATAGCGCCCCTCCCACCAGGTTCCCCGCGCCCGCCACGGCAAACGGAATCCAGGCAAACTCGCCGATCGCGGCCATATCGAAATGCCGCGCGTGCTTCAGGTATTCCGGGAACCAGAAAATGTAGAAGTACCAAACCGGGTCCATGAAAACCTTCGACAGGGTAAACGCCCACACGAAGCGTGTGCGCATGAGCGGCAGCAGCGGCGTCCGCTTCGTTATTGCGTTCGCCGCGCGCGCCGGTGTCCGATAAATCGGCCACCAGAACGCCAGCCACACAAACCCCGCCGCGCCCACCGTCACGAAAGCCGCCGGCCATCCGAACCGCAGCAGGATGAACGCCACAATGGGCGGCGCCAGAATCGCCCCCACCGAGGAACCGCTATTGAAGATTCCCGAAGCCAGGGCGCGCTCGCTCTCCGGGAACCATTCCGCAACCACCTTCACGCCGCCCGGCCAGTTACCCGCCTCGCCCATGCCCAGCAGGAAGCGGAAGACGCCCAGGCTCAGCGCCCCGCGCGCGAAAGCGTGCAGCAGCGCCGCCGCGCTCCACCATGCCATGCACAGCGCGTATCCCAGCCGCGTCCCCCAGCGGTCGATCAGCGGTCCCGACACGCCGTTCATGATGGTGTACGCCAGCATGAATCCGAACAGCACGCGCGCGTACGCGGTGTTGCTCATGTGGAATTGTTCGCGCAGCACCGGCGCCGCCACCGAGAGCGTCTGCCGGTCCAGATAGTTGATCACTGTGGCCCAGAAGGCCAGCGAGATCATCAGCCAGCGCCGCCGGTCCCGGTCCACGGCCTATGCCAACTCGACTTTCACCGCTTCGTGCACGAACACGCGCGGCACCGTCACCTCGATCCATCCGCCGCGCGGCGCCGCGGCCAGCCGTTCCCCCGCGCGCAGCAGCGAGACCGTCCGCACCGCGCGCCCTTGCGGCACACGAATCCGCGCCTTCACTCCGGTCACCGGCAGGAATCCTTCGCGCACCCGCAGGTGCTTGTCCTTATCGCCGGTATCTGCCAGCAGGTGCAGCAGCAGCACGTTCTCGGAGGCCATGAAGTGCGGCATCAGCCCCGGCCGGAATTCCACCTGGTACGACCGCCCCGGCGCCAGCCACGCTTCCATCAACCCGCCCAGGTACTTCCGCAGCACCTGCATGCGCGTCTCCTCGTAGATGGCTTCCAGGCTCGACCCGATATAAATGACCTCGCCCTTGCCGTACGCCCGCCGTACCACCGCCGGTCCGAGATTCGCCCGCCGCCCCCGGTCGATGGTCTCCGCCAGTACCTCGCTCCCGTGCGCGCGGAAGCGCAGGATCTGCGGGTCCTGCGGAATCATTTCGCCGCCCGCGAGCTTCAGATAAAGATCCGGTATCTCCACCGGCTCGGGCTGTTGGAACTCCGCTCCGAACACTTCGGCCAGCCCAAAATTCCTGCGCACGCGCCCGTGTTCGTCTGCCACGCTGGTCAGGTGCGTGGCCAGCAGCTTGCCGCCATTGCGCACATAATCGGCCAGCATCGCGCATTGCGCATCGCTCAGGCACGCCGCGTTCGCCGCATACACCACGGCGTAGCGCGCCAGCGCCTCCGGCGTCATCCGCCAGTCCAGAAACGGCTCGCACTCGATGCTGTTGGCCTTGAACACCTTGTACGCCCCATGCGCGCAGTTCTGGTAGGCCTTCCCCACGAAATGCTTGCCGGTGTACCAGTCGATGGTCTGGCTGCCCACCAGGATGCCCGCCTGCGGCCGGCTGCGCACGCTCGCCAGCAGCGCCGCGTGCTTCTGCTGAAAATCGAAAGTCTCCTTGACGTACCGCCCGCTCTCGTACGCCGTCGCCGGCTGCGGCTCGTAGAAGAACCGCGACATGCCCCAATACACGATCCCCACGCCCGCCGCCACAGCCGTCGCGCCGTCGATCAGCAGTTCCTGGCTCTCCAGCGGATAGCTGAACCACCCGCGCACGTGGTCGTCCTTCATGTGCTCCCGGTTGTACTCGGTGTGCGAGCCGACGTACGTCCAGATCACCTTGCCCGTCGACTGCCCCAACTGCATGTTGAAGAGCTTCTCCTCGGGCGTTTCCGCGGCCTCGAACATGAAGCCGTCCACCACCGGAAACGCGTGCGCGCGCCATTCGCGCCGGCTGAGCAGAGAAGTGTCGTTGAACAGCACCGGCACGTCGCGCCGCTGCCGGATCATCTCGCGGATCTCGTGCAGGAATCCGATGTCAATTCCCGCCATCCAGTTGGTGTATTGAATCTCGTCCTCGCGGCTGAGCTTCTCTTCCTGGTCCGGCACCGGCTTGCCGAACGCTTTCCGGTAGGCCGCTTCGCAGTACTGACAATGACAGTAATTCCTGGCGTTCTGCATGCCCTGGTACGGCCCGTCGAAGTACATCACGTCGAAACCGTAGTCCAGCACCTCCCGCACCATGGTCTTAATCACGTCCCGCACCGGCGAGTTCAGGCAGCCCTCGAAATAGGTGTCGTAGCCGTAGTGCTCGGTGGTCATCGCCCGCCCATCCGCGAATTTCTTGCTCCACGTGGTATACCGCGGATCCTTCGCACTGGAGCTCATGAACGGGTGGTTCAGCGGCACGTACGCCACCGCTTTCAACCTCGCCCCGTGCAGCAGGTCCACCGTCTCCCGCATCGGGTCGCCCTTCAGCTCCGGATGCACCGGGTAGCCGGATTTCGTCGGGAAGAATGCGTAGTATGCTGCCGCCGGATACCGCATTCCGTCCGCATTCAGGTCCCGCACGATCCGCACCGCCTTCGCCGCCTCGTAATCCAGCGCCGGATAAAACGGCGGATTAAATCCCTCCGCGATCAGAACCCGTGTGCCGCGAATCCACTCGTACGTCGGGGCGGACGGGGATTCCGCCGCGGCGCTCAGCGGGGCGGCGGCCATTGCTGCGCCCACGGACTGCAGGAACTCTCTTCGGTTGCTCATGCCATCTTCCTACACGATTGCCGTTCGATCAGTTTCACTCCTAGCCTCCGCTCCTCCGGAGTCTGGCTCTCGGTGCCGCGCGCCAACCGCAGCAGGATTTCCACCGCCGCCTGCCCCATCTCGTACTTCGGCTGGTGGATCGTCGTCAGCGGTGGATAAATGATGCTGGAGAATTCCAAATTATCGAATCCCACGAGCGACAGGTCGTCCGGAATTTTCAGCCCGCGCTCCAGCGCCGTCCGCGCAGCGCCGAACGCCATCACGTCGTTGGCGGCGAAAATCGCGGTCACCTTCGGATACCGGTCCAGCACCTTTGCCGTTAGCTCCGCGCCGCCCGTGAAATTGAAATCCCCGCGCAGCACCACCGCGTGCACCCGGTTCTTCGCCGCACGCACCGTCCGCAGGAATCCGCGCTCGCGGTCGCTCAGATTCCCGTGCTGGCGCGGCCCGGTAATATGCGCGATCGCGCGGTGTCCCAGGTCCAGCAGGTGCTGCGCCGCCAGCGCGCCGCCGGTTTCGTTGTCCGCGCACACCGTCGAAAACGGCCCGCCGCCCACCGACCGGTTCAGCAGCACGATGGGAATGCCCAACCCCGCCAGTTGCTCGCGCTGTGCCCGGTTCAGCGCCGCCACGGAATTCATGAGAATCCCGTCCACCCGTTTCTCGGCCAGCGATGAAACGTACTGCATCTGTTTTCCGGCGTCGAGGTCGCTGTTGCAGAGAATCAGGTCGAAGTCGGCTGCCAGCGCCGCGTCCTCAGCCCCGCGCGCCACCTCCGCGAAGAATGGGTTGCGGATATCGCTCAGCAGCAGCGCCAGCGAATGCGACCGTCCCGTGACCAGTCCCCGGGCCACGCGGTTGGGGCGATAATTCAGCCGTACCGCCACCGCCAGCACGTGCTCGCGCGTCTGCTGGTTGACGCCATAGCCGTTGTTCAGCGCTCGCGAGACGGTCGAAATATTCACGCCCGATTCGCGCGCTACATCCTTGATCGTTACTCCCATCGTTGCAAACGTTTCCGATTATCCGCCGGGGAACTCCGGGATGTCAAATCTCTCCTCGCCGCCGTACCCCTTGTAGTGGCCGAAAGCGCATACGGCAAATCTTGTATTGACCACCGCACTATAAGACATTTACTGTAGAAAACGTTTGCAAATTGTTCAGGGTTGGAGGTGATTTCTTAATGTCTCCTTTCTTCCGCCGTTGGCTTCCCGCGGCGCTCGCGCTCCTCGTCTCTGCCGGTTCGCTTCCCGCGCAGACTATGTTCGGCCGCATCTCCGGTACGGTGCTCGATTCCTCCGGCGCGCCCATCGCTGGCGCCAAGGTGACCGTCACCGACACCGATACGCAGGCCGTCCGCACCGTCACCACCGACGACCACGGCTTCTACGTCGCCGAAAACCTGGCCATTGGCCCCTACACCGTGGCCGCCAGCCAGCCCGGCTTCAAAGCGGCGCAGCAAAGCAATAATCTGGTCACCGCCGATGCCCGCCTCACGGTCGATTTCAAACTGCAAGTCGGCAACGCCACCCAGACCGTCGAGGTCACTGCCACTGCCGAGGATACTCTCAATACGGTCTCCGCCGAAATCTCGCAAACCATCGATCAGACCCAGATCGATAACGTCCCGCTCAACGGCCGCAGCTACATGGAACTGCTCACCCTCGTCCCCGGCGCGGTCATCTCCAACCCCGACCAGTTCAGTGTGCTCACCACCCTCAGCGCCACGAACCAGTCCGTCAACGGCCACCGCACCAATTCCAACAACATGACCGTGGACGGCATGATCAACCTCGACGGCGGCGCCAACGGCAGCCTCATCAACAATATCAGCCCCGATTTCATGCAGGAGGTCAAGATCCAGACCTCCAGTTTCTCCTCCCAGTATGGCCGCTCCTCGGGCGTGGCGTTCAACCTCGCCACCAAGAACGGCACCAACCAGTTTCACGGCGCGGCGTTCGAGTACTTCCGCAACGACGCCCTGGACGCCCGCAATTACTTCTCGCCCCAGAAAACCCAGCTCCGCTTCAACGATTTCGGCTATGACCTCGGCGGCCCCATCCGCAAGAACAAGGTGTTTTTCTTCGTCGGCGAGGAGTGGAAGCGCCTGCGCCAGCAGGCGGCGCCCATACGCACCTCTCTGCCTACCACCGCGGAATTGCAGGGCAATTTCGTCGGTGCCCACACCATCAACGAGCCCGGAACCAAAACCCCCTTCCCCGGCAACGTCATTCCGGCTTCGTTGATCACC
>JAJYLS010000192.1 GCA_021787555.1 Acidobacteriota bacterium | reverse complement strand
GGATCGTTGCTTCGAGCAGGCGGTGGATGAGGATCCCGCCGATGTGCCGTGGTCGCGCGTGGCAGCGTTGCTGGCGATCAACCGGTTGTGCGCGCCGGGCAGCGAACGGGCCATCGAGGAGCGCTGGTATCCATCCACTGCGCTCGACGATTTGCTGGCGATCGAAGAAGGCAGGATCCACGACACGCGTCTATACCGCTGCCTGGACCGGATTCTGCCACACAAGACGAAGTTGGAGCGGCATCTGCAGCAACGCTACGGCGAGTTATTTGCGGCCGAGTTCGACGTGCTGCTGTACGACCTGACGAGCACGTATGTGGAAGGTGCGGCGGAGAAGAACCCGATGATGCGCCGCGGCTACTCGCGGGATCACCGGCCGGATTGTGAGCAGATGGTGATCGCGCTCATCGTCAACAGCGAAGGCTTCCCGTTCAGCTACAAAACATTCAACGGCAACCGCGCCGACGTCTCGACCATCGAGACGATCCTGCGCAGGGTGGAGCGCAAGTATGGCAAGGCGCGCCAATACAGGGGCAATAGCAGCGAGAATCGAGCGGATTGAGCGAATATCGCGAAGGATGGATTCTGTAAGTTACACATTCTACATGCCCATTCATCCTCCGACTCGCACTGTCTCCCGCCAAATCGCGTCGGGGAGCCCTACTTTTGGATCATGACCTCCGTGGATTTGATAACAGCCGTAACGGTATCGCCGGTCTTCAGGTTCATTTCTTCGGCGCTTCGCCGGGTGATGACGCTCTCGATCTCGTTGTCGCCAACTTGCACAACGATGTGCGCCATCACGGTCCCGAGCTTCACTTCCTTAATGCGCCCAGTAAGTTGATTACGTGCCGAGATTGCCATATCTTTTCGAGTACCACATCCACAATGCATCGGCGCAAGGTTCGGAATGGCGACTGTGCCGGCGAGCACCGACTGACTGCAGCGGGCGCAATCCGCCGTTTGGGACAATATTGGTTCGCATGTCTTTTTCGGACCTGTTCCGCGGGCTTCCGCATATCCAAAGCTCCACCGGTTTCAGAGCCATCGATTTCGTGGAACTGGCCGTCGCGGCACTGCTGGTCCTGGTAGCGCTATTCTGGCGGCCATGGATCGAGCCGCGCCTGCTCCGGCTCGCCAAAAATACGTGGCTGGCGATGCTGCTGCTGGCGGCGCTGCCGGTGGCGCTCCGGCTGCTGCTGCTGGCGCATCATCCGGTCCCCACGCCGGATGTTTATGACGAATTTTCGCACCTGCTGGTCGCGGACACGCTGCGCCATTTCCGCCTGGCCAATCCGCCGCACGCGCTGCCGCAATTCTTCGAAACGTTTTTCACGCTCCAGCAGCCCACCTACAGCTCGATTTATCCGCTCGGGCAGGGGCTCATTATGGCCATCGGCTGGATGATTTTCGGTCTGCCGTGGGCCGGCGTGCTGCTGGCCGTGGCGGCGTTTTGCGCGCTGTGCTACTGGATGCTGCGCGGCTGGACCACGCCGGGGTGGGCGCTGCTCGGCGGCCTGCTTGCCGTAATCCAGTTCGGCCCGCTGAGCCAGTGGACCAATTCGTACTGGGGCGGCGCGCCGGCCGCGGCGGCAGGATGCCTGGTTTTCGGCGCGCTACCGCGGTTGCGGGCCTCCGGGCGCACGCGCGACGCCGTCCTGCTCGGCGCCGGGCTCGGCTTGCACATGCTTATCCGGCAGTACGAATCGATCTTCCTCGTACTGGCGGTGCTCCTGTTCTTCGCGCCGGAGATGTTGCGAGGCCGCACCGCTCCCTTACGGTCGCGGCTCCGATTGGCCGGCGTTGCGCTGCTTGCCCTCTCTCCCGCGGTGCTCCTCACGCTCGCCCAAAACAAGGCCGTCACCGGGCAGTGGACCACCGTGCCCGAGATGCTCAGCCGGTATCAATACGGCGTGCCGGCGTCGCTGACGTTTCAAAACGGCCCGGTGCCGCACCGCGAACTCACGCCGCAGCAGGACATGGACTACCGGATGCAGCAGGCGTTTCACCAGGGCACCGAAACGCCAGCGAGCTATTTCGAGCGCCTGGAATATCGCGTGCGCTTCTACCGCTTCTTCTTCCTGCCGCCGCTCTACATCGCCGCCGCGGCATTTCTGCTGGCGCTGCGCGAGTACCGCTTCGTGTGGGTGGCGGCGACCCTGGCGCTGTCCGCGCTGAGCATCAATTTCTTTCCCGCGTGGCAGCCGCACTACATCGCGGCGGTCACGTGCCTGTTCATTCTTGTTGCCGTAACGGGCCTGGAGCGCATCGCGCGCTGGCGGACCTGGGAACATCCCGTCGGCCTGGAAATCGCCGCCGTGATCGTGTTCCTCTGCTGCGCGCATTTTACGTTCTGGTACGGGATGCAGGCCGCCGCTGAATCGCCGTTTTCGCTGGCCGCGCGGCAATACGAGACCTGGTACTCGATCAACCAGCTCAATCCGGCTCTGCGCATCGCGGTCAGCCGCGCTCTGGCGCGTATCCCCGGCAAACTACTGGTATTCGTGCGCTACGAGCCGAACCACATTTTCCAGAATGAGTGGGTCTACAATGTTGCCGATATCGACTCCGCCCGCGTGGTCTGGGCGCGCGACCTCGGCCCGGACGAAAATGCGAAGCTGCTGCGCTACTATCCGAAGCGCAAGGCCCTGCTGTTCGATCCCGACCTCCGGCCCCCGGAGATGGGCATCTATCGTCCGTGAAGGACCAGCCGCGCGACGGTTTCCAGATGGAAGGTCTGCGGGAATAGGTCCACCATGGTCAGGCGCTCAATTCGGTATCCCGCGGCGAGTAGCCCCACCAGGTCGCGCGCCAGAGTGGCCGGGTCGCAGGCCACGATGGCGATGCGCGCCGGCTTCAGCTCGCCGAGGCACGCGACCACCGCTTTGCCCAGCCCGGCGCGCGGCGGATCGGCCAGCACGAAATCCGGGGTGCGCTCGATCGTTCGCAGAAAATCTTCGGCCGTGCTCCGCGCCACCCGCACGTTGGCAAAGCCTGCGCGCCCGGCGTTGAATTCCAGGTCGCGCGCGGCGGCGGATCCGGCCTCCACCGCCGTTACCTCGCCGAACCGCGAGGCCAGCGCGAGCGTGAACAGGCCCACGCCGGCATAGAGATCCAGCGCCGCGCCGCCGTTGGCTTCATCTGCCGCCGTTTCCACGAGCCGATTCAGCAGGAACCGGTTCACCTGAAAGAACGAATTGCGGCTTACGCGGAAGCGGTCTTCATAATCCAGCCCGCCCGGCACCAACCCCAGAATGGTTTCCGCGCACCAATCGAAGAAGCGCCGCGCCACAGGACGTTCGGCCTCCAACACGTTCAACTGCACGGAGCGCTCATCGGTGAAGATTTCGAGCGAGCGCAGGAAGCGCGGCCAGCGCGCATCGCGCAGCAGGCCCACCAGGATCCCGATGACCTCGTTCAGCCTGGGCGACGAGATGGGGCAGCGGTCGATGGCGCACAGCCGGTGCGAGCGCGCCTCGCGGTATCCGATACGCCCGTTCTCGACGTGCAACTGCGCGCGGTTGCGATAGCCCCACGGGTCGCCGGCAACCGCCGCGATCTCCTCCGGCGGCTCGATCTTTCCAATGCGCCGCAACACTTCCGCCAGGATGGCGCGCTTGGCCGCGAGCTGATACTCATACGGCGCGTGCTGATAATGGCAGCCTCCGCAGCGCCCGAAATACGGGCACGGCGCCGGCACGCGCTCGGCCGCGGGTTCCACCACTTCGACCGTCCGCGCGCGCACCAGCCCGGGCTTTTCCTCGCGCGCTTCCACCCGCACGCGCTCCCCCGGCAAGACGAAGGGCGCGAGCACCACAAGGCCGTCTGCGCGGCCCAGCCCGTCGCCGCCGTAGACCAGCTTCTCCACCGTCACATCGAAATTGCTTACGATAGGGTTTACTCCATCCTCTATCATGAAAACACGAGTCTTTTCCGGAATGCAGCCTTCCGGGAATCTGCACATCGGAAATTATCTGGGCGCCCTCAAAAACTGGGTGCGGATTCAACACGATTACGACTGCATCTTCTGCATCGTGGATCTGCATGCCGTCACGCTCTACCAGGATCCCGCCGGGCTGCGCGGCAAGATCCGCGAGATCGCAGCGCTCTACCTGGCGGCGGGCATCGATCCCAAGACCTGCGCCATCATGGTGCAATCCGCCGTGCCGGCGCACGCCGAACTGGCCTGGATGCTCACCTGCGTAACACCGGTGGGCTGGCTGGAGCGCATGACGCAATACAAGATGAAAGCCGCCAAGCAGGAATCCGTGGGCGATGGTATCCTGCAATATCCCGTCCTCATGGCCGCCGATATCCTGCTGTACCAGGCCGGCATCGTGCCGGTGGGCGAGGACCAGGCCCAGCACCTCGAGCTCACCCGCGATATCGCTCAGCGCTTCAATTCGCTCTACGGCGACACGTTCGTGGTGCCGGACACCAGCCTGCCGGCCGTGGGCGCGCGCATCATGGGGCTCGACGATCCCACCCAGAAGATGAGCAAATCGACCACCGGCGCCGGCCACGCCGTGGCGCTGCTCGATCCGCCGGAGAAAATCCGCAAGACCATCATGCGCGCCACCACCGATTCCAATCCCGCCGTGGATTTCGCCGGCGCCGGTCCCGGCGTGCTCAACCTGATCGCCATTTACCAGGCGTTCTCCGGCGCCTCGGATGACGAGATCAAGCGGCGCTTCACCGGCATGCGCTATGGCGATTTAAAGAAGCAGGTGGCGGAGATGGTGATCGCGCATTTCGATCCTTTCCAGCAGCGTTACCGGCAGATCGTCTCCGAGCCCGGTTACCTGGATGGCGTGCTGCGCGAAGGCGCGGAGCGCGTGGCGCCCATCGCCAATGAAACCGTGCGTCTGGTGAAGGAGCGGATGGGCCTTTACGTGGCGTAGGCCGCGCGGCCCGGCGCCCCATGCTGCGCGCCTATTTCAACCTCGTCCGCGGCAATCGGAACTTTCGCCTTCTGTGGCTCGCGCAGGTTATCAGCCAATTGGGCGACTGGTGCTACGCGCTCGCGGTCTACAGCCTTCTGCTCGACCTCACCGGGAGCAAGGCCGAAGCCGTCGGGTTGGCGGTGGTCATCCAGGTCCTGCCTTCCACGTTCGTGTCGCCCACCGCGGGCGTGATCAACGATCGCTCGCCGCGCAAGGACATCATGATCGGCGCGGATGTCGCCCGCTTTGTCATAGTTCTCGGCATGCTGCTGGTGCGCACCCGTGGGATGCTCTGGCTGGCGTACCTGTTGTTGCTGCTCGAAACCATTGGCTCGGCGTTTTTCGAGCCCGCCCGCAGCGCCGTGATCCCCAATATCGTGGCGGAGAGCGACGTCCTCACCGCCAACGCCCTGGGCTCGACCACCTGGTCGGTCTGCCTGGCGGTGGGTGCCTCGCTCGGCGGGTTGGCCGCGGCACTCTTCGGACGCGACACGGTCTTTGCGCTGAATGCCGTTTCGTTCCTCGCCTCTGCCTGGCTCATCCGCCGCATGGATTTCCAGGAGCCGCACGCGGCCAAAAGTCCGCCGCTGTGCGCGCGCGACCTGGTCGATTTCACGCCAATGCTGGAGGGCGTGCGCTACATCCGCTCCGATCCGCGCCTGTTTGCTACGGTTTTCGTCAAGGGAGGCATAGGCCTGCTGGGAGCCAACAACGTGCTGCTTCCGATCCTCGGCGAGCGCGTTTTCGCGGTACACTGGGCGGGCCTCAGCCCTTCGCGGGGCGCCATGCTCGGGATGAGCCTGCTCATGGGCGCGCGCGGTCTCGGCTCGCTGCTCGGGCCGCTGGTGGCCGGCGTCTGGGCGGGCGAGCGGCATGCGCGCCTGCGCTCGGGCATCCTCATCGGGTTCGTGCTCGCCGCCATCGGCTATGTCTGGCTGGGCGCCGCGGCATCCCTCGCCCTGGCGATCCTCACGGTGGTGCTGGCGCACGCCGGCTCCTCCACCAATTGGGTCTTTTCCACGACCCTGCTTCAGTTCTACACCGCCGACCGTTTCCGCGGCCGCGTCTTCGCCGCCGATTATGGACTGTGCATGCTGGGCATTTCGGCGAGCAGCTACCTGGCCGGAGTCGCGCTTGATTACGGCGTGGGCGCCCGCGCCTTCGCTGCGGTAATCGGCTGCGCCATGCTGCTGCCCGCCGCGGGTTGGGCCGTGGCCATGTTCAAAACGCGCGAGGTGAAAACCGATTATTCCGCCGGCTCGTAAAGCTCGTCGAACAACGCCACGAAATCGACTTCGCCCACCAGCGGCGTGGAAACCTTCAGGTCGGCCGCACGGCGGATGCCGGCCTGGTCCACCACTTCGACCCGACGCTTGTATGGATCGGCGACCCACATATACGGAATGCCGGCGGCGAGATAGTCGCCGATTCTTTCCAGCATCTCACCGGGTTCATCGTCGGGCGAAAGGATCTCGATGGCGAGATCGGGCTTCGTGAGGATCGGCGCGACATCGTATGGCAAGGCCTTCACCGAGATGTCGGGAATGCGATAGCCTGGCTCATCGCTCACCCGAATTCTCTGCTCTGTGAAAACGTGAAAGCGCCGCTCGCGCTCTCGCGAGAGCAAGAGGCCAATAATCAGTGATTGCAGTCTGCTATGAAATCGTTCGCCCACGTGGCGCTCCACAAGTTGGCCGGCCACGTACTCCATGTCGGGCTCATAGGTCGTACGCAGATATTCCTCAACCGGAATGCTGGCCAGCGTCGCCATGCCTCCAGAATACACCTGGCCCGCCGCGCCGATATCCGGACCGTAATCCGTCCGTAGTCGAAGAGGAATTTTAGGGCGGTGCGAGGTAATCCGTGGTGCCTTCAGCGCTTGCCACGTTCTGAGGCGCCGCTGGCGTAGCGCGCGGGTGCACCGAATGGGTGCGAAATTGCATGCTGTGGGCGCGATGCCGCTCCACTCCAAGGGTTCCCCCGCCGAAGGCGAGTTCCTCGGGCCAGGAGGCCTACCCTACGGATACAATGTCAACATGGACCTTCGTGGAAAAAAGATTGCCGTTCTCGTGGACAATTTCTACCAGGAAATGGAGGTCTGGTATCCCTACTTCCGTTTCCAGGAAGCCGGAGCCGAAGTGGTGGCCGTCGGCGCCAAAACCGGCCACACCTACACCAGCAAGCTCGGTTATCCCATCGTCGCTGACGCCGCTTTCGAACAGGTGCGCGCCGGGGAGTTCGACGGCGTCGTCATTCCCGGCGGCTATGCGCCCGATCACATCCGCCGCCACGCCAGTGCCAACCAGTTTGTCAAGGAGATGAACGCCCAGGGCAAACTGGTGGCGGCCATCTGCCACGGCGGATGGGTGCTCTGCTCCGCTGGCATTCTCAAGGGCCGCCGCGCCACCTGCTTCTTCGCCATCAAGGATGACGTGGTCAACGCCGGCGCCCGCTACGAAGATGCCGAAGTGGTGGTCGATGCCAATCTCGTGACCTCGCGCAAGCCCGAGGACCTTCCGGCGTTTTGCCGCGCATCCATCAAAGTGATGGCCGGCCAGCCGGTGGCGGCATAATGCCCGCGCAAGGCGCGCCGCCGCCATTCGACGTTGTCGGAGTGGGCCTGAACGCCACCGACACCCTGCTGATCGTTCCGCATTTTCCGGCCTACGCCGGCAAAGTGCCGTTCCACAGCGAGCACCTCAGCCCCGGCGGCCAGGTGGCCAGCGCCATGGTGGCCTGCGCCTGCCTGGGTCTGCGCGCTAAGTACATCGGCTCCATCGGCGACGACGAGCGCGGCCGCATCCAGATGGAAAGCCTCCACGGCACCGGCGTCAACCTGGACCACATCCAGCTTCGCCGTAACTGCCCCAACCAATCCGCTTACATCATCATCGATCGCTCCACCGGCGAGCGCACCGTGCTCTGGCGCCGCGACGATTGCCTGCGCATCGATCCCGACGAGATTACCGAGGACCAGATCGTCTGCGCGCGCCTGCTCCACATCGACGGCCACGATACACCCGCCGTGGCCCACGCCGCCGCCATCGCGCGCCGTAACGGCATCCCGGTGACTGTTGACGTGGACACGATTTATCACGGCTTCGACCGCGTATTGCCCAATATCGATTACCTGGTGGCCAGCTCCGAATTTCCCCCCGCCTGGACCGGCGTCAACGATCCCTTCCGGGCGCTCGAAGCCATCCAGAACGAATACGGCATGCGCGTGGCCGCCATGACCCTGGGCGCGCACGGCGCGCTCGCCCGCGAGAACGGCGTCTTCCACTATTCGCCCGCCTTCGTCGTCAACTGCACCGACACCACCGGCGCCGGCGACGTGTTTCACGGGGCCTTCTGCTATGCTGTTCTGAAAGGAATGGCGATGCGCGACGGGCTCGAGTTCTGCAATGCCATGGCGGCGCTGAATTGCACGGCGCTCGGCGCCCGCGGTGGCATCGCCGGTGTGGAAGAGGTTCGCAGCCTCATGGCCCGCGCCGAACGGCGCTCGCATCCCGAATTCGCCGCCCGCGCCGGGGCAAGCCGCTAGTTCAATGATTCCGCTCAAGGTCACGCAGCCCAGCTACTCTACACCCATCGTTGTCATCGGGCTCATCGTGGTCAACATCCTGGTCTTCCTCCACGAGTTCTGGCTGCAACTCGCCGACCCCTACGCGCTGAGCCATTTCATGATGGTCTACAGCCTGCGGCCGGCCTACTTCCATTTCGTCAACGTGTTTACCTCCATGTTCGTGCATGCCACCTGGCTGCACGTGCTCGGCAATATGCTGTTCCTCTGGGTATTCGGCGACAACGTGGAAGACATCCTCGGCCACGCCAAGTTCCTTGCGTTTTACGTGCTTTGCGGCACCGCGGCCGCCATGGCGCAGGTTTTGATGGATCCCTACTCGCGCGTGCCGATGGTCGGCGCGAGCGGCGCCATCGCCGGCGTGATGGGCGGTTACCTCATCAAGTTTCCCCGCTCGCGGGTCCTGATGCTGTTCTTCCTGCTCTTCATTTTCACCTTCGAACTGCCGGCCTGGGTCATGCTGATCTATTGGTTCGCCCTCCAGCTCTTCGGCGGGTTCGGCGCCATCACGGAAGCCGCCCAGGGCGGCGTGGCGTTCTTCGCGCACGTCGGCGGCTTCATCACGGGCGTCATCCTCATCAATGTGATGGGCGCGCGCGAGCGCTACTGGCGCCGCCGCGATCTGTACTGGTGATGGCATGAAGCCGCGCGTCACGTTCTATACGCGTTCGGGCTGCTGCCTGTGCGACGAGGCCAAACGCGTGGTGCTCGAAGCGCGCCGCCGCGCTGACTTCGACTACGAAGAGTTCGATATCGACGCCGACCCCGAGCTGCGCCGCCGGTACAATGAGGAAGTGCCGGTGATCGCCATCGATGGCGCCAAGGCATTCAAGTTCCGCGTGAATATGGCCGAATTCCTGAAAAAACTGAGGGCGCGCACATGAACCCGCAGAGCAACCTCGACGTTCTCGCCATCGCCGCGCATCCCGACGATGTCGAGCAGACCTGCGGCGGCACGCTCATCCGCATGGCTGAGATGGGCTACCGCACCGGCGTGCTGGATCTGACCGCCGGCGACATGGGCACGCGCGGCACGCCCGAAACGCGCGTCGCCGAATCGGAAGCCGCCGCCCAACACCTGCGCCTCGCCTGGCGCGGCAACCTGCACATGCCCGACGCGCGCCTGCAAAACGATATCGCCGCGCGCATGTCGCTGGCGGTGAAAATCCGCGAACTGTGCCCGCGCGTAGTGGTCCTGCCATACTGGCAGGCGCGCCACCCGGACCATTACCGCGCCGGCGAACTGGGCTACGAAGCCTGTTTCCTCGCCGGCCTGAAGAAGCTCGATGAATACACCGAGCCGCACCGCCCGCAGAAAATCCTCTACTCGAGTCTCTACGCCGACGTGAAGCCGTCGTTTATCGTGGACATCAGCGCGCAATTCGAGCGCCGCATGCAGGCGCTGCTCAGCTATGCCTCGCAGTACGGCGAATCGAGCGAAGGCGCCACGCTGTTCCCCAACGAGCGCGAGATCCGCGAGCGCCTCGGCGCCATCGCGCGCTTCTACGGGAACCAGATCGGCGTCGAATACGGCGAGCCGTTCGTGATCAAAGAAGCCATCCGCGTCGACGACGTAGTGGCCATGCCGGTGCGCTCGATCTGAGGCTTTCTATAGCACAATGGAACGTATGTTCCGGAAGCCGCTGCCCCTTGCCGTACTTGCCGCCGCCCTGCCTCTGGCCGCCGTCGAGCCGCCCAAAACCTGGATCGATCCCGACACCGGCCACCGCATCCTCCGGCTCACCGACGAGCCGGGCAGCGCCAGCCTCTACTTCAACCAGAACGGCTACACCGCCGACGGCAAGGAGATGGTTTACACCACGCCCCAAGGTATCTCCGTGCTCAACCTGAAAACGCTGGCCGCGCGGCCGGTGGTGAGCGGGCGCGTGCGCATCATTGTCACCGGCCGTAAGACGCAGAACGTTTACTACATCAAGCAAGGTGCGGTCTACTCCACCGACGTCGATTCCGGCGCCACGCGCGAAATCGCCAGGCTGCCGGAGCACGGCTCGGTCGCGAGCGTCAACGCCGACGAAACCCTCCTCGCCGGCACCACTACCGAATTCCCCGGGCAGGATTATTATCCCAACCGGCCGCCCGGCCCGCAGGGGCTCGTGCAGCCGCGCAACAAGGGAGAAATGATGGAGCGGCGCCTCGCTGCGCACCTGCCCATGACCCTGTTCACCATCGACACGCGCACCCGCGCGGTGAAGACGATCCTGAAGAGCACCGACTGGCTGAACCATCTCGAATTCTCTCCCACCGACCCGACCCTGCTGATGTTCTGCCACGAAGGACCCTGGCACAAGGTGGACCGCATCTGGACCATCCGCACCGATGGCAGCCATCTCACCAAGGTCCACCACCGCACCATGGCCATGGAAATCTTCGGCCACGAATTCTGGAGCCCCGGCGGCCAGACCATCTGGTACGATGTGCAAACGCCCCGCGGCGAGGATTTCTGGGTGGCAGGCTACAACGTCGGCACCGGCGAGCGCACCTGGTATCACCTCCAGCGCAACGAGTGGTCCATCCACTTCAACGTCTCGCGCGACGGCACCATGTTCTGCGGCGACGGCGGCGACGCGGGCCAGGTGGCCCACGCCCCGGACGGCAAGTGGATCTACCTTTTCCGCGCCGAGCGCATCCCCAACCGCGGCATCGAAGACCCGAGCTTCATCCATCCCGGCGTCTTCCACGCCGAGCGCCTGGTCAACATGTCGAAACACAATTACCACCTGGAGCCCAACGTCAGTTTTTCGCCCGAACAGAAATGGGTGGTCTTCCGCTCGAACATGCTCGGGCCGACGTATGCGTTTGCCGTGGAGATCGCCAAAGCGGGAGCGGACGCCGGAAAGTAGGACTTACGCGAACCGCACCACGGCCGCGCTCACC
>JAJYLS010000191.1 GCA_021787555.1 Acidobacteriota bacterium | reverse complement strand
TGGCGGGAGTTGGGGATCTCAGATCCGGAAAACACAAAACAGACTACTTGTAATTTGTTTCAGTTTAGGGTACCTTGGATTTCTTGCCGTACAACTTTTGGCCGCAGCTTTGTAAACGCGTCCGCGATTGGCGGGGGGATCCCTGGGGGATGGCATGGACCGCGCCGTGGGGTGGAAGCCAAGTGCCAATGATCGCAGAAGCCATCCGGACCTGCCTGCGGACGCCTGCGTCTGGGGGCGTTTAATCGCCAACGCGGTGGAACTTTGGACTAAGATGCGAATCGTTTTCGACCTCGTCTGTCTGGTGCTGGCCGGCGGCGCGTTCCTCCCCGCGGCCGGCCCGCCCGAGGTTACCATCTCCAACGGCCCCCTCCGCGCGGTCCTCTACGTTCCGGATGCCAGGACCGGCTACTACCGCGGCACGCGCTTCGACTGGTCCGGCGCCTTCGCCAGCCTGACCTTCGAGGGCCACCGCTACTTCGGCCCCTGGTACGACCGCACCGATCCCGCCGTCCACGATTTCGAGTACCGCGGCGCCGAAATCGTGGCCGGTCCGTGCAGCGCCACCAGCGGCCCGGTCGAAGAATTTTCGAGCGGCGCGACCACCCTCGGTTTCGATGAAGCTACGCCCGGCGGCACTTTCGTTAAGATCGGCGTGGGCGCGCTCCGCCGTCCTGACGATAAGCCTTACGACCATTACCGCCTCTACGAGATCGCCGATTCCGGCAACTGGAAAGTCCGCAAGGGGCGCGGCTGGGTGGAATTCACGCAGCACATCGGCGATGCCGCAGGCTACGGCTACACGTACCGCAAGACAGTCCGCCTGCTTCCGGGCAAGCCCGAGATGGTGCTCGAACACAGCCTCCACAACACCGGCCGCCGCCGGATCGAGGCCGCCGCCTACGACCACAATTTCCTCTCGCTCGATCGCCTGCCGCCCGGTCCCGGCTTCACCATCGCGGTCCCCTTCCAGATCCGTGCCGCCCAGCCGCCCCAGCAGAATCTCGCCGGGATCCGCGGCAACCGCATCGTGTATCTGAAAAATCTGGAGGGCCGCGACCGCGTCCAGCTGGCCATCGAGGGTTTCAACTCCAGCCCAAGCGATTACGATGTCCGCCTGGAAGACACCCGCGCCGGCGCCGGCATGCGGGTCACCGCCGACCGCCCACTCTCGCTCCTGCACCTCTGGTCCATCCGCTCCGTGGTTTCGATGGAGCCGTTCATCGCCATCGATCTCGCCCCCGGCCAGGAAATGACCTGGAACTTCCACTACACCTTCTATACGGTGCGCTGAGAATTTGCTGTAAATTAAATGTATGCTCGATTTGTCCGATATCCACCCCCTCAGTGATTTTCAACGCAATACGAAGAAGCACATCCGGCACCTGAAGCAATCCGGGAAACCCGCCGTGCTCACGGTCAACGGCCAGGCGGAGGTTGTGGTGCAAAGCGCGGCCGCTTACCAGGCGCTCCTGAAAGACCGGGAGTTGTTGGACGACCTGCGGGCCATCGCCCGGGCGCTCGACCAGGCCGACCGGGGAGAGGGGCGGCCTGTGCGCGCATTTCTGAAGGAATTGGCCAAAGACCACGGAATTGCGCTGAAGTGAAATACCGGGTAATCGTGACTCCCGAGGCGCAAACCGGCATTCGGGAATCGTTCGAGTACATCCATGCGCGCGCTCCGCTGAATGCCGCGCGGTGGTTGCAAGGGCTGTACAGCAAGATCGATACCCTTGAGCGCCTTCCGGAGCGCTGCGCATACGCACGCGAGCGCAGGTACCTGGACCAGGACCTGCGTCAACTCCCGTTCAAGTCGCATCGGATCGTCTTCAAAGTCGATAAGAAGAGTCGGACGGCGTGGGTGCTCTTCGTGCGGCACCGGGCGGACCGTTCCAGGAAGCACGTCCCCTCCCGGGTGGGCCGCCCTTTGGCCCAGCGCCATTCCTGCGCCTGTTCTTCTCAATGGTGATCGAGAAGGCCTTACTGGCGGAGGCTCCACAGGAGTCCACAACCTGTAGCGTGAAAGAATATGTGCCCGCCGCGGCCGGTGTCCCGGCCAGCACCGAGCCGGCGTTGGACAAGGTTTCGATATTCAGGCCCGCCGGCAATGTGCCCGCCTCGACGCTGAACAGCGGCTTTGGAGTCAGATCGGATGCACATCCGCCGGAATACCGCAGCTCTTCCAGGTAATCTTGTCCGACCATGCCGTTTGGAAACCCGTCATTCACGATGACCAATGGCGGATTCTGGGCGGCAGCGTAACTCAACCCGAACGCGGCCGCCAGCAGCGCCACGCCTCCCGCAGCTCTCGATTCCATAGGCGCCACTTCCTCGCTTCATTGTAGCCGTAACGCGTGCATCCGGCGCATCGCACCAGCCCGCCCGCTCCGTGTCACTTCGCGCCCAGGCTTTCCCCTTGGCGGCAGGAAGCGCAAACACCGCGGCTGCTTCCGTCCCCCAGAATACCGGCGCAACGCCGTGTCAGGCTGGCGAGTTCTCCAGCGCTCAATGTCCCCTGCGCGAAAGGCCTTTCCACAACCGCAAAGCCGCTCCCGGAATCGCTGTGCACGGTCGTGCCCCAAGCGAGTGTCGACCCGGCCAGTTGGTCCGGACTGATTATGGCGGCGGTATTGGTGCACGCCGTCCCCTCCCCGTCGCTGCCAGCCAGCGTGCTCACCAGCATGATTGCGACTGAGGAGGGGACCACGCCCGTCAGCGTGTTCTGCATCATGTCGCGCACGACACCCAGGTTGACGATGGCGTTGGGCGTGATCAGGCAGGAGCAGCAGGAGATCAGTTGCTCATCCGGCGAGAAACCATAGACGTTCACACATATGTTCCCCACCGCGCCGCCCGCTCCGGGACCCAACAACGAAGCTCCATTGGAGCCGCTGTTGCTGAGATCGATATACGACTCGCCGATGGCGAGATTGGCCGCATAACTGAGTTGAAATGCCGCGCCTACGAATATGCCGGCCTTGGCTGAAGCGCCGGCCACCAGGACGTCCGCGCCCGTCGCCGTTGCCGTGCTGGTCGTGTTCGCCTGCATGCCCTCGGCCGTGCCCACGACACCCACGCTGAACGTGCAGGAATTTCCCGCGGACAAGGTCGCGCCGGTCAGGCTAATCGCTCCGCTGCCGGGGACCGCCGTGATGGTCCCTCCGCCGCAGGAGCCGGTCAGGGCATTGGGCGGCGCGACAAGCAGGCCGGACGGTAGAGTGTCCGTAAATCCGAGGCCGGCCAGCGTGATGGTGAAGTTCGGATTCTCAATCGAGAAGGTCAGCGTCGTCCCGCCGCCTATGGGGATCGCCAGCACGCCGAACGATTTGTTGATCTTCGGCGGGGCAACCACGGTCAGGGTGGCTGAACCTTGTCCGCCCGGGCCGCCCTCAAACGACGTGATGTTCGTGGTGACGTTGTTCCAGACGCCCGCCGCCGATCCCGTAACGGTGAGGCTGTAGGTGCATGTGGAGAGCGGAGCCAGCGCGAGCCCGCTCAGCGTGATCGTATTCGGAGTAAACGTCATGGCGGAACCCGGGCACCCGGTGGCTACGACTGGCCCCGCGGCCGTCATGCCTGGGGGAAGGTTGTCCACAAACCCTACTCCGGTGAGCGGAACCATGGTGTTCGGATTGCTCAGCGTGAACTGTGCCGTCGTGCTGGAATTGAGAGCGATCCCCGGCGAGCCGAAAGATTTGGTGAGTCCGGGCGGAGCCACCAGCAGCGCGGTGTAGGTGGTGGGCACCGTCGGCGTGGCGATGATCCGCGGATCGCTCGTAGGCCCGTCAAGCCACATGGCGAACGAATAGTGCGTGGCTCCGAGGGTCTGGGGGGACGGGAAATTGACGGTGCAGTTGGATGCCAGGTCCCAGCTCAACGTGCTCGGAGTCGTGTAAGTGCCCGCCGGGCAACCCGACCCGCTGATGGAAAACGCCAGCCCCGCCGGTATCGAGGCGATAGTGACCGGCGTGGTCAGGGATTGAACGGCGCCAAGAGCCATGACAATCCCCAAGCCGGAGTCAACGTCGATGCCTGGAGCCATGATGTCCAGGGCAGAAGCGTTGAGCGCGCTGTGGATCTGGCCTGCCGTGAGGCTTGGCCGCGCCGATTTCACGAGCGTCGCAATCGCTCCCGCGTGGGGGGCCGCCGCCGATGTTCCGCAGAACGGGTTCCCGAATCCGGGCGTGTTGGACGGCGTGCAATCGGCAGCGGCCAGGTCGGGCTTGTGGAGCACCGTTCCGCCGTTGGTCGAGAACAGCAGGTTCCCGGGAGTGATCGCGGTGCCGTCCGGGTTGTAAAATATCCGCCGCGGGCCATCGCAACTGTAGGGCTCCACCGGGTTGGCGGCTCCACCGGTAAACGCACCTCCTCCGGCAGTGCCGACATTTACGGCTGCCATACTGATTGTGTTTGCTCCGGCATTGTGTCCGAACGTGCAGCCGCCGGTTGCCACGTTGAAGCGGCCACGCCAATTGGACATGTTCAGCGCCCGGATTGCGGCGTTAGGCCGTTTCACGATCACCAGGTAATCGCCGGCCGCGCCGCAGTAACTGCTGCTGCCGCTCGGACAAGGAATGAACTCCCACGGGTCCTGCGTTCCGTTCTGTATGTTCGTGGAAGCGCCTACTACGGTCGTGAAGGTGGAGTCCACCAGGAAGAAGTCATAGTCGTTGCTCGACGCGCCCAGCGGGTCCGACCACTTCAGCCAGAACCCGGTGCCGGGATCGGCATCCTGGTTGACCCTGTTGCCTATGAGGCCGCCTCCGAAGTCGTGTATCGCACTCGTGATGCCGTTGTATGTCACTGTCGATCCGGAATCGACGAAGTCCCCCTCCCAGGTGCCGGAGGTGCCGGCATCCAGCCTGCCCTCATTCCCGGCGCTCGAGAAGTACAGCGCACCGCTTGCCACGACACTGTTCACCGCTTGGGCTACGGTGCCGTCCTGGAAAACTCCCTCCGCAAAAAATGTGATGTCGTCGATAATGACGTCGCAGCCGGCAGCCCTCAAATCCACGATGTTCGTGGCAAACTGCGCCTGGCTGGGACCGCCTTGGGCAAAGTAGAGCTGCGCTCCCGGCGCTAGGTTGTAAACGATCTGGAGCATGGCAGTGCCTTCCGCGCCGCTGCCGGCCTGCCCCGGCAACACGGTCACGGCCGGCAGGTCTCCAGAGTTCTGCATGGTGGCCAGAGGATTCACCCCGTCGGATAGAACCCCCACTTTGACGCCGCTCCCGTTGAAGCCGAAGGAGCGCACCACATCCGCCCGATGCGCCTTATCGCCGGTGGTGTCGATCAGCGCGAACCCGAGGCCGAGGCGCGGGAGCAATCCGCGCCTGGCTCCCAATGCCGTAAGGGCCTCCGCGAGTTGCGCCCGCACGTTGTTCGCTCTCTGCGCCCGCGACACAACGGCAGCGGTCTGCCGCGCCGAGTCGTTCACCATGGGACGTTCGGCCGGACGGAGGAAGTTGACCCCAGGCAAACCGGCGACGGTCTCCATCGCGCTCCCCGGAATGCGGGCGCGAATCGCGTGCCATTGCGGAAACGAGTTGACGATCTGCCCTCCCTGCGCGCCAATGGCGCTCAGCAGGGCCAGACTGACATTGGCCGAGATGTCTACCGTGAAGTACCCCGTGGAATCCGGCGCGGCGCCCTTGATATTGGCTCCGTCGAATGCGACCGCTCCCATCATTGCCAACTCGGCGTAACGAAGCTGCGAATCGAGCTTCGTTTGAACCGGCGTCCGGGCGTCCTTTTCCGTGAGCAGCGCGGCGATCTGCTGCCGGGCGACCGGTGAGAGGACCTGCGCATAGCCGATTCCGCCGCACCACAATGCCAGTAGTGCGACTTGGACCAGGCGGGAGCGCCGGCATGGAGTGGAAAAAGCACAGCGAACGACCACGCAACCTCCTCTGGCTGGTGTTCGCGGTGGCGGTGTCCAGCCGCATGTCCGGCATAACAACACGGAACGTGTGGAAGCCTAGCATGACCCGGCAGCCAGGGACAATTCCCACTTTGAATTAGTTCAAAAGAGTTACGCCCGGGACACTAGTCGCCCGCGCGCAGCGGGCGAGTCCCCGGGCGAGTTCGCTCCGGAGTCGCACATCTGTCACGTGCAGGAATGCCCGCTACGAGCGGGTATGGCCACGGGTATGCCACAATCGGGAACATGACCCCCTGGCTTGCTGCCGCGCTCCTCATCGGTCTGGTTGTCGCCGCGCCGCTGCGGCCGGGCGAGACGCAGCGCTCCGTCTGGGACGGCGTCTACTCCGGCGAGCAGGCCCGGCGCGGACAGGAGCTCTATACCAAACAGTGCGTCGGATGCCACGGCAGCGCCCTCCAGGGCACCCACGCCGCACCGCCCCTGGCGGGCGCCGGATTTCTTTCCGCCTGGAGCGGCCTCACCGTCGGCGACCTCTTCGAGCGGGTCCGTGCCTCCATGCCGCCCGATAAGCCGAGCAGCTTGAGCCGCGAGGCCGGCGCCCGCATCATGGCCTATATCCTCCAGGCCAACGACTTTCCGGCGGGCAAGACCGATCTGCCGCAATCTACGGATGCGTTGCAGCGAATTCGCCTCGAGGCCATCAAGCCCAACGAATGATGGTCCTTCAGGACAAAATCGCCCTTGTCACCGGCGCCAGCCGCGGCATCGGCCTGGCCATCGCCCGGGTTTTCGCGCGCGAAGGCGCCGCGGTGGTGATCTGCGGCCGCAAGCAGGAGACGCTCGACCGCGCCGCGGCGGAAATCGCCCCATCCGGCGGCAAGGTGCGTGCCGTCGCCTGCCACGTCGGCCGCGCCGACCAGATCCGTGGCCTCGTCGATACCACCCTCCGCGAATTCGGCCGCATCGATATCCTGGTGAATAACGCCGCCACCAACATCGCCCAGGAGCCGGCCCTCGCCACCGACGAAGCCAAATTCGACAAGATGGTCGAGATCAACCTGAAGAGCGCCTACCGCTTCATTCAGGCAGTCGCGCCGGGAATGTGCGATCGCGGCTCGGGCTCGATCGTCAATATCGCCTCCATCTCCGGCATCCGCCCGCAATTCCACGGCATGCTTTACAGCATGACCAAAGCGGCGCTCATCATGATGACCCAATCGTACGCGCTCGAACTCGGCCCGCGCGGCGTGCGCGTGAACGCCATCGCGCCCGGCCTCATCCAGACCGCGCTCAGCGAATATTATTGGAAGGATGACGCCCGCCGCGCCACCGTCCTCGGGCAGCAGCCCCTTCCCCACCTCGGCCAGCCCGCCGAAGTGGCCGAAGTGGCCCTCCTGCTGGCCAGCGATCGTGCCTCCTACATCACCGGCCAGACCATGATCGTCGATGGCGGCCGCCTCCTGCCTTGGGGGTGAGCAACCGTGTTGTACTATTAGTTGTTACTTCATGAATGCCTTACTGGAAGTGCTCCTGCCGGGAGAGAAGGACTGGGACCTCGCCCAAGCCATTGATCCGACCCGGCTTCCCGAGCATATCGCCATCATTATGGACGGTAACGGGCGGTGGGCTGGGCGGCGCCGTCTGCCGCGTGTCGCCGGCCACCAGGCCGGCATAGGTCCCGTGCGGTCCACCGTCGAAAGCTGCGCCCGCCTCGGTGTCAAAGTTCTCACCCTCTACGCGTTCTCGGTCGAAAATTGGAAGCGCCCGCGCCACGAAGTCGAAACCCTCTGGCGCCTCCTGCGCTACTACCTCAAGCAGGAACTTCCCAATCTCCAGAAAAACGACATTCGCCTCCAGGCCATCGGCCGCCTGGAAGCTCTTCCGCCGCAGGTGCGTCGCGAGCTCGAAGCCGCGGTGGACGCCACGTCCGCCAATCGCGGGCTCCTGGTGAACCTGGCCATCAATTACGGCGGCCGCGCGGAAATCGTCGATGCGGTCAATTCCATCCTCGAAATGGCGCGCCTGGAAGGCAGCCTCGACTCCCTCAAAATCGACGAGGAACTCATTGCCACCAGCCTCTACACCGCCTCCTGCCCCGATCCCGACCTGCTCATCCGCACCTCCGGCGAAATGCGCATCAGCAATTTCCTGCTCTGGCAGATCGCCTACGCCGAGCTTTACGTCACCGAGACCCTTTGGCCCGATTTCACCCGCACGGACCTCCTCCAGGCCGTGCTCGCATATCAGAAGCGCGATCGCCGCTACGGCGGGCTCAGCGCCGAGCCGGTGAATGGCGCCGCGAAGCCCGGAGCCGAAGCTTTCGGCGTTCCGTTCGTCGGCGCTCTCCGCCCCTCATGAAGCGGATCCTTACCGCAGCCGCCCTCATCCCCATCATCGTCTACGTGGTCCTGGGGGCGAATTTCTGGATTTATCTGGCCGTACTGGCCGCGGTGGCGTGCCTCTGTTACCACGAATACGACCACCTCGCCGCCGCTTACGGTTTCGGCGCCCCCGGACCCCTCGGCTACGGAGCGGGGCTCGTCCTCCTGCTCCTGCCGCGTGAACCGTGGCTCGCGATCGTGACGCTTGCGCTCCTCGCCCTCGGTCTCGTGATGCGCGGCGATCTTGCCAAATCTCTGCCGCGTTCCGCCCTGCTCCTCATGGGCGTCGTCTACATCTTCGGCGCCTGGAAATGCGCCACCCTGCTGCGCGCCCGCAGCCCTCACTGGCTCATGTTCGGCCTCCTGCTCAACTGGGCCGGCGATGCCGGCGCTTATTACATCGGCAGGGCCTTCGGAAAACATAAGATGGCGCCCGCCATCAGCCCGCAAAAATCCTGGGAAGGCGCTGCCGCCTCGGTAGTCGCCGCCATGGCCATCGCCGGAGCCTACCTGCTCTACTTCATCCCCGGCATCCCCGTGGCGGAAGCCCTGGGGCTCACCGCCGCCGCCAATATCGCCGGCCAGATGGGCGACCTCGCCGAATCCGCCATGAAGCGCGGCGCCGGCGTGAAAGACAGTGGCACGCTCCTCCCCGGCCACGGCGGCCTCCTCGACCGCGTGGACAGCACCCTCTTCGCCCTGCCGCTGATATATATTTTTCTAGTCTGTATTTAAACCACGGAGACACGGAGGCACAGAGGTTTTGCCTTGGTTTTCTCCCTGTCTCCGTGCCTCCGTGGTGAATTTAGGCCGTGGCCGCTTCCAGCGCCTTCCCGCTCTCGCGCTCCACATCCGCGTGCAGGCTGTTGCCGTGCGCGTCCATCGTGACAATGGCCGCGAAGCCCTTCACCCGCAGCCGCCACATGGCTTCCGGAATCCCGAACTCCATCAGGTAGACGCCCAGCACCTCCTCGACCGTGCGCGCGTAGTATTGCGCCGCGCCGCCGATGCCGTTCAGGTACACTGCGCCCGTTTCCTTCAGCGCCGCCAGCGTCTTCGGCCCCATGCCGCCCTTGCCGATCACCGCCCGCACCCCGTAGCGCTTGATCACCTCTCCCTGGTACGGCTCCTCGCGGATGCTCGTGGTCGGTCCCGCCGCTTTGGTCTTCCAGCGCTCGCCTTCCTTCAGCATCACCGGACCGCAGTGGTACAGCGCCGCGCCGTTCAAATCCACCGGCGGCGGGTTCTTCATCAGGTACGAGTGTACGTTGTCGCGCCCCGTGAACATCTCGCCGTTGATCAGCACCACGTCGCCGACCTTCAGCGCCCGCATCTGCGCTTCGGTCAGCGGCGGCTCCAGCACCACCTCGCGCCCCGTCAGCGGGAAACCTTCGCCGCGCGCCATGCGCTCCACCTTCCGCAACGGGTCGCGGTACAGCCACCTGGTGATCGCCCCGCTGGCCGCGTCCAGCCGCACGCCCAGCCGCCGGAACGCCCAGCACTCGTACGCCACCGAAACGAAAAAACTCGCCGGCAGCCGGTTCGCCGCCCGGATCTTGCAGCCGATCAGCGAGGTCTTCCCGCCGAACCCCATCGTGCCCACGCCCAGCTTGTTGGCCTCGCGCAGGATCTCGGCTTCCAGTTTCGCCAGCTCGGGATTCGGGTTCACGTCGTCCAGCGTGCGGAAAAGCTGCTCCTTCGCCAGTTCGTATCCGTGGGCGCGGTCGCCCCCGATGCACACCCCCAGCACGCCCGGCGCGCAGCCCTGCCCCTGCGCCTGCCACACCGCGTGCAGCAGGCACTTGCGCACGCCTTCCAGGTTGCGGTCGGCCCGCCCCAGGTGGTCCAGGTTGCACGGCACCGAGTATTGGATGTTCTTGTTCTCGCAGCCGCCGCCCTTCAGAATCAGCCGGATCTCGATCTCGTCTTCCTCCCACTGTTCGAAGTGCACCACCGGCGTTTCCTCGCCCAGGTTGTTGCCGCTGTTTTTTCCGGTGATCGAATCCACCGAATTCGGCCGCAGCTTGCCGCGCCGCGTGGCCTCCGCCACCGCTTCGAGAATCGCTTTCCTGATCCGAAGCTGGTTCACCCCCACCGGCGTATGCACCACGAACGTGGGCATCCCGGTGTCCTGGCAGACGGGGCCTTCGTCCTCCACCGCCATATCGATGTTCGAAAGGATGATATCCAGCGCTTGCGCCGCCTGCGTTCCCGGCGTTTCCGCTTCCGCCGCGAGCGACATCGCGGCGCGCACGTCCGGCGGCAGGTTCGTGGCCGTCTGGGTCACAAGTTCCAAGAGGCTGTTGGCGAGAAATTCCATAATCGTATCCGACGCTTATTTTAGCGCCGCGCCGGTCATAATCCCGGCCAGCCGCTCCGCACCGATGTTCCCGCCCGAGGCGATCGCCACCACCGTGCGCAACGCTGCGCCGGCAACATTCCGCCACGCCTCTTCCACCTGGGAAAGGCTGATGGGCATGCAATTATCGTAGCTTTACAGGAAACCGAAGGCGCGATTGTGTCGACTTTTCCTGGGTGTGTGTCAACGTCCCACAGGCGGGGGTGTCTGGACCATTGACAGGAACAGGCAAATCACCACCAAAATCCCTAATCCCACCGCTACGATCATGGCTGCCTCCTCATCTCTACCTTGCGGTGGTGCAATCGGAGGGCCGAAAGTCTCTTCACGCACCGGTCGGGCTATTGGCCGCCCCGCACTTTGCAGGCGCCCAGCTTTACGGCGAATGCCGCCGCCGTCTTCCAGTGCTCCCCAATCCGGTGTTCGATATGAAACGCCCGCGATGCCGCATCCGCCCGCACCCGCCAGTCGGTCGGGCCGGTGGCCACCGTCCGCAGCCGCAGCGGTTTAGTGCTCGATTGCTGAAACGACCAGCTCTCCCCCAGGTCCTGCGATTCGTACATCTCGTACCGGTCCCCCGCCGCACCCCGCCCGCGGTCCACAATCACGCTCCCGATGTCCCGCGAGCCGAAGAAGAATTGCTGGATCGAGCCGAAATGATCGTCTGCGTCTTCGCGAAAGACCGGCCGCTGCTGCCAGCTCTCCCCGCCATCCGTCGTGACCAGCAGAAATGGGTCCCGGGGCAGCGGAGACTGAAATCCGCCGCTGATCCATCCCGTTTGCGGGTCCAGAAATTCGATGTGGTCCAGCTCCGCTCCGCGAAGGCGCTCGCCGATCTCCCGCCAGGTCTCGCCGCCGTCGTCGCTGCGCACCGCCGCCGAATACAAGGTGAGGTCGGCCGAATGAATGTTCCCG
>JAJYLS010000190.1 GCA_021787555.1 Acidobacteriota bacterium | reverse complement strand
TCAAGCCACTTGAGGGGGATCATACTCCCGGAACGGTCAAACCTTTTCAAGTCTCACTGGTCGAACCAGTGGCTTGCTTATCGAGTCATTGGGCGTGGATGCCCGATTTTATTGGGTTCCGGAACAACTTCACGGGCCCTTGATTGGCGGGCTTGCGGCGGGTATCCTGTTTTCTGTTGATCACCATTTGGGTGGCTCCTGGGAATCGGTTTGCGAAGCTGGAACTTCGCGGACCTTCTGTTTTAACGAAGGATTTTCAGGGGGCCCCAAATGGTCTACTGCCTCAGACGATTGCCGCCGGCCTCAGCCGAGTGCATAATCCAGGTGCCATCAACGGCAGAGAGGACACCTATAAAGGGCGGAGCAATAATAGACCACATGCCGCCGCTTGAGCGGCGGCTGGTGGCGGTCCAAAAGTAGACCACCCCGGAGCAAAATCAATCAAACAAGACAGGCGAGGTGTGTTTTTGCGACACCTGGGAGGTGCTCAAGGTGGAAGTGTATGCGCGGGTCCGGCGGGCCGTGCAGGTGGACGGGATGAGCGTGAGACGGGCGGCCGGGGAGTTGGGCCTGTCGCGCAAGACAATCCGGAAGATGCTGGCGTTCTCGGTTCCGCCTGGCTATCAGCGGACAAAGCCGGTGGCGCGCCCGAAGCTGGGTCCCTGGCTGGGAGTCGTGGACCAGATTTTGGAGAACGACGAGTCGCAGCGGAAAAAGCAGCGACACACGGCGCGGCGGATTTACGACCGGCTGAAAGCGGAGCATTCCTTCACGGGCGGCTACACGATCGTGAAGGATTACGTGCGGGATGCGCGGTCGCGGCACAAGGAAGTGTTTGTGCCCTTGGCTCATCCGCCGGGCGACGCGCAGGCCGACTTCGGGGAGGCGGTGGTGGTGATCGGCGGAGTCGAGCAGAAGGGGCACTTCCTGTGCGTGTACCCTCGACGTTCCATTGGAGACAGGCAGTGGCACGCGAAAAGCATCAAGACGGATGGGTGGTCCTTTCTGGGAAGCGCGTGAAGAAGTGGATCGGTCATTGGATGCCGTACCGGGCGGACGGCACCCGCAGCCATACGACGCTCGTCCTCGGCGAAAAAGCCAGCATGAAGAAGTGGGAAGCCGAGGACAAACTCCGCGCCCACATCGCAACCGAAACCAAGAAGCTGCTCAAGTACCCGGAGGGCGAGCCGACCTTCCAGTGGTTCTGGGAACGCGCGTACCTGCCATCGCGGACCTGGGGCCCGGCCATGCGCGAGACGCTCACCGGCATGTTCGCGATCCACGTCCTTCCGGTCTTCGGCGCGGTAAAGCTCTCGGATCTCAATAAACTGGCACTGCAACAGCACCTCAATAAGCTCGCCGAGTCATGCAGCCGATCGCTGGTCGGCAAAGTCCTGACGCAGTATCGCGCCATCCTGGAAGAGGCGGTCGAGCAGGAATTGATCGCGAAGAACCCGGCCCGCAAGTTAGCCATGCCGCCCAATTGTACCGATGCCAGCCACGGTTCGGAGCGAGCTGGAGACGTGGCGCGGCATGCAGTACGTCACGTCGCCATCGGCCCTCGTCTTCCCGACCGCGAGTGGCAAGCCGATTTCCCCTCACAATTTTGAATGCGACGTGATCGTGCCGGCCGCCATCCGCGCCGGCATCATGGCCAAGCCTCCCGAGAAACGCAAGAAGGGCACACCGATGCGGGACAAAGCCACCGCCGTAAACTTCCAGGCGTTCCGGCGCACGTTTGCCACATGGATGCAGAAGACCAGCGCCACGGTGAAGGACGTGCATGCGGCACAGCACGCCCGATCAGACGCTGAAAGTCTATATGCGTGAGATCCCGGCCGGTGTGCGCGCCGCGGTCGACGACCTTGATCGGCTCCTCAACGAGAAGCGCGGGCTTGCGGAAGCCAAGCCGCAGGGCCCGGTTCAGTAAGCCCCCATCCGTACCTGATCGCCACTAGCCTGGCGGGCGGCGACACCGGCCTCCATTGGCCAGGATCTCGCCCGTGTTGCCGTCCCTGCCTGGCCTGGTCCCCGACGTCCAACCTCAGCTTGGCGGTGCAAACGCGCGCCACGTGTGCGCGAAACGTCCGCCATCAGCCTGGTCTTCGCGCTGCAGCGGCGGCGTGCCTTTCCACCACGTCCCCGAAAGAAATTCAAAGATTCTGCACACAAGTGCACACAAGATGCTAGGGAAATAGCATACTGCATTCGCTGTAACTATTTGAATTCTTGTGTTTTATGTGGTGGGCGCTCGCGGGCTCGAACCGCGGACCTTCTGCTTGTAAGGCAGACGCTCTGACCAACTGAGCTAAGCGCCCAAGTATTAGATAACAAAAACAGTATTCTCTTTGTCTTGCGGCGCTGAATTGGCATCCTTGGGGGAATCCTTAGGGACTCCAAACAAGAATCCGCCTTCAACGGCCGCGATCGCATGACGCCGCGCCTTCGCTCGGATGTGGGAGTACCGCCTCAGCATAGCCGCGCTCATATGGCCCATTATATCGAGCATCGTTCTCTCGGGCACCCCGGCCGCACCCAGCTTGGTACAAAGCGAGTGCCGCAGGTCGTGCAGGCGGCATTTCACGCCGGCGGAGGTCTTCCAATTCACCCAGCAGCCGCGCCTTCAGCTCAAGCTGGCGTTCCAGACGCGCACTCGCCTTCCGCGCCAGATCGCCGTTTTTTCCACGTACCGCGCGCGTGAGTATGGCCGCGGTCTTCCTGGTGATTTCTCGCAGCCCTTTCACCAGGGCGGCAGCGCTGGCTATCTCGGCAAATTCTTTGGCTTTGAGCTCTCTGGCCAATGCAGAAGCGCTGATAGGGACGGGCCCGGGACCTTCTGTAAATTGCCCCGGACTTTCAGGGACAGGGGCGGGATTTTCAGTAAATTGTCTGGGACTTATCCCGGAGTCTCCAGGGGGTCTGCCGTATTTCTCCCTGTACTCCACTTGAATCCGCGCTCGCGTCTGTCTGTTGAGACAATCGTGGGGGACTCGGGGAATCGCACCGTCTGCGAAGAGCAGCGTTCTCTTGGCGAGCCAGGCGTGCACGTGCGAATCGGCGTGTTCGGACCAATCGTGCACCACCAGCCGGGCTTCCGCATCCTGATCCAGCCAGCCGGCGGCACGTGCTCTTTTCTCCAGTGACAGGGCTCTGGAGAAAATCCGTTCAGTCAGTGCGTCGAGTCGTAAAGTGCTCTGCTTGGCTTAAGTCCGTTTGGACAGAGTTTGGACAATTGGCGCTGAAATGGCACCAAAAGGCACTCACAATACCAAGCAAAAACACGCACTTTCAATCAGTTGCCTCCGTGCGTTAGAATGCGCTTTAGAGCACAAGGAGAAGGGCTTGGCTTCTTTCATTCAGAACCAGTTTGAGCGGAACGTGGTCACCACCTCGGTCGACTACGTCTTCAACTGGGCGCGCAAATCGGCGCTCTGGCCGCTGACGTTCGGGTTGGCGTGCTGCGCTATCGAGATGATCGCCTCGAGCACGTCGCGCTTCGATATCGCGCGCTTCGGCGCGGAGGTCTTCCGCCCGAGCCCGCGGCAATCCGACCTCATGATCGTCGCCGGCACCGTCACGCTCAAGATGGGCCCGGTGCTCAAGCGCATCTGGGACCAGATGCCGGATCCCAAGTGGTGCATCTCGATGGGCGCCTGCTCCAGCGTGGGCGGCCCGTTCAATACGTACGGCGTGCTTCAGGGCGTCGACAAAATCGTTCCGGTGGATGTCTACGTTACCGGCTGCCCGCCGCGGCCGGAGAACCTGTTCTACGCGCTGCTGAAGCTCCAGGACAAGATCGACCAGATGACCACGCTGGTGAAGCGCCCCACCGAAGTGCGGCTGGACGAATCGATGCTCGAGAATTTCAAGCAGCAGGTGCGGATCGCGCAGATCAATAACCCCGCGTAACGCGTGTTTTATAAAGACGACCGGCAAATCTACCGCGTGAGCGAGCTCGACGAACTCGCCTGGCTGGTACACGGCTTCGGGACGCGCGCGGCGGAAGTTCGCGCGCGGTTTCCGAACCTGGCCACGGTGAAGCAGGTCCATTCGGACCGCTGCGTCGCGGCATCCGGCCGCGCGGGCATGCTCGGCCACGGCGATGCGCTGCTGGAAAACGTTCCCGGCGGATTGGTCGCGGTGAAGACCGCCGATTGCCTGCCGATCCTGCTGGTGGACGAGCGGCATCGTGCGGTCGCCGCGGTGCACGCCGGCTGGCGCGGAACCGCGGCCCGCATCGCGCAACACGCCGTGGACGCGATGCGCGAGACCTTTGGCACCGATCCCGCGGACCTGCACGCCGCCCTCGGCCCTGGGATTGGCCCGTGCTGCTACGAGGTCGGGCCGGAGGTGGCGGCGCAATTCGGAGTGCATGGACGTACGCACCTGGATCTTGCCGGGCTCAACAGCGGCCAGCTCCTCGAAACCGGTGTCAGCCCCGCCCGCGTCTATCAATCGGGCCTGTGTACTATGTGCCGCGCCGCGGAGTTCCATTCCTTCCGCCGCGACAAGGAGGCGGCCGGCAGGATGTACTCGTTCGCGGGGATTGTGGCACAGTAAGAATGAGGTTGTAAATGTTCACTTGGGTTTGCCCGCAGTGCGGGCGAGACGTTCCACCGTCTTATAGCGAATGTCCGGATTGCGCGGAAAAGGCCAAGGCCGCCGCGGGGCAGGCCGCGGCTCCGGCCAACGGCACCGCCGCGGCGCCTCCTCCGGGAGTCGCTCCGCCTTCGGCCTACGCACCGCCTCCGGCCTACGCACCGCCTCCGGCCTACGCGCCGCCTGCTTACGCACCCCCGGCGAGCGCCGCTCCGCCCCCGCCTCCACCGGGATATGCGCCGCCCGGCGGCTACCCTCCGCCGCCCCAGGCGCAGGCGCCATATCCGTATCCGCAATACCAGCAGGCTCCGCCATACCAACCGCCTCCGCAATACCAGCCGCCTCCGCAATACCAGCCGCTGGCTCCGCAATATCAGCAGCCGGCTCCGCAATATCAGCCTCCGGCTCCGCAATACCAGCCTCCGGCTCCGCAATACCAGCAGCCGGAGCCGCAATATCAGCAGCCGGAGCCGGCTCCGCAGGTCCAGCAGCCGGCTCCGCAGGTCCAGCAGCCGGCTCAGCAAGTCCAGCAGCCGGCTCAGCAAGTCCAGCAGCCAAGCCCGCAACTCCGGGAACTGTCCTTTCTACCCGCCCCGGAGCCCCGCCGGAAGCTGCCTACATGGCTGATGGCGGTGCTGTTCGCCGGCGGGTTTGTAGGAGTGGTCTTCGGCCTCTACTCGCTGATAAGTTCCAAGAGCCAGGGCACCGCCGCCGCGCCCGCGGCCAACGTCGAAAGCCCCGCCGCTAAGCCCGGCGCCAAGCCCAATCCGTTGCAGAAGTATATCGAGGTTTCCGGGGTCCGCTTCGCCGAGGAGAAAAGCAAGCCGGTGGTGAAGTTCGTAATTACGAACCATTCCGGCGCGGACATTACCGGCCTCGCCGGCAACGTCACCGTCTGGGGCCGTACGCAAAAATCCGAAGAGGACGCCCAGGGCACTTTCACCTTCAGCGGCACCAACATCGGTCCCTACGAATCCAAGGACCTGACTGCGCCGCTGAACACGAAGTACAAGATCTACGAGCTTCCCGACTGGCAGAACGTGACTACCGATATCCAGGTCACGGGGCCTGTCGAGAACGTAGATTCCGGAGGTTAGCCCGCGCCTCGTCGAGCCGCGGGTCGATGCGCAGCGCGTGCAGGAAATCGGTGCACGCCGCTTCGGTCTGGCCCAGCGCCGCTAGAGCCACGCCGCGATTGTTGTAGTTGCGTGCATCGCGCGGATCGAGCGCCAGTGCGCGGCCGAATTCGCCGAGTGCCTGATCCGCTCGGCCCTCAGCCAGGAGGACTTTTCCGGCTTCCGCCGGCACGGCGGGGTCCTGCGGCGCCAGTGCGCGCGCCTGCGCCAGAAGCTGGAGCGCTTGTTCGGGCGGAACCGCGCGCGCCAGTTGGATCCTGGGCCGGACCTTGTGCGGCGCGCGGCGGACGGCCTCGCTCCACAAAGCGGCGTCCGAGTTCCACACGGCCGTTCGCGAAATGCCGGCGAGCGCCAGCGCGCACAGAGTCGCGGCCGTCAGGGAGCGGTGCTTCACCCGGCTCAGCAAAATTGCCGCCGCGGCGCCAAACGCGAGCAGCGGAAAGTACATGCGGCGGTCGGCGGCGAGGTCGGCCGCGGGAAAAATCGAGGAGCTGGGAAGCAGCAGGATGAGCCCAATTACGATCCACCGGCAATAGCGCCAGCCCGCCCAGGCGAGCGTGGCAATCGCCGCCCACGCCGCGAGCGCCAGCCAGAGTGGCGGCACATGGATTTCGGGATCGACGGTGAAGCCATAGGGCACCACGAGCAGGCGCAGGTAGCGCCAGATCACCGGTCCCTGCGCCAGAAAATAGTGCCACGGCGCGATACCCGCCTGCACTCCGGCCGGTGCGCCCGGCGTCACGGCGGTGGCGTAAATGGCGCGTGCCCCGGCGGCAAGCGAAAGCCCGAGCATGGCGGCGAGGGCGCGCCAACGACCGCTCCCTGACGGTCGCGGCTCCGATTTCGACCCGGAGCCGCGACCGTGAGGGAGCACCTCCAACACCGCCAGCGCCAGCGGAAAGGCCGCCACCTCCTCCTTCGCCAGCAGCGCCGCCGCGAACCAGGCCACCGCGATCCAATGCCGGCCGTTCAGCCATGCGAGGAGCGCCGCGAGCGAGAGCAGCGTGGCCAGCACCATGGCGCGGCCCCAGACGTAGTCCACCGATTCCGCCTGGAGCGGGTGCACCGCGAACAGCGCCGCCGCAACCAGCGCCACCCGCTCCGGCAGCAGCTTCCGGAGGCAGGCGAAGGCCAGCAGCACCGCGCCCACGTGCAGCGCCAGGTTCAGCAGATGATAGCCGGCGGGATTCCGCCCGCCCAACTGGTAATTCAGCCAGAAGGTGAAATACGTGAGCGGGCGCGTCTGGCGCAGCGTCCACAGCCGCAGCCAGCCGGAGGGCGAGGTGAGAGCGGGGTCGGAGAAAATGGCATAATCGTCGAAGTGGAACCCCGAACCAAGCGAACCGCCGAAGGCAGCCAGCGCCGCGCCGGCCAGAAGAATGCGAGACCGCATCAATTACGAGCTTACGTGAAACGGCCGAAGACCGCAGCGGAGCGCCAGGAGCGTGTCGCCGAAATCCTGCGCCGCCTTGACAGGATGTATCCCGGCGCCACCTGCGCGCTGCACCACCACAATCCCTGGGAACTGCTCGTGGCGACGATTCTCTCCGCTCAGTGCACCGATAAGCGCGTCAACGAAGTGACGCCCGGCCTGTTCGCGAAATATCCGACTCCGGCGGATTTCGCGGCGGTGCGCCCGGAAGTGCTGGCGCAGGACATTCGCAGCACCGGCTTCTTCAACAATAAGGCGAAATCGATCGTCGGTGCAGCGAAGAAAATCGTCTTCGAGTTCGGCGGCAAGGTGCCGAAAACCATGGAAGAGATGCTGTCTATTCCCGGCGCCGCCCGCAAGACGGCCAACGTGGTGCTGGGCACGGCCTACGGCATTCCGTCGGGAATCGTGGTGGACACGCACGTGCAGCGCATCGCGCAGCGGCTGGACCTGACGCGCCAGACGGATCCGGTCAAAATCGAGCAGGACCTGCAAAAGATCATTCCTCAGGACCGCTGGATTCTCTTCTCGCATCAGATCATCCTGCACGGCCGCGCCCTATGCACCGCGCGAAGTCCGAAGTGCGCGGAATGCGATCTGAATTCGTTATGCTACGCGAAAGATAAAACGGCATAATCAGCCGCCGATGAACGCGATTTATTATCTGCGTTTATCGGCGTTCATCGGCGGCTAACTTGCCTTAATTTCGGTCCAGATGCGATCGCGCAAGCGCTGCGCGGCCGGGGGCAGCGCGCGCGGCCATTCGCCGCGGGCGAAAACGTCGGGCGGCGGATAGAGTACCGGGTTGTCGCGGATGGCCGGCGGCAGCAGCGCGTGCGCCGCGCCATTGCAGGTGGCGGTCTTGGTCGCTTCGGCGACGCGCGCGGAAACGTGCGGCCGCAGGAGATAATTCAGAAATTCGTGCGCCAGGCGCGCGCGATGGCTTTCGCGCAGCACCACCGCGCAATCGCAGTAGAACGGAAATCCTTCGGCGGGAAAAACGAAGGCCAGGTTGGGCGCGGCATCGATAGCCTGCTGCGCGGTGGTCGACCAAAGCTGCGCCATCAGGACATCCCCGGCCACGAGTTGATCGCGCACCTCTGCGTTGAGATAGGCGCTCAGCAGCGGCTTCTGCCGGATGGCCTCCTGCTCGGCGCGGCGCAGTTCCTGGGGATCGGTCGAGCTGAAGGAACAGCCCAGCTTTTTCAGGCACGCGCCAAGCATGTCCTCGGGATCGTCCAGCATGGTCATGCGCCCTTTGAGCGCGGGGTTCCACATGTCGGCCCAGCGCGTGGGCGCCGGATGCACGCTGCGGTTGTAAACAATGCCGGTGCCGTACCACATGTAGGGCACGCCCCATGCGAGCGAGCGGTCCCACGCCGGCGCACGGAAGCCGGCGTCGAGGTTCGGCAGGTTCGGCAGCCAGTCGTGGCGCAGCGGCGCGAGCAGGCCGTAGGAGCGCATCGGCTCCAGGCGGTTGTAAGTCGGAAAGACCACGTCCCATCCGGAGTTGCCGGTAAACACCTTGGCCAGCAACTCTTCGTTGCTTTCGTAGGTGGCGTAGCGCACGCGCACGCCGAATTCGCGCTCGAAATCCGGGATGGTTTCCGGCCCCACATACGCCGACCAGTTGTAGACGTTGAGCCGCGGCCGGGTGTCGCGCGCGCAGCCGGCCAGGCCCGCTATGCCGAGAAAGAACGTGCGCCTGTTCATGCCTCGCGCACCTTTTCGGAAACCAGGATGAGGATCCCGAAAAAGACGGTGATGAGCGCGGAGATGGCGTTGATCACCGGGCTCGCGCCGCGCCGCGCCATGGCGTAGATCACCATCGGCAGGGTTTGCGAATCCACGCCGGCCACCATGCTGGTGATGACGTAATCGTCGAAGGAGACGGTGAGCGCCAGCAGCGCCGCGGCGACGATGCCGGGAATGAGCGCCGGCAGGGTGACGTGCCAGAACGCCTGCCATTCGTTGGCGCCGAGGTCCATGGCGGCTTCTTCGAGCGTGGGGCTGATGGTGCGCAGCCGCGCGGACACGACGATCACCACGAAGGCGATGGAAAAGGCCACGTGCGCCAGCACCACGGTGAAAATCCCGAGCTGCCAGCCGAGCCAGCGGAAGGCCCACTGGAACAGCGCGAGCAGCGAGATGCCGGTGACGATCTCGGGCGTCACCAGCGAAAGGTACAGTGCGCCGGTGAGCATGCGCGAGCCGCGCTTCCACAGTCCGTATGCGCACAGCGTGCCGACGATGGTGGAGATGGCGGTGGCGAGCAGCGCGATGATCACGCTGTTCCGCGTGCCTTCGAGGATTTGCGGATCGTGAAACATGGCGCGGTACCAGTCGAGCGAGAAATGCTGCCACACGGTGAAGCGCGAGGAATTGAAGCTGAACACCGCGAGCGTGAGCAGCGGGAGGTGCAGGAAGGCGAAGAACGCGGCGGCGTAGGCCGCGAGCCAGCGCTTCATACCAGCGGCTCGCTTTCCCGGCGAAGGAAGGCCCACAGGCCGGCGACGACCAGCAGCATCAACACAATCGAGATCGCCGAGCCGAACGGCCAATCGCGCGCGGTGGTGAACTGGTTCTGCACCAGGTTGCCGATCATGACGGTGCGGCCGCCGCCGAGCAGGTCGGGCGTGAGGTACGCGCCCAGGCAGGGGATGAAAACCAGCACGCAGCCGGCGACGATGCCGGGTTTCGAGAGTGGAATGATCACGCGGAAGAGCGTGCTCAGAGGGCGCGCGCCGAGGTCCGCCGCGGCTTCCGCCAGCGAGGGATCGAGGCGCTCCAGCGTGGCGAAGATGGGCAGCACCATGAACGGCAGGTAGGCGTAGACCAGGCCGAGCAGCACCGCGCCATCGTTGTATAAGAGCGGCAGCGGGTGGTGGATGAGGCCGATGGCCTGGAGCGCGGTGTTAATGAGCCCGGTGTCGCGGAGGAGGAAAATCCAGGCGTAGGTGCGGACCAGGAAGCTGGTCCAGAAGGGCAGCATCACGAGTTGGAGGTAGAGATTCTTGTGGCGCGGCGCGCGCGCGATGAACAGCGCCGCGGGGAAAGCGAGGACGAGACAGATCGCGGTGGCCGCGAGCGCGATGGCGAACGAGCGCACCACGATGGCGAAGTAGAGCGGATCGGCCAGGCGCTGGTAGCTTTCCGCGGTCCACGGCGCTTCGATTCCGCCGTAGACGCCGCGCGTGAGGAAGCTGTAGGCCATCACGATGGCGAAAGGCGCGGCGAACAGAGCCGCCAGCCAGATCCACGCGGGGAAGAGAAACCAGGAGCGCAGCCTCATGGGAATCGTATCTCGTCGGCGGGATCCCAGCAAACCTCGACGGCATCGCCGGGGCGGAAGGCCGCGCCGCGCGCGGCTCGCGCGGAGATCTCTTCGCCACTGGCGAGCCGCACCATGACCTGCACGGAATCGCCGAGGAAGACCGAGCCCGTCACGGCGCCGGGACGGCCGCCGTTTCCCGCGGGGCAAAGCCGTACGGATTCGGGGCGGACGCCGATCGCGCCGATCCAGTTCACCGCGCCGAGGAAGCCGGCGACGAACGCCGAGCGCGGATGGAGGTAGACATCTTCGGGCGAGCCGACCTGCTCGATGCGGCCGTTGTTCATGACGGCGAGCTGATCGGACATGGAGAGGGCTTCCTCCTGGTCGTGGGTGACGAGCAGGAAAGTGATGCCCACGCGGCGCTCGATGGCTTTCAATTCGAGGCGCATCTGCTTGCGCAGCTTGGGATCGAGCGCGGCCAGGGGCTCATCGAGCAGGAGCACGTCGGGCTGAAGCACGAGCGAGCGGGCAAGGGCGACGCGCTGGCGCTCGCCGCCGGAAAGCTGCGCCGGCCGGCGCGACTCCTTGCCGGCCAATCCGACGAGCACGAGCGCTTCCTCGACGCGCTTTTCGATGCCGCCGGAACGCCGCCGCCGGAGGCCGAACGCGATGTTCTCCCGCGCGCTGAGATGCGGGAAGAGCGCGTAATTCTGGAAGACGGTGCTGACGTTGCGCTCGTAGGGCTTGCGGCGGTTGACCACTTCGCCGCGGAGCAACACCTCGCCCGAATCCGGCTGCTCGAAGCCGGCGATGAGGCGGAGGGTGGTGGTTTTGCCGCAGCCCGACGGCCCCAGCAGCGAAAAAAAACTGCCGCGCGGGATGGCGAGCGAGATGCCGTCGACGGCGCGCTGGCCCGGAAAATGCTTGACCAGTTCGCGCAGTTCGAGAATCGGAGGCATGCAAAAAGAAATGGTAGCGCGGGCGGGGCGGCTTTTTTTCGTTGAGGCGCGAAAGTTTGATAGGATGAATTTTGTAACGGGCCCGTAGCTCAGTTGGTTAGAGCGCTACCTTGACACGGTAGTTTTATCAACCACTTACAGATCACTTCTTAGTGTTTCCATAGACTTACAGCCA
>JAJYLS010000189.1 GCA_021787555.1 Acidobacteriota bacterium | reverse complement strand
TTTCCGGGCAACATCGTTCCCACGGGGCTCATCAACCCGATCACGCGCAACATGAGCACGTATTGGCCGGCTCCCAACGCGCCGGGTGCGGCGTTCACGGGGGTCAACAATTTTGCGCTGACGGCGGCGAATACCATTCAGAAGAACACCTGGAGCACGCGCATAGACGAAAACATCAGCGACAAGGACAAGCTGTTCGGCAGGGTCACGCGCGACGATTCGCCGTGGGTGCGGGCGCTGCCTTATGGGGCCGATTACATCGCCTCGCCCACGGGCGGGCCGCAGGATTTCGGGCGGCAGAACGAGGTGGTGGAAGAGGATCACATTTTTTCGCCGACGCTGATCGGGATGGTGCGCGGCTCGTATTCGCGGCTCTCGAATCTGCGGAAAGGGACGAGCTACGGATTCGATTTAACCAAGCTGGGCTTTCCGCAAACCGTCGAGAACCAGCTTGGCGGAGCCTTTCCGTTCTTCCCGGCGATCAGCATCACCGGGTACAACGTGAATTCGTCCATAAACAACACAGTGATTCCGGGCGGATACGCGTTGGGCTCGACGGGGATCATCGCCCAGTTCATGAATTCCGGCTCGGTGGAAGGGCAGATCACCAAGAGCTTCAGCAGGCATAACCTGAAGGTCGGCGGAGAGGTGCGCATTCTGCGGTATAACCTCCTCCAGAACAACGATGCCGGCGACAATTTCACGTTTGGCAACGGCTTCACGCAAGGGCCGAATCCGACCGCGCCCGCGGCGCAATCGGGCTATGCGCTCGCTTCGTTTCTGCTGGGTGTTCCAACCGGCGGGCAGTACAATCCGGCGGCGGCGCTGGCGCTGCAAACGGTTTACTACGCCGGCTACGTGCAGGACGACTGGAAGGCCACCAACCGGCTGACGCTGAACCTGGGGCTGCGGTACGACATCGAGATGCCGCGCACGGACCGCTTCAACCAGCTCACCAACTTCAATTACAGCGCGGTGCCGCCGCTGACTGTGCCGGGGATGGACCTGCACGGCGCGCTCGCGTTCGTGGGCGTCAACGGCGTTTCGCGCTACCAGGCCAATCCGGACTATCACGAGGTGGCGCCGCGGCTGGGACTGGCCTATCGCCTGGACAACCAGACCGCGATCCGCGCGGGTGCGGGTATTTTCTACGGATCGATGACGGGCGCCGGCGGCAGCTCGAACTCGTACGGTGTATCGGGATTCCAGGCCGCGACTTCGCTGGTGAGCAGCCTGGACGGTGTCACACCGATCATCAACTTTGCCAATCCCTATCCCACCGGCCTGAACTTGCCGACCGGGAGCAAACTGGGGGCGGCGACGCTGCTGGGGCAGCCGGTGGACTTCCTGGATCGAGGCGTCCTGCCGCCGTACAGCGCGCAGTGGAACTTCGACATCCAGCGCCAACTGCCGAAGTCCGTATTGCTGGACGTGGGGTACGTGGGGACGCGCGGGGTCGATCTGCCGATCAATCTCACGCTCAACCAGCTTCCAAACCAGTACGAATCGCTGGGCGACGGGCTGCGCAAGCAGGTGCCGAATCCGTTTTACGGGCAAATCGGCATCGGCCCGCTGGCCTCGAAGACGGTTTCCGAGGCGCAACTGCTGCTGCCGTATCCACAATTCACCGGTGTGACGTCAGACAACGCCAGCGCGGCCACTTCGATGTATAACTCGCTGCAAGTCAAGGTGGAAAAGCGCTACTCCAACGGGTTCACGGTATTGGGATCGTACACCTATTCCAAGATGATGGACCTGGGCACGGGCGACTGGAGCGGCGAAGCGCTGGGCGGCGGTGGGATCCAGAACTATTACAACCGGGCGGCGGACTGGGCGGTCTCGTCTCTCGATCAGACGCACCGCTTCGTCCTGAACGTGGTCTACCAGTTGCCGTTCTTCAAGAACCAGCACGGGTTGGCGGCGCACGTTCTGGGCGGATGGGAAGTGGGCGTAATCGGGTCGGTGTTCAGCGGTGGGCCGCTGGGGATCACGCAGTCGGTGAACAACACGTTTTCGCAGGGCGGCGGGCAACGGCCCGACTGGACGGGCGAGAGCGCCAAGCTCTCGAATCCGACACCGCAGCAGTGGTTCAACACCTCGCAGTTCTTCACCGCGCCGGCCTACGCGTTCGGCGACGCGCCGCGCACGCTGGGCGGATTGCGGGACGACGGCACGCGCGATATCGACATGTCGCTGATGAAGAACACCAAAATCTACGAGAAGCTGACGCTGCAATTCCGCGCGGAGGCCTTCAACCTGACGAACACGGTGCAGTTCGCGCCGCCGGGGCAGGCGCTGGGCACGCCGGGGTTCGGCGTGGTGACCAGCCAGGAGAACCAGCCGCGAGTGCTGCAATTCGCGCTGAAGCTGATTTACTGAAGTTTTCAGTTATCAGTTACCAGTCTTCAGTAGCGATTGCGTCCGGTGGAAGCCTGGGCGCAGGCTCAACAGTGTGGTGATTTCTACACATGCCCGTGGAGGCCGAGCGCTGGTAAAATAGAGAGACGCAAGGCTTATGTTCCGCAGGTTTGTAATCATCGTCGCAACGACGCTGCCGATGGCCATGGCAGCAGATGTTCACGTCGTCGAGGAGATCGCCGCCAAGGTCAACGGCGATATCATCACGAGCGCCGAACTGCAAGACCAGCATAAGGAGGTCGAACAGATGCTGCGCTCCCAGGGCTACACGGGTGCGCGGTTGACAGACTCGGTGAAGCAGTACTCGGCCAACGCGCTACGCGACCAGATCGACCAGCTCCTGCTGGTCCACAAGGGCAAGGACCTGAACCTGGATGTGGCTTCGGATGTGAATAAAGAGCTGGCCGATTTGCAGGTGCAGAGCAAGATCACGGACCCGGACAAGTTCCATGAGTACGTGCGCCAGCAGACCGGGATGGACTTCGCGGATTACAAGGACCGGCTGACGAAGCAGTTCCTGGCCCAACGCGTGATCGGCCAGGAAGTAGGCTACCGGATCAACATCCCTGAACCCGAGCTGCGAAAATACTACGACGCGCACCAGAACGAGTTCGTGCGCAAGGAGCAGGCATTTCTGAGCCAGCTCCTGATCTCGACCGAGGGCAAGACGCCGGCGCAGGTGGCGGCGGCCGAAAAGAAAGCCAAGGACCTGGTGACGCGCGCGCGCAAGGGCGAGAAGTTCAGCGACATGGTGCACCAGTATTCCGATGATCCCGAGACGGCGCGCAACGGCGGCGTGCTGCCCCCCTATCAACGCGGCATGATGCCCAAGAACATGGAGGACGTGGTCTTCGACAAGAACAACGCCAAGGGGTACGTGACGGACCCGTTCAAGGTGGCGCAGGGATTCGTGATTCTGCGGATCGACGAGCGGTATGCAGCGGGGCTGGCATCGTTCGAAGAGGTGCGCCCGGAGATCGAAGATGCGCTACGCAGGCCGCTGATGGAGCCCAAGATCCGCACGTACCTGACGCAACTGCGCCAGGAAGCGTTCCTGGAGATCAAGGACGGCTACACGGACACGGGCGCGGCTCCGGGCAAGGACACTCGATGGAAAGACGTGGCGGAGCTGAAGCCGCAAACCACGACGAAGGAGGAAGTCGCCGCGCACGACCGGCCGCACAAGAAGCTGCTGGGCATCCCGATTCCCGGAACGCGTAAGAAGCCGGTGGTTACCAACCAGGCTACGCCCGCCGCGCCGGCAGCCGCTCCTTCCACGCCTCCAACCGCGCAGCCCAGCAAATGAAATCTCCCTATGTAAGCGAGCTCGAACCCAATCGGGTGATCACCAGCAGTTTCCTGGTCCACTCGAAGGAGATCCGGCAGAAGAAGACCGGGGAGCTGTACCTTTCGCTGATGCTCGGTGATCGCACCGGCGAAGTGGACGCGAAGATGTGGGACAACGTGGCGGAGGTGATGGACAGCTTCGACCGTGACGATTTCGTCAAGGTGAAGGGGTTGCTCCAGATTTTTCACAACCGGCCGCAGTTGACCATCCACAAGATGCGGCGCATGGACGAGAGCGAGATAGCGTATGCCGATTATTTCCCCTCATCGGCGCGCGATCCGGAGGAGATGTGGGGGGATCTGCGGGGCATCGTGGCGGGGATTGGGGACCCGCATCTGCGTGGGCTGCTGGATGCCATGCTGGACGACCCGGAGGTCGCGCCGCGTTTCCGGCGGGCGCCGGCGGCCAAACAGATCCACCACGCCTATCTCGGCGGGTTGCTGGAGCACGTGCTTTCACTCGCCACGCTGGCCCGCATGGCGGCGGGGCACTATCCGAACGTGGACGGCGACCTGCTGCTTACGGGCGTGGTGCTGCACGACATCGGCAAGATTTACGAGCTGAATTACGAGCGCGGGTTTTCCTATTCGAGCGAGGGCCAACTGCTGGGACATATCAATATTGCGCTGCGGATGGTAGCGGATAAGCTGCGCGGGCTCCCGGATTTTCCGGAGCCGCTGCGGGCGCTGGTGGAGCACATGATCCTGAGCCATCACGGGCAGCTCGAATTCGGCTCGCCCAAGCTGCCGCAGTTTCCGGAAGCGCTGCTGCTGCACTACCTGGACGATATGGATTCCAAGATGGAATGCATGCGGTCGCTGATCGAAAGAGACCGCCAGGTGGAAGGCTGCTTCACCACGTACAACACGGCGCTGGAGCGCGTGGCGCTGAAGAAGGGCCGGTTTTTGAACGGGGGCGGCGAGCCGCCGCGCGCGCGTGCCATGGCGCACCCGGGAGCCGCACTGGAAGCGGCTTCGGCGGCGCCTGATCCGCCCGCGGTGCCCGTGCCGGCGGCGGACCCCGCGTTGGCCGCGCATCCGCTGTTTGCTGTTCCGCCGGAGACGGATTTTGCGGATAAACTAAAGCAGGCGGGTTTGGCAGGAGTCCGGCCGGCCGCGCCGAAACAGGAAGGTTGATGCCGAAATCCGCGCGTGAGGTTCCTCCGCCGCTGGAGCTGTTATGCTTACGGGCGCTTTGGTCGCTGGGCGAAGGCAACGTCAGGGACGTCCAGGCGGTGGTGGGACAGAGGCGCTCGCTGGCCTACACCACCATCATGACGGTATTGGACCGGCTGGTGCGCAAGGGGAAGCTGGCACGCCGCAAAGTGGGGCGGGCATTCGTGTATGCGCCGCAGACCTCGCGCGACGAGATGCGCCGCGCGGCGATTCGCGAACTGCTGGAGGGCTTTTTCGACGGCTCGGTAGAGGACCTGCTGCGGTTCCTGGAAGCCACCGAGCAACAGGCCAAGGCCGCCACCGCGGCGGGCGAGGGTGAAGGCGGCCCGCCGATGGATACGGCGCTACTGTAGAAGCGCACGCGCGATAATGACACCATGCAGAACATTCTGCCAGTGGTCTGTTTTGTTGCAGGCTTCGCCCTGGCATGGCTGATCCTGTGGTGGCGCAGGCAGGAGACCGAGGCGGCATTCAAGGCGCTCTCGGCGGACGCGCTGGCGCGCAATAACCAGGCATTTCTCGACCTGGCCAAGACCTCTCTGGCGCAAACGCAGGAGGCGGCGCACGGCGACTTGGCCCTGCGCCAGCAGGCCATCAGCGAAATGGTGACACCCGTGCGCGCCTCGCTGGACAAGGTGGAAGCGAAGATCCAGGAGCTCGAAACGGCGCGTACGGGAGCGTATGCCGCGCTCCAGGAGCAGGTGCGGAGCCTCATCGAAACGCAGGGGCAGCTCCGCGCGGAAACCGGGAAGCTGGTGACGGCGCTGCGCACACCCGGCGTGCGCGGGCATTGGGGCGAAATCCAGTTGCGGCGCGTGGTGGAGATGGCCGGCATGCTGGACCATTGCGATTTCGTGACGCAGGCCACGGTGAGTTCCGAAGAAGGCCGGCTGCGGCCGGACCTGCTGGTCAAGCTGCCCGCGGGAAAAACCGTCGTGGTGGACGCGAAGACGCCGCTAGAAGCGTACCTTCAGGGGATCGACGCACCGGACGACGCCGCGCGCCGGGAGCGGTTGGCGGCGCACGCGCGCCAGGTGCGGCAGCACATGACCGCGCTCGGCCGGAAATCCTACTGGGAGCAATTCGACCGCGCGCCGGAATTCGCGGTGCTGTTCCTGCCGGGCGAGTGCTTTTTCAGCGCCGCGCTGGAGAGCGATCCATCGCTGATCGAGTTCGGCGTGGACCAGAACATCATCCTGGCGACGCCCACCACGCTCATCGCCCTGCTGCGCGCGGTGGCTTACGGGTGGCGGCAGGAGAAGCTGGCGGAGAACGCGGCCGAAATCAGCGCCCTGGGCAAGGAGCTTTTCAAGCGGCTCAGCGACATGGGGGAACACTGGAGCAAGGTGGGAAAAAACCTGGAGCGCGCGGTGGATGCCTACAACAGCGCCGTCGGATCGCTCGAAACCCGCGTGATGGTGAGCGCGCGCAAGTTCGCCGAGTTGAAGACCGCGCCTTTGGGCGTGGAGATCGCGCCGCTGGAGCCGGTGGAAAAGAGCGTACGCGCTGTCCAGGGACAGAGCCAGTAGGCGCACGCGCGGCGGCGGTGTCACAATAGAAGAGGACCGCTATTGCCCAAGGGTGAGGCTCGCATGATCGACACGGTTCTGAACCTGATGTTCCGCTGCCCGCATCGGAGGTTGACGCGGCCGGTCACTCCCGTCAGCAGGGGCGGCGTGCCGCACGGAGACACTTACGTGGTGTGTCTGGATTGCGGCAAGCAATTCGCGTACGACCTGAAGGAAATGCGCGTGGGGCGCCCGCTCGACCGGGCGCATCCCCAGAGCGTGCTGGCACCGGACATGCCCGCGCGGCGATCGAGCGGGCTGAAGCACGCGCTATGGGCGGTGCCGCTGGGAGTAATGCTCGGCGCGTTCCTGCACGGGAAGAAGAAGGACGAAAAAGCTAACGGCTCTCGAACCCCAGACGCCAGCCGAGCTTCCCGGGATTGAGCCAGGAGATTTGCGTGCCGAACCAGAGCGATTGCGAGGCGGCCTTGTAGCGGCCGGCGTGGGCCGCGGGTAGGATAATGGCGCAGGGTCCTTCGCCGAAGCGATCGAGGCGCTGGGAGAGCCAGGAACCGGCGGTGAGCGGCTGCGCCAGCACCACGGGAGCCGAGCCCACGATCGCGAGCTGTGCGCCGAATTCCTTGTCGGCCTGCTGGATGGCCTGGGGCAAGCCGAACGCCTGGCTGTACCAAGCCGCGGCGCTATCCAGATCGCGGACCGCGATCACCACCCTGGCGATGCCTTTGAAATCGCGCGTGACGGGTTTGCCTTGCGGAAAGACGCGTTGTTGGCGCGGAGTGAGATCGTGGATCAGGAACGGGAAGAACGAACCGCGGGGCTCGGGACCGACGTCGGCGGTTTCCCATTCGAGGCGGGTGCCGTCGGGACGCTGCCGTCCGCCGCGGACCGGCGCGCCGGCGGTAACGCCGACGGCTTGGAGTTGCGCGGTTTCGGCCGCGAGGTCCGGCGTACGGACGGCCCAGGCGCAGGGACCGGCATCGCCCTTTAGAAACTTCGCCCACTCGTGGTGAGCCGCGAGCGCCGGGTCGGCATTCGGCTGGAGCGCCATCAGTTCCAGATAGGAGCCATCCGGGAAGCTCACCAGCGCCATTTCGGTGGTGTGGTTGCTATGGGCGCCGCCGTAGACGCTGGCGATGCCCACGGAAGAAAGCCGCGCGCGCATCTGCTCGAGGCTGCTGCCACAGACGGTGGCGTGATCGATAGCGAGATCGGCCGCAACGGCGAGGACAGGAAGGAGCGCCACAAGCAGAGCTCGAAGCATTGGTCCGATTGTAACGCTCCCCAGGCGTATGCAGGCTAATGCGCAACAGTGAACATCACGGGTCCCGGGTTGCCGCTGGCTTCACCATTGGGCGTGAGCACGCGGACGGAGCGTGCGCCGGATCTGGCTGAGGCATCGATCGCGACGGTCGCGGTCAACTGCGTGCCATCGGTCGAGACCGCGATTTTCGAGGCCGTAAACGCGCCGTCGGGTTGGTTGCCGCGGAAAAACTGCACCGCGGCGGCGCCGGCCAGGTTGGCGCCGGAGATGGTGACGGCGATGGTATCCCCTGCTTTCGCGCTCGAAGGCGAGATGGATTTGATGACCGGCATATTGGGCGCGCCATTGTGGTCGCTGTGGTCATCGCCGTTGTCGTCCCCCGGAAGGTTCGTCCGGACGGCGTTGATGCGGCCGGCGACCGTGTTCGATGCCAGATCGATGAGGACCAGCGTTCCGGTTCCCTCGTTGCTCACCACCAGCAGGTTGTCTTTGGCATCGATAGCCAGGGCGCGCGCACCGAGGCCTACCCGAATCGTAGTAATGGCTCCCGCCGGCGCACCGGAGGAATCGAGCGGCAGCACGGTAACCGATCCGCCGGCCTGGTTGGCGAAATAGGCTTTGGAATTGTAGATCGCCACGGCGGTGGAACCGCCGGAGCGATCCGGATTTGCCTGAAGGGTGGTGACAACGTTTCCTGTGGTGAGGTCGAGCACGAGCACCTGGCCATTTGGGCCCGCGGCCGGCGCGGTGATGAGGGCCGTACCGAAACCGGTAAGCGCGATGGATTCGGGACGGACGTTGGCGCCGAGCGAGAAGGGGGCGGCGACGGTCAAGGCGGACAGATCGACGACGCTCACCGTGCCATCGTCTTCATTGGTGACGTAGGCCTTCTTACCGACCGGGTCGATGGCGACACCGGCCGGCCCGCGGCCGACGGCGACTGTCCTCTGGAGCGCGCCGGCGGTCAGGTCGATGATAGACACCGTACCGTCATCGGTGTTGACGACTACTGCCTGTGTGCCGCCGATGGCCACGGCGACCGGTCCGCCGCCCGTGGCGACTTCCGTGATCACCGAAAATTTGGTGAGATCGAGGATGGCGGCCTTGCCGCGGTTCGACTCGGCAACCACGGCGAGGGTTCCGGCCGCATTCACCGCCACGCCCACAGGCGCGGCGCCTTGCGGCAAGGCGATCACGTCTGTCACCTGGCGCGAAGAGACATCGATCACGCGCACCACGTCGTCGTTTTCATCGGTGCTGATGACCAGGCTGCTTCCGGGAACATAGGCCAGGCTTGCCAACTCGCGGCTGCGCTTCTGGTTTGCCTGGTCGCCGGGAAATTCCTGCTGGCTGGCGGGCGGCAGCAGCACGATCTGCACCACATTACTCACCTGCCCATTCGCGGTGACGACCACGGGCACGCGGCCGGCGCCGGCCAGGGATTGCGGCAGCGCGACGTTAATTTGCTGTAAGCCGTCGCAGCACGGTGCCGGACCGAAGAACTGCACGGTCACATCGACGCCCGCGATGATGACAGACGGGGAGGCCGTGACACCGGTGGCAAACAGCGCCAGAAACGTGGGCGAATTCGCGGTGGTCGTGCTGAAGTCGCCCAGAAGAAAGGTGGCGGCATTGATGATAGCGCCATCACGCGTGCCGGTCCCGAGCAGCGAGAAGAGGCCGGGCGCGGCAGTGGTGCTGACCGTCACGCTTCCAGTCTGCGTGCCGGAGCTCGATGTGACTACGACGTTGTCCGTGCCGGGCGCGGTTGCCGGATCCACCACCGCGTTGATCTGCGTGGGCGAAACGTAGAACAATGCCGCAGCGGTGCCCCCAATTGTCACGCTCACGCCACCCAACGAGGTGGGTGGATGCTGCGCGCTATCGGCGAAGGCGACGCCGGTTGTAAGGTTTGTCCCGAAGATCGAGACAATGCTGCCGGGCGCGACGCTAACATCAGTTAGCGAAGCCGCGTTAACGATCCGTAAGTTCTGAGCCTGTACTGCTCCCGTGAGTAAGAAATACAGGGCGGCGAGTGTAAGTTTTCTCATATGTCCTCCGTTTGTGTGCTCGCGCGCCAGAGCTGACCAATGTTGGCACAGAATAAGCAGTTTTGGGGCCAGTCTTTGTTGCGGGAGTTACCCGGGTATTGCCGCGCTGCGTTTGCTGAAGGGGGGCCGGCGGCCGCGCGCCCATAGCTGCTCTTGGGAGGGCTGCCATAGCCTGCTGACGAGCGATCGAAAAACTGCGGCGCGATGGGTAGTATACTGGCCGGTTCAGGAGTACTCATGCTACCCGACTATATTGCGCAAGCCGCGCCCAATCCCAAGGAAAAGCGCGCACCGTGGTACGCCAATACCGCGCCCAGCTATGCCGGCGTTTTCCTGTGGATCGCCTTTTATCAGCAGATGGCCGGAAACACCCTCACCCATGGCGGCCTGGGCCTCTGCCTTGCGGCGCTGGCTGTGGCCGGCGTGTTGTGCTACGCGCTGTACTATCTGGCTCCCGCCATGATGGGGATGAAGACAGGGCTGCCGCTCTACGTCGTAGGGAGTTCGACCTTCGGCACCACGGGCGGATACCTGATGCCCGGCATTCTCATGGGCCTTTTGCAGATCGGCTGGTTCGCGGTGGCGACGTACTTCTCCGCCGATTTCATTTTGAAAGGCCTCGGCATGGCTTCGCACCCCGGGACCTTGCCCTTCATTCTGACGGGCGTGGTGTGGGGCTGCCTGATGGCCTGGGTGGGCGCGAAGGGCATTCAATATGTCGCGCGCGTATCGCTGATCCTTAACGCCATTCCGCTGCTGATGCTGATCGTGGTCTTTTCGCAGACGGCGCATGGCGTGGCGCAATACCACGTGGAAACGGGCCTGGAGGATCCGTTTGTGGCGTTCACCTCGGTGCTGGCCCTCGTGATCGGGTTCTTCGCCACAGCCGGGGCGGCAGGGGCGGATTTCGGCATGAACTCGCGCAATGGGAAGGACGTGCACCTCGGCGGAATCGTGGGGATCGCGCTGGCGGTGCTTGTCGCCGGCGGATTGCCGCTGGCTTCCGTCGCCGGCGCGCACGGCGCGGGCCTGGCGACCGGCTGGAATTACGATGACGTCCTCCGCGCCATCGGCGGCCCCATCGGCACCGCCATGTTTTTCCTCTTCGCCATCGCCTCGATTCCGCCCACCTGCTTCTGCGCCTTTATTGCCGGCAACAGTTTTTCAACCATGCTTCCGGGCGTGCCGCGAGTGGCCTCGACCATGGCCGGAGCGGGCATCGGCATCCTTCTGGCGGTGACCGGCGCAGCGGCCAACCTGATCAACGTTTTCACCATCGTGGGCGCCTCCTTCGGACCGATTTGCGGCGCCATGGCGGCCGATTACTTGCTTTCCGGCAGGAAATGGGCCGGACCGCGCGTGGGGGTCAACGGGGCGGGCTGCCTCGCGTGGCTGGTTGGCTTCATCGTCGGCATTCTGCCGCTGCTGCCGTACCTGCCCGAGAACGTACGGCCTTATGTGCAGCCGGCGCCGCTTTACGGCTTCATCGCGGGGTTCGTGATTTACGCAATCCTGGCCAAGCTGGGGCTGGAGCCGGAAGTGATTGAGGTGAAGAGATAGGAGTTAAGGAGTTAGGAGTCAGGAGACAGGAGACAGAATGGAGCGATGCCCGCGTATTCTGACTGCTAACTCCTGACTTCTGGCTCCTTTTTTTCATATCTTTTTCATACCTTTTCCATGACTTTTTCCGCGCCTTTTTCCTACCATCGAACTGTCGATGGGAGGGCAAAGAGATATGGTGCTGGCGTTCGAGCGGCGCATCACACCGTCGCGGCGGGCGACGCCCTCCACCGGGGAATCCGAAGGCCGCCTCCGCGTGGC
>JAJYLS010000188.1 GCA_021787555.1 Acidobacteriota bacterium | reverse complement strand
GTGATGCCGTAGGAGACCACCACCACTTCGGCGTCGTCGAGGTTTTCGGCCTCGAACATCGCGCGGCCGTTGGCCAGGGGGGCGAGCTTGGTTTGCAGCCGCCGCACCAGGCGGTCCTGCGTTTCCACGTTCATGCTGGGGTAGCCGCGCTCGTCATGGGTGAGCCCGGTGACGTGGAAGCGGTAGCCCGCGCCCGCGCGCACCATGTCCGGAACGCCGTCGGCCTGCGGCTCGAACAGCCGGAATTCTTCGGGCGGCTTGGTGGTGTAGCGGCGCGGGGTGACGCGGATCTGGCTGGCGTCGGGGATGACGACCTTCTCGGTCATGTGCCCGACGCATTCATCCAGCATAAACATCACGGGGACGCGGAACTCTTCCGCGATATTGAAGGCTTCGATGGTGAGGTCGAAGGATTCCTGCGGGGAATTGGGGCAGAGCGCGGCGATGCCGTAATCGCCGTGCGATCCCCAGCGCGCCTGCATCATGTCGGCCTGCGCGGGGAGCGTGGGCAGCCCGGTAGACGGCCCCCCGCGCTGCACGTTGACGAAGACGCAGGGCGTTTCGGTCATGGCGGCGTAGCCGATGTGCTCCATCATGAGGGAGAAGCCCGGACCGGAGGTCACGGTCAAGGCTTTGGCCCCGGCCCAAACGGCGCCTTGCAGGGCGATGGAGGCGCCGAGTTCATCCTCCATTTGGACGAACAGGCCGCCGACTGTGGGAATTCGCGACGCGAAGCGCTCGACGACTTCCGTGGACGGTGTGATGGGATACCCTGCGGCAAATCGCGCACCCCCTGCGAGTGCACCCTCACAGCAGGCGTGGTCGCCATCGAGGAAGTGGATACCGGTGAGAACCCCTTTAGGGTCAGCGTGCATAGCGCGCTCCGAAGATGGCGAAGTCGGGACAGTACATGCCGCAGAGGTCGCAACCGCTGCATTTTTCGGAAGCTACGACGTTTGGGGGGTGGTAACCCTTTGAGTTGAAAGCAGATGAAAGTGCCAGAACTTTGGTGGGGCAAAACTCGACGCAGAAGCCGCAACCTTTGCAGCGCTCCACCGTAATGGCAACAAAACCTTTGGCCATTGGCCCTCCAGATAGGATTGCGGTTAAGCACTATGCACGGCAAGGGCCGTTTTTAGACTTGCGGGCCTGAAAGGCGAGAAAACGGGGGTGGGTGTGGGATTGTTCGACAGCGGAGTGGGGGAATTGACGATGGCGGAGAAAACCGGCGGTTGAGCGCCGGTTTTGCGGGGAGGGCAAGCGGCCCCCCACCGTCAAGGTCGATATCGGCAAGAAGTCGTACCGTTACGAGCGCAAGATCCTGACCTGGGACGAGACGGCGGCAGTCTTGGCGCGGCTGGAGGACCCGGTCAAGCTCATCATCGAAACGTGTGTGGCGACCAGCACCCGGATCGCGGAGGTGCTCGGCCTCACGATCAAGCACTTCGATCCGGTCGCGCGGAGTATCCGGATTGAGCAGCGCAACTGGCGGATGGATATCGACGCGCCTAAAACCGAGGGCAGCAAGCGCGTCCTGGCGCTGGGGAACCTTGCGGAGCGGTACGTTGCCTGGATTGCGAAGCTCGAACGGCGCGGCCCGAACGATTGGATCTTTGCGCAATCCGACAAACACGGGGGCCGGCACAATGGCGATCCCACCAGACCGATGTGGGACTCGGGCGTCCGCAAGGCGCTCCACGAGGCGGCGCAGGGCGTCGGTTGCGATTTTCCTGGCCTCGGGCCGCACTCCTTCCGGCGTGCGAACATCACCTGGCGGCAGGAGGTCGGTGGCAGCGCCATCGAGGCCAGCACGATCGCCGGCCACAGCGAAATCGAAATGACGGGGGCCTACACGTTCGTGGCGCTCGACCGCCAGGAGGCGTTGACCAAGGCGATCCAGGAACGTCTGGCGAACGCCGCGCCCAATGGCGACGCGCCGGAGCCCACGCCGCCCGCGACGACGCCGGAGCATAAAAAGCGCCGGGCGAAGGTGGTCGAGTTTCGGCCCAAGGAGACGGCGGCGTAAATATCTCACCCGTTCACCGGGGTAGTGGAATTGGCAGACGCAGGGACGCAGGTGCCTTTTGACGCCGGGAACCCACGGGCATGTTTTTGAAGGGTTGTAGCTTCCCGAACTGGGGAAGCCACGGGTGTCCAGATGGCCAACTGGTTCCGCTACCGGAGAGCGGGACTAAATGCAAAGCAGGTCGAGAGCCATTCTACAACAAATGCGTCCGTCCCCTTTCATCACCCCATCACCCGATCGGTTGATCCTGCAGGCGACGGCGATCAGGACGAACCGGAATGGATCAAGAACTTTCCTGGTCATCGTGGACAAAGCTCATTATGCACTTGGAATCGCCATTGGCCAACTTCGCTCATTTTCAAAGAGATCAAGTTTTTGGTCATTACGGGATGAGCGTACGTGTCGGGTCGGCCGACATCTCAAAATCACGCTTTGATCGGCCTAGTTCTCGGTAGGAACCTTCTCGATATGATCGAGTACGAAGAAGTCCACCAAGCCCTTCTCCCGTGTCAGTTGAAGCCCAAGCTGCTGCCTCAACGCTTCAGGACATGTCGGAATACCACCTGGGGTCGAGGCGGCGGACATCGCGCTCTCCCCAACTTGAGTTGCAACTGAGCCGAAGAACGCTGCTGAGCACGTAAGCATAATGTCGTAATTGCCTCGCAGCCTGGTGGCATCCTGGACCGGAATCGCGAAACGGGAGCTCAAAAACGAGGCGAACTCGGGGAGTGTTCTATCTATTGCGCGAATGCGCATCCGACCGCCCTTGAACGTCGCGCTCATGGGCCCGAACCAGGGAGGCGGAAGTGGGAATCCGTCCGCATCCCGCTCCAATTTCGCGGGCTGCGCGGCGTTTGAGGAGGATGGGCTGTCCTCCGGCACTTCGTGGTGCTTCCCGGTCTGCTTCAGCTTCGGGCCACTCTTCGCTATGGTCAACTCATAGACGAGCATTTTCTTCTTTTCGAAATGTGCACTTAATTTGAACCGCTCCGCAAGCAAGTCCTGTTCCATCAGACGGAGTTGTTCTTTGGTCGCCCCGACGGGAATGTTGGCGGTTAGGGCAAACCAGGCCGAACTCATCCAGCTTGGAAATTTGCATTGATATGGCTTCAGATCGAAGGCTTGAAAAATGAGCCTTGCAATGTTGATATGAGGACAGGAGAGCCTTGTGGGATCTCGTGTCCCGGGGCCGCCTTGGCACGACGCAGCATACCTCCTTCCGCCGCCAGAGATTGCCTCCGGAACGGGCGGCGTGCTCGGCCTCACCGACGCGACCTCGAACTTAATCGGCTGCTCTTGGCCGGAAGCGGGTCGGTGTACGGCAACGATGACTATCATCAGCATAAAAGGCCGTGTCATCTCTGATTCCCTTTCTTGCCAAACAGTACACTTCTCTCGGAGGTCCGAGTCAGGATTGTGGCAGACAGACGACATTGCCGTAGATTGACTGGTCACCCGGGCGTGTAGTGGGGCATTTCGGGGACAGGCTACGAAACCTCCAGATTGAGTTGGGCGCCGTTGGACGCTGGGGCTGCCTTGGGGCCGCGTTTCCGCGGCCGCAAGAGGCGATGCGTGCGCGCCTCCAGGCGGGCGACAAAACCCTCTTCTCCCAAGGGGCGTCCGGTGCGGGTCGCTTCGCGAATGCGCTGGGCCAGTGCAGCGTCCTCTAGGCCGTGGCCCAGGACTTCGCGCCAGGTGTCCGCGTTCCAGCGGTTTCGCCATTCCGTCATCTCCAGAATGCCCGGGTTGTCAATCCCCGTCAGGTGCGCCGTTGCGCTGGACCATAGCCAAGCCGCCGGGTCCGCGGCCAGGCCGGCCCGTACGGGATTCAGTTCCACGTAGCGGAGCGCCTGCCACTGGTGGCGGTCGTCGAGCGGGCAGGAGTAAAACCGGTTCTGCCAGACGTGCCCCGTCTCGCCGCGGCGGACGTTCCACCAGCGCGCATAATCATTATGCGCCCGGCCGAGGGCCTTGGCCAGCCCGTTTTCCGACGCGGGGACCATGACGAGGTGAACGTGGTTTCCCATGAGGCAGTAGCCAGTGACGGCCACGGCGAACTGGCGGCAATTGCGCGCCAGGAGGTGAAGATACATGGCGCGATCGGCATTTTCGAGAAATACCATCTGCTGGCGGTTGCCGCGCTGGGTGACGTGATGCCAGCAGCCGGGCACGACTACACGCGCGATTCGACCCATAATGAGAAAGTGGCGGCGGAGGAAGAAAGCTCTCAGGAATTTCGAGGTTGTGTAGCCTGTCCCCGATATTGCGATGTGAGTTTGCCGGTGCCGCTGGATCAGGCGTTCACGTATGCGCTGCCGGAGACGCTCAGGCATCGCGTGCGCGAGGGGAGCCGACTCATCGTGCCGTTCGGGCCGCGGAAGCTGACGGGGGTCATCCTGCGCTGCCATGACGAGCGGCCGGCGGTGGCCACGCGCGAGGCGCTGCGGCTGGTGGATTCGGAGCCGGTGCTGGATGCGGGGCTGCTGGCGCTGGGGCGGTGGATCGCGGCGTATTACTGCGCGCCGCTGGGCGAGGTGCTGCGCGGGATGCTGCCGCTGGCGGCGGAGATCAGGGCGGGGAAAGTGTGGTCGCTGACGGATGCGGGGCGGGACGCGGCGCGGCAGTTGCTGCTGGATTCTTCGCCGGACGATCCGGTGGCGCAGGTGCTGCGGATGCTGGAGAAACGTCCGCTTTCGGCGGCGTACCTGGGGCGGGCGCTGCCGCTGGCGGCCAAGGCGGTGCGGTCGCTGGAGCGGAAGGGGTTCATTGTCGCGGAGGAGGTGCAGACGTCACGCGATCCACTACGGACGCCGGCGGAACGGTTGCGCGTCGAACTGGCCACGGGGGGAACGGGGAAGGGGAAGGCGGAGCGGGAACTGATTGCGTTTTTGGAGTTGCATCCGGGATCGCACAATCTGGGGGAGATCGAGGGCTGCGTGAAGGGGGCCAGTGTGGCTGCGCGGGCATTGGCGCGGAAGGGGATGGTTTCGCTGAAGCCGGAGCCGGTGGGTATCGGCGGTGGAACGGTGCGCGCGCGACATGCGCTGAATGCGGCGCAGGGAGCGGCTTTCGAGCAGATCCGGGGGGCCATCGATGCGCGGGCGTTTCGCGCGTTTCTGCTGCACGGCGTGACGGGGTCGGGGAAGACCGAGGTTTACTTGAACGCGATCGAGGCCACCATCGCGCAGGGGCGCGGGGCGCTGCTGCTGGTGCCGGAGATCGCGCTCACGCCGGCCATGGCGGGGCAGTTCTTCTCGTGGTTCGGAGATCGCGTGGCGATTCTGCATTCGGCGTTCACCGATGTGGAGCGGTCGGAGCAATGGCGGCGGATACGGTCGGGCGCGGCTTCGGTGGTGGTGGGGACGCGCAGCGGCGTGTTCGCGCCGGTGCGGAACCTGGGGCTGATCGTGGTGGATGAAGAGCACGACGGGAGCTACAAGCAGGAAGAGACGCCGCGGTACAACGGGCGGGACGTGGCGGTGGTGCGGGCGCAGGCGGCGGGGGCGTGCGTGGTGCTGGGGTCGGCGACACCGAGTTTGGAGAGCCGGCACAACGCGGAGCGCGGGAAATACACACTGCTGGAACTGCCGGGGCGGATCGAGGCGCGGCCGATGCCGGCGGTGGAGCTGATCGACATGCGGCAGGAGTTCCTGGAGACGCGCAAGCAGGCGACGTTTTCGCGCAAGCTGATCGAGGCCATCGGGCAGCGGCTCTCGGCGGGCGAGCAGACCATCGTGCTGCTGAACCGGCGGGGATTTTCGAGCTTCGTGGCGTGCCGGGCGTGCGGCGAGCGGGTGCAGTGCATCAACTGCTCGGTGACGCTGACGTATCACAAGCGCGACCGGCGCCTGCTGTGCCACTACTGCGGGTACGCGGAGAAGGTGCCGCACGCGTGTCCGAAGTGCGCGAGCGAGCATATTTACTTTTTGGGGCTGGGGTCGGAGCGGGTCGAGGAGGAGCTGCACCAGGCGTTTCCGGCGGCGCGGATCGCGCGGCTGGACCGGGACACGGTGACGGGGAAGCGGCAGTACGAGACCATTCTCCAGGATTTCCGCGAGCGGAATTACGACGTGCTGGTGGGGACGCAGATGATCGCCAAGGGGCACGATATTCCGAACGTGACGCTGGTGGGGGTGGTGTCGGCGGACGTGGGCTTAGGCATGCCGGACTTTCGCGCGGCGGAGCGGACGTTTCAGCTTCTCACGCAGGTGGCGGGGCGCGCGGGGCGGGGGAGCGTGCCGGGGATGGTGCTGATGCAGACGATCAATCCGGACCAGTACGCGGTGCGGCTGGCGGGAGCGCAGGATTACCGGGCGTTTTACGAGAAAGAGCTGAATTTCCGGCGGCTGATGCACTATCCGCCGTTCAGCGCGATGGCCAACGTGCTGCTGCGGGCGGAGAAAAAAGAAGCCGCCATGCGGATGAGCTCGGAGCTGGGAGTGCTGCTGATGCCGCCGCCGGACGGTTTGCGGATCATGGGTCCGGCGGAGGCGCCGGTACCGCGGCTGAAGAACGAGTACCGGTATCAGTTTCTGGTGAAGGCAGTGAGCCGGAAGGTGCTGAACGAGCTGTTGCAGCGGATCCGGTGCTTCGCGCAGGAGCGGAAGTGGGCGGCCACGGGGGTGGTGATTGACGTGGATCCGTTGACGCTGATGTAGGTGGCGGGCAATTTCCGCTTGCTTTCTCTTTTTATTCGCCTCATAATAATAGACATGGCACTGACCAAGCGGCAGAAGCAGGTGCTGGATTTCATCGCGGGGTTCGTGGACGAGAACGGGTATTGCCCGAGTTACGACGAGATCGCCAAGGGGTTGAGCCTGGCGTCGCTGGCGACGGTCCACAAACATATTTCGGTGCTCGAATCCAAGAACTATTTGAAGCGGGGGTTCAACCAGAGCCGGTCGCTGGAGCTGGCGCCGAAGTATTTGCAGGAGCAGCGGCGGGCGCGGTTGGCGCTGGACATCCCGCTGGCGGGACGGATTGCGGCGGGTGCGCCGGTAGAGGCCATTGAGCAGAGAGAGACGCTCAACTTCGCGGATTTCGCGGGGCACCCGAACACGTTCGCGCTGGAAGTGCGCGGCGATTCCATGATCGGCGATCATATCTGCGACGGCGACTACATCCTGCTGGAACGAGTGGCGGAAGCGCACGACGGGGATATCGTGGTAGCGCTGGTCGCGGGGAGCGAAGCGACGCTGAAGCGCTTTTACCGCGAGCCGGGAGACCTCGTGCGGTTGCAACCCGCTAACGCCGCTATGAAACCGATCATGGTTCCGGCACGGGATGTGCAAATCCAGGGCAGATTACTGGCGGTACTACGAAAGTACCGGTAACTCAGGCGATGGCGACGGCGGTTGCAGCGCGGGCGCGGATCTCCTCCTCGGCTCGGAGCCAGTCTTCTTCGGGCGTGCCGCCCTGGTAACCACGGGCTTCCCAATAGGAGTAAGCGAGCTTGGCGACTTCCTCGTAAGTCGGCTGGGGCGGAATGGAAATCTCGGGGGAAGCCGCGGGCGCAGGGGGGTCTTCGGGCGCTACGGGGCGCAGATTGCGAGTGACCTTGCGGCGGATGGACGCGGGCCCAACGCCGGTAGAGAAAACGATGTCGTTCTTCGAGTTTTGCTTTCTGGCCATTGAATTTCCAATTACTCCAGCTTGATTGAATTCCTTATTATTTTAGCCGATTGCGCAGGCGCGGGAGATCGAAAGTTTATATCAATTGGATCGCCGAAGTGCGTTTTCGGACCGACGTATCCCGGTGGTGTATATTTAGGTTAGATTGCGCGGATTGCTGATCGTCGCGATGGCGGCGCTGGCCGCTGCGCTGCCGGCTTCGCCGGCTACGCCGGATACTCGAGTGGTGGTGGTGGATGTCGATGGGATGATCCACCCTGTCACGACGGAGATCGTGGAGAGCGCGATTGAGCAGGCGAAGGCGGAGCACGCGGCGGTGCTCATCGTCCGGCTGAACACGCCGGGCGGGCTCATGGACGCCATGCGCGACACCATCGAGAAGATCGTGTCCTCGCCGGTTCCAGTAGTTACCTACGTGGCGCCGAGCGGGGGGCGGGCGGCCTCGGCGGGATTCTTCATTCTGGAATCGGGCGACGTGGCGGCGATGGCGCCGGGCACCAACACCGGGGCGGCGCATCCGGTGGCGATGGGCGGCGAGATGGACGCCACCATGAAGCAGAAAGTGGAAAACGACGCCGCGGCCTACATGCGCAGCATCTGCCAGAAGCGCGGGCGCAACGCCGCGGTGGCGGAGACAGCGGTGCGGGAGAGCAAGTCGTTCACCGATAAAGAAGCGCTGGAGGACCACCTGATCGACCTCATCGCGCCGAACGACGAAGCGCTGCTGACGGCCATCGACGGTCGCACGGTGACGCGGTTCGACGGCACGACGACGACGCTGCACACGGCGGGGGCGAGAGTGGTGGTTTACCAGGAGACGCTGCGGCAGAGGATCATCTCGGCGATCGCGGATCCGAACATCGCGCTGGTGCTGCTGGTGGTGGGGGCGCTGGCAATCTACGTGGAATTTTCCTCGCCGGGGCTGATCGCGCCGGGAGTGGTGGGCGCGATTCTGGTGCTGCTGGGGCTGTCGGCGCTGTCGGTGCTGCCGATCAACTGGCTGGGCGCGGCGCTGCTGGGGCTGGCGTTCGTGCTGTTCGCGCTGGAGGCGAAGTTCGCGTCGCACGGCGTGCTGGCGGTGGGCGGCGCGGTGTCGATGCTGCTGGGGGCGGTGCTACTGATCAACAGCCCGGTGCCGGAAATGCGCATCCATTGGGCCACGGCGATCGCGCTGACCGTGCCGTTTTCGATCATCACGGCGCTTCTGGTTTCGCTGGCGGTGCGCGCGCGGCGCGCCAAGGCGGAGACGGGGAGCGAGGGGATGATCGGGGAGACCGGGGCGGCGGTGACCGAACTGGCGCCGGAAGGGAAGATTTTCGTGCACGGAGAATACTGGGACGCGGTGGCGCCGGCCACCGTGCCGGCGGGCGCACGGGTGCGAGTGACCGGGATACAGAAGCTGAAGCTAATGGTCGAGCCGGTTACGGCCGATAGAAAGAGCGAGTAAGATGGGCGATTTTTCGAGTTTCACCACGATCGTGGCGATTATCATTCTTTTGTACCTGCTGAGCTCGATCAAGATCTTGCGTGAATACGAGCGCGGCGTGATTTTCCGGCTGGGACGCGTGCTGCCGCATCCCAAGGGGCCGGGGGTGATATTGGTGTTTTCACCCATCGACCGCATGGTGCGGGTTTCGCTGCGCGTCGATACGCTGGCGGTGCCGGCGCAGGACGTGGTGACGAAGGACAACGTGACGGTGAAGGTGGATGCGGTGATTTTTTTCCGCGTGATCGATCCGCGGCTGGCGGTGGTGGAGGTGGCGAATTTCCTGTACGCCACGTCGCAGCTTGCGCAGACGACGCTGCGGAGTGTGCTGGGCGAGGTCGAGCTGGACGAGTTACTCGGCCAGCGGGAGAAGCTGAATGTGCGGCTGCAATCGATCCTGGACCAGCACACGTCGGCGTGGGGCGTGAAGGTGGCGATGGTGGAGGTGAAGCAGGTGGAGTTGGCGGAGCAGATGATCCGGGCGATCGCGCGGCAAGCGGAGGCGGAGCGCGAGCGGCGGGCGAAGATCATCAGCGCCGAGGGCGAATACAGCGCCGCGGAGAAGCTCGCCATGGCCGCGGAGATCATCCAGAAGCAGCCGGTGGCGATCCAGTTGCGGTACTTGCAGACGCTGCTGGACATCGGGGCGGAGAAGAACACGACGATCGTATTTCCGCTGCCGATCGATATAATCGGAACTGTGGGGCGCGTGCTGGGGAACGTGGCGGGTCCCGGGAGCAGCCCGAATGGGGCGGCGGAACCGCCGAAAGCTTGAGCGATGCGGAATAACGAGACCGGCGAGTTCGAACTGGTGGTGGGGAACCGCCAACTGATCAGCGCATTTTTCATCGTGGTGCTGCTGTTCGCGGTGGCGTTCGCCATGGGATACGTGGTGGGACAGAACGCTCCACGATCGGCGAAGCTGGGGGAGAGCACTACGGCGGTAACGCCGGCACCGGCTGCGATGACGGAAGCGCAGGCGCAACCGAGCCCTGTTGCGCAGGCACCGGCTCCGGCAGCGGCGCCGGTTCAGACGGCGGATAATTCGGCTCAGGCTCCAGCGGGATCGGCTCCGGCGGCGGCGCCTCCGGTAGCCCCGGCAGCCCCGGAAAGCCTGCCTGCGCAGACTGCCGCGCCTGCCGGCACACCGGCGAATCCGACGGCTGCTCCGGATGCAACGGCGGCGCCGGGCGAGGCGCCACCGGGATCGTACTGGCAGGTGCTGGCGGTGGTGAACCCAGCGACCGCGGAAGTGGTGGTCCAGACGCTGAAGGAGAAAGGGTTCCCGGCGTCGATGGCGCCCGGTCCGAACAGCCTTATGCGCGTGCTGGTGGGGCCGTACAGCGATACGCAGTCGATGGGACGGGCGAAGACGGAGTTGGAGCGGGAGGGATTTCAGCCAAGAAGACCGAGCCCGTACGCGGTCCGGAAATAGCGTGGGCGACACCCTGGTCCAGATTGCTCCCCACCCGCGGCTCCCCGAGTGGGCGCGGAAGGGGCGGACGCATTTCGAATCGCTCAACCGGCTGAAGAGCGGGCTGCGGCGGCTGAGCTTGCACACGGTGTGCGAGTTGGCGCGGTGCCCGAATATCCACGAGTGTTTTCATCGCGGGGCGGCGACCTTCATGATCCTGGGGGACCGCTGCACGCGCGGGTGCGGGTTCTGCTCGGTCGAAAAACTGCACGCGCGCGAGCACGGGGCGGCGCTCGACCTGGCGGAGCCGGCGAACGTGGCGCGGATGGCGGCGGAGATGAAGCTGCGCTACGTGGTGATCACCAGCGTGAACCGCGACGATCTTCAGGACGGCGGGTCGCGGCACTTCGCGGAAACCGTGCGGGAGGTGCGGCGGGCTCTGCCGGAAGCGCGGGTGGAAGTGCTGACACCGGATTTCTGCGGGGATTTCGAGGCCGTCGCGCGCGTGCTCGAGGCCGGGCCGCACGTGTTCAACCATAACGTGGAGACCGTGCCGCGGCTGTACCGGCGGGTGCGGCCGCAGGCGGATTACCGGCAGTCGTTAGGGGTCCTGGAGTTCGCGGCGCGGCATGCGGCCGGCGCGCTGACGAAATCGGGATTCATGGTGGGGCTGGGCGAGACGGCGGAAGAAGTGCGGGAACTGCTTCGTGACTTGCGCGCGGCGGGGACGGAGGTGGCGACCATCGGGCAGTACCTCCAGCCGGCGCGGCGGAACCTGCCGGTGGCGGAGTTCGTCGAGCCGCGGCGCTTCGAGGAATACCGCGAGTATGGCTTGTCGCTGGGGTTCCGCGCGGTTTTCAGCGGGCCGCTGGTGCGCAGCTCGTACATGGCGGAAGCGGTGAGCGAGGAAGCGTTGGCTTGAAAACGGCACCGCCGCGCAATGTGGTGAACTGGGTTCTGGCGCTGGCGACCGCGGCGCTGCTGGTCCTTAGTTTTCCACGATTCAATATCACGTGGTTTGCGCCGGTGGCGCTGGCGCCGCTGCTGCTGGCGGTGACTTGGGAGCGGCGGCCGTGGCGCAGGTTCCTGCTGGGGTGGGGATGCGGCAAGATC
>JAJYLS010000187.1 GCA_021787555.1 Acidobacteriota bacterium | reverse complement strand
GCCAGTAAGGCGCGTGCGTGTCTTTTCTACTGCTTTTTCTTTAGGACGTCGATCAATTCCTGCACGGCCGCCGCGCTCTTCTTGAGCAGGGCCTGCTCCTCGGCGGTGAGCTTCATCTCATAGATCTGCTCCACGCCGCGCGCGCCCAGCTTTACCGGTACGCCAACGAACACGCCGTTGATCCCGTATTCGCCTTCCAGGTACGCGGCGCAAGGCAGGACCTTCTTCTTGTCCTTGAGGATAGACGCCACCATCTCGACCACCGCGGCCGAGGGCGCGTAAAATGCGCTGCCGGTCTTGAGATATTTGACGATCTCGGCGCCGCCGTTGCGGGTGCGCTCGACGATCTTGTCGATGGTGCCCTGGTCCAGCAGGTCCGAGATGGGAATTCCCGAGACGTTGCTCAGCCGGACTAACGGAACCATCGTATCGCCGTGCCCGCCCATCACCACCGCGGTGACGTTCTCGACGGAAACCTTCAGCGCCTGCGCCAGGAATGTCCGGAAACGCGCGCTGTCCAGCACGCCGGCCATTCCGATCACCCGGTTCTTGCTGAATTTCGAAACCCACAGGGCCGTCTGCGCCATGGCGTCCAGCGGGTTGGTCACCACGATGATGATCGAGTTCGGCGAATACTTGGCGACCTGTTCCGTGGCGGTCTTCACCACCTCGTAATTGGCCATCAGCAGATCGTCGCGGCTCATACCCGGCTTACGCGGGAAGCCCGCCGTGATCACGACGATATCGGAATTCGCCGTCGGTTCGTAGTCGTTCGCCCCGGCGAGCGTCACGTCGTAGCCCTGAATCGGGCCGGACTGGAGCAGATCGAGGCCCTTCCCCTGGGGAACTCCTTCAATCACGTCCACCAGGACTACATCCGCGAGTTCCTGGTCCGCAATGCGCAGCGCGCAGCTTGCGCCGACATTGCCGGCGCCCACAACCGTCACTTTTTTTCGCAAGACAAGCTCCTTTATAGCGGAATTTTGAAAAATGATTATAGCTCGCGGCAGGCGGTCTCGAAGCCCCGCGCTACAGTAAAAATAATGCACAAACATTGGTACGCACACGCCGTTCTTCTGTCCTTGCTCGCCGCGGGTTTGTCCGCCCAGATTCCTCCGGAATCCGGTCCACCGCCGTCGCGCGGCGCGCAGCTTCCGCTCTCCGGCCGCATCGGAGAGCCCGGTGGAGTTAGCACGGTGCAGACGGCCGCGCCGGGAGCGATTCAGAGCGTCAACACCATCAACACCATGGTGCAGGTGCAGGGTGCGTATCAGGGCAGCGTGCCGGCGCAGGAGCCCGGCCCGCCGCTGGCGCTCTCGCTGGACGACGCAGTGCGCCGCGGGTTGCGGTACAACCTCGGCGCCGTGGCGTTTCAGAATAGCGTCCTCGCGGCGCAGGGCCAGCAGCGCGGAGCGATGAGCGCGCTGCTGCCGAACGTTACCGCCGGCCTGCTGGTCACCGACGAGCAGCTCGACCTCGCTGCTCTCGGCTTCAGCAGCATTCACGTCCCCGGCCTCGCCTTCCCCACCGTCATCGGGCCGTTTCATTTCTTCGATCTCCGCGCGGGCGTCTCGGAGAATGTTTTCAACCTGACGAACCTGCGCAATTTCCGCGCATCCCGCGAAAATGCCCGCGCCACGCAACTCGGGGCGCAGGACGCGCGCAACCTGGTCGTGCTGGCCGTCACCGGCACGTATCTCCAGGTGATCGCCGCCGGCGCGCGCGTGGATTCCGTGCGCGCGCAGGTGGCTACCGCGCAGGCCACCTTCAACCAGGCGCGCGACCGCTTTACCTCGGGCATGTCCCCGCGCATCGACATGACCCGCAGCCAGGTCGAGCTGCAAACCCAGGAGCAGCGCTTCACCCTGGTGGAAAACGATCTCGCCAAGCAGCGCATCGCCCTGGAGCGGCTGATCGGGCTGGCGCCCGGCCAGGGCTATGCCCTCACTGACACCCTGCCCTACGCGCCGCTCATCGGGATCACCCTGGACCAGGCGCTCGATCGCGCCGCTGCCAACCGCTCCGATCTGAAAGCCGCCGCGGCCCAGGTGCACGCCGCGGAACTGGCGCGCGGCGCCGTGCTGGCCGAGCGCTATCCCTTCGCCGACGTCGCCGCCGATTACGGCGATATCGGCACCGGACCCGCCAACTCGCGGGGCACCTTCAACCTGACCGGCTCCGTGCGCTTCCCGGTATTCCAGGGCGGCCGTGTCTCGGCGGACCTCCAGCAGGCCGACGCCGCGCTCCGCCAGCGCCGCGCGGAATACCAGGACCTGCGCGGGCGCATCAACGCCGAAGTGCGCGTGGCTTTCCTGGACCTCAACGCCGCCGCCAACCAGGTGAAGGTGGCCGATAGCAACCGCGGCCTGGCCCGCGAAACCCTCCAGCAGGCCCGCGACCGCTTCGCGGCGGGAGTCGCCGATACCGTGGAAGTGGTGCAGGCGCAGGAACAGGTGGCCGCCGCCGAACTGGACTACATCTCCAGCCTCTTTGCCCACAATCTCGCCAAAACCAGCCTGGCCCGCGCCATGGGCCAGGCGGATGAGCACATCAGGCAATTCCTGGAGGCGCGGTGACCCCGCCTCCCCCGCTCCTCGAGTTTCAGAACGTCACGGTCCAGCGCGGCGAGCGCATCGTGCTCGACGGCATCACGCTTTCCATCGCCCAGGGCGAGCACGTGGCCATCCTCGGTCCGAACGGTTCGGGCAAATCGACGCTCATCAAGCTCATCTCGCGCGAGCTTTATCCGCGCATGAAGTCCCAGCCGTGGTCGCTGCGCATTCTCGGCCGCGACCGCTGGCACCTTTTCGATTTGCGCCATCACCTCGGCATCGTCTCGAACGACTGGATGCAGATGTGCACCCGCGATTACTCGGGCTACGAGATCGTGCTCTCCGGCTTCTTCGGCAGCGTGGGGATCTGGCCCAATCACGAGGTCACCCCGGAGATGCGGCGCAAGGCGCACGAGGTGATGGACCTGCTCGAAATCTCGCATCTCGCCGAACGCAACACCAACGAGATGTCCTCCGGCGAGGCGCGCCGCATCCTCATCGGCCGCGCGCTGGTGCACGGCCCGCGGGCGCTGGTGCTGGACGAGCCCACCGCCAGCCTGGACCTGCGCGCCACTTGTGAGCTGCGCGAAATCTTCCGCAAGCTGGCGCAAGGCGGCATCAGCATCATCCTGGTGACGCATCACCTGCCGGACATCATTCCCGAGATCCGCCGCGTGGTGCTGATTCGCGTCGGCCGCGTGTATTGTGACGGACCTAAGGAGAAGGTGCTCGATCCGGCAGCGCTCTCGGCGCTCTTCGGCGTCCCCGCCGAGGTGCTCGAGCGCGACGGCTATTACCACGCGTTGTGAGCGTTCGAATCATTTTCTGCACGCCTGCACGGACCTCGTCGTCAATGAACCGGAGGGGCACAGATGGTTCGCGTGATCGTCCTCGGTGCCTTCGTCGTCGCAATGTACGCCGCGCAAAGCCCAACGGCTCGGTCCGGACCGCCCCAGTTCGAGGCCGCCGCCATCCATCCGGCCAATCCCAATACTCTCCCGTCTGGCTGTCTGACGACTCCCGGCCGGACCACGTCCTCGGTGGTCCCGGCTGGGCTTACACCGATCGTTTTCAGATCACTGCGCGGTCGAACCGGCCCGCCGGCGAAACTACCGAACCCGGACCCGTGGTTCCTCCAAATTCACCTCGATGCGGCGGCCGGCTGCGGTCACCTCGACTACGCCGCCGGTCTCGCGGTACTGAAGCGGGACAGAGTTTCCATCGAGCGCGATGGACCAGACGTAGGTGGTCCGGCTGGCGGTGCGGCGGAAGATCGCCAGCGGAACGCGGTCCTCGGTGCTCTGGCCCACGCCTGTGGCGGTGATCACCTCGGTCGGCTCGGCTCCCGCGAGGCGAACGGCAACGGTCCAGTCCGGCTTCACGTCCACCGCGAGCGATGCGCCGTCGGCCTTCTCGATCGCGGCGATATCGCGGAAATGCTGGTAGCCGCCGGTCGCGGGCAGCGCGGGTGCGGGGCCGGCGGCCGCCGTGCGCCACTTTCCATCGATGTGCAGCGCCAGGTCAAACGTGTGCGGCTTGTCCGCCTGCACCCGGTCCACGAAGACGATCTGGTTCTCGTTGAGCAGCACGGCCGTGCGGACGAAGCGCACGCCGGGATAGATCGGTCCGGCGTCGGTCATGGCATAGTCGGCACCGCCGTCCGAGCCGAACGCCAGAATCTTCCCCTGGGCCGGCGCCTGCGAGGCGCCGTCCACCGTCAGCGTATTGTGCGCCACGGTGACGCGGTCCCATTCGGTGTGCAGCGGCGAGCCGTAGGGCCGGGTGCCGGGGTCGGGAAAAAGCACCTGTCCGCGCGCGTAGAGAATGAAATTGTTCTTATCGGGATGCCCGTGGCCGCCGCCCCAGGGGCCGTATTTCAGGCAGAGCCAGGTGGCGTCGCGGCCGCTGCCGCGCTCCAGAATGGCGTAGCCCGAGGCCGCGAAGTTGCGGCTCCGGCCGGGCGTTCCCGCGGCCGGCGGCAGCTTGTCGTCACCGAACCACAGGGCCATGGAATTGTTCCGCGCCGGCGGAATTCCGGCGAGCATCACCGGATCGTGGTATCGCGCCCAGGCCAGTTCGTATAACTCGTTGTGGACATCGGTGTCGTGGCTGTCGTTGAACGCGGGCAGCATCAGGTTCGGCATGGCCAGGCGGATGGGCGCCTCGAACATCTTCTTCAGCGGCTCGCCATAGAGGTCGATGCCGCAGTTGCGCGCGGCTTCGACGAGCGGCCACACGGCGTTGAGCGTATAAAAGTGATAGCCCCACGCGCCCTCGAACCACACGCCGTCCTCCTGGACGCCCTTGGCCATCTGGGTGCGGTAGCCGTGGTCGGAATCGTCGATGGCGGCATGGATCAGCGACTCGTCGCCGAGCAGAAACCCGGCGAGCCCCACGGCGCTGTTCTTCCAGTTCTGGATGTTGTGGACGTGCATGCGGTGCGGCAGGATGACATCGCGCGCCGCGGGCAGGAAGAGCTTGTCCGCCAGCGTGCGGCGATCGGCATCGGAGAGGGTACTCCAGACCAGGTCGGCGCCCTGCGCCATGGGAATCAGCCAGGTGGATTCGTCCAGGGTCTGCGGGCCAACGCGCCCGCCGCCGATTTTCGGCTCGCCATGCGTGTTGTGCAGGGGATAGGAGAGGTAGCGGGCGGCGTAGGCCAGCAGGATTTCGCGGGCGCGCGCGGCGTACTTCGCGGCGCCGGTGACCTGGTAGAGCAGGCCGTTCTCGCGGACCAGGTTGGCGAAGTTCCCATGGATACCGCTGATGACGCAGCCATCGAAATCGCGTTCGGGGCGCGAAGGGTCGCCGCGATAGACCTCGTGACCGACAGGGCAGATGTGCTCCCATTGCCATTCCCCGATTTGCTTGCCGCGGATCAGGTGCTCGCCGTGCACCGGGCAGACGTACCAATGGAACCAGTTGCCGCCGCGCGGCGGCAGCACGACCGGCCGGCGAAGCGAGCGGTCCACGCCGGCGCGCATGGCGCTCCACTGCGCGGACCAGGGCTGGGTTTCGACGCGGGCTTTCAGCCGCGCGATGCCGGCGGCGTCGAGCAGGAGGCGGGGATGCTGAGGCAATGGCTGCGGCTGCGCCAGGGCCACGAACGGCAGGCACAACCCGAGGAGGGCGAGACGCATGAAAGACGATTGTCGCAAATGGCGGGAGATGGGGGAGACGTGCCGCCGTGCGCGCCGGCGAATGCGAACGGCCCCAAGGTGAGGTACGATTATCTGCTGCCGGAGCCGGTGAATCAGGCGGAGGCCGGTTTCGGCCGCGGGGGTGGCATCTATGAGCTCTCCGGAAACATTGGCGGTGCGGGCGATCGCGGTTCTGGCTTCGCGCGGGCATAACGCCAGCCTGTATGCGCTGCGCGGATGTGAGGAACTGGACCTGCGGTACAAGGCGCTGAAGCATGCGCTGCGCAAAGCGAGGCTCGATCCGAAGGCGGAGGCGGCGACGCTGCATGGGGATATTGAGGCGCGCGCGCAATCGGACGGGAAGTTCCGGGCGCGGCTGGAGAAGGCCATCTGGGCAGATTTCGAATCGGGTTTCGGGCAGCTTGTCACTTACGTGCTCGCGAATTGGGACGAGCTCGAAACGAAGTACCCGAAGCAGGCGGCGCTGACAGCGGCGGGCGAGCGGTGGATTGGGGACGCGACGGGCGCGTGGCCGGCGGAGCTGCGCGCGCGGACGGCGGCGGAATTGCTGCGCACGGCGCGGCAGTTGCACCTGTTCACGAATCTGTGGGTGCTGCGGCGGCTGGCGCGGCTGCTCGATCCGGCGCGGCTCGCGGCGGTGCGCGATTTTCCGGGAATGAGTTTTTCCGCGGTGATGGATGAAGAGATCGAGGAGATCGAAAAGCGGCGCGGAAATTCTTCCACCACGGCGGATGCGGGGGAGCCGCTGGATCGCGCGGATGCGGCGGACCTGGCGGGGCTGGCATTTTCGGGCGGCGGGATCCGCAGCGCGACGTTCAACCTGGGGGTGCTGCAATTTCTGGGCGAGCACGGATTGCTGCGGGCGTTCGATTACCTCTCGACAGTCTCGGGGGGCGGGTACATCGGGTCGTGGGTGCACGCGTGGATCCGGCGGGCGGGCATCGACCACGTGGAGGAGTGCCTCTCGCCCTCGCGGAGTCCCGACCCGCAGGCACCGCGGGTGGCACCGATCCGGTTCCTGCGGCGGTATAGCAATTACCTGACGCCAAAGACGGGGTTGTTCAGCGCGGATACGTGGACCATGGCCACGATCTGGCTGCGGAACACGTTTTTGAACCTTCTGGTGCTCGGGCTGGCGCTTTCGGCTCTGATTCTGGCGCCCAACTGGCTGGCTTGGGCAGCCGGTTACGTGGACAGGTCCCAGATCACGGATTACTGGTGGGTGCTGCTGCTGCTGCCTGCGTGCGTGATCGGCCTGAACCTTGGCGGCTTCGAGCCCCGCTTGCATCGCCGCTGGGTTCCCGGGTGGTTGCAGACGGAGCGCGCCACGATGCTGCTGGTGGTGGTGCCGGTCTTCCTGGCGGCATGGGGAGCCGGGACGGTGGTGCCGCAGGACCTCAAGCAGCAGGCGCGGTCGCAGAAGCGGGTCGAGACACTCCAACAGCAGCTCGCCGCGACCCAGGCGCAGGAACCGCGTCAGGCAATTCTGGAACAACTCGCCGCCGCGCAACAGCGACTCGACCAGGTGGGCCGCACGCCGGAGAACATTCTCAGGAAGTCCGCTCTCGAATTCACCAGCGTGCTGGCGCTGCTGGTTCTGATCGTGGCCGTGCTGGGGCGGTTCGATCTCAGTTTCTTTACGGACAAACCCGGCTGGGGAGCCAGGACCCGCACAGCGCTCGCCTATTTTAGAATTCTGCGCATCTGCCTGATCGCGTCCGCGGTGAGTGGCATGCTCGATTGGCTGTGGCTCTATAAAGTCACGTTGAAGAGCCGGGAGCAGACTCCGCTGGAGATCCTCACCGGAAGCGCGCCGCTGTTCCTGGTGATTCTGTCGGTCGGCATATACATCTACATAGGGCTGCTGGGGCGGCGCTTGCCCGATGACCGCCGCGAATGGATGGCGCGGCTCTCCGGGTGGCTGGCGATCTGCTGCCTGTGCTGGGTTGGACTGTGCGGGGCCACGGCGTTCGGCCCGCGCGCGGTCGATTGGCTGGTGACCACCACGCGCACATCCATCGCCGCCGCTGCGGGCGCGCTGTGGGCGTCGATCACCGCCACGGGCGCATACGCCGGCCGCGCCACCACGCAGAATGCCGAAGCGAAGATGGTGGGCATTCCCGCCAAGTGGATCGCCAGGATCGCACCGCCGGTGTTCGTGGTGGGGCTGCTGCTGGTGCTCTCGCAATTTTTGGAGCGGCTGTTGCGCATGCTGGCCGGCCCACGCCATCACGGTGCGCCGGCTTTGTACCTCTCGCTGGGGTGCGGCATCGCGGCGTGGCTGCTCTCGCGCCGCGTGGACATCAACGAATTCTCGCTGCACGAGTTCTACCGGAACCGGCTGGTGCGGTGCTATCTGGGCGGGGCGCGGGCGGGGGCGCGGCATGCGAATCCATTCACGGGGTTCGATCCGGCGGACGATTTTCCGGTTTCGGCGCTGGCGCCTTCGGGCGGCTATTCCGGGCCGTACGCGATTTTCAATACGACGCTGAACGTGACGCATGGAGAAGAGCTGGCGTGGCAGGAGCGCAAGGGCGAGGCCTTCGTGTTCACTCCGAAATTCTGCGGGTTCGACGTGGGGCACGGGCGCGCGACGCACGCGCGCTCGGCGAGCCAGCCGAAGCTTTCGTACGGAGGCTACCGGCCGACGCGCGACTACGCGTATCCCTATCAGAACGGCGTGAGCGTGGGAACGGCGGTGGGGATTTCCGGCGCGGCGGCCAGCCCCAACATGGGATACCAGACCAATACCAGCCTGGCGTTTCTGATGACGGTGCTGGATCTGCGCCTGGGGTGGTGGCTGGGGAATCCGCGGCGCACGGACTCGTGGCAGAGGCCCGGACCATCGACCGGGTTGTTCCAGCTTCTGGCGGAGCTGACCGCCAACACCAACGATACCGGGCGATACGTGTATCTCTCCGATGGCGGGCACTTCGAGAACCTGGGAATCTATGAGCTGGTGCGGCGGCGGTGCCGCTTCATCGTGGCGTGCGATTCCGAGGAGGACAAGGATTACAATTTCGGCGGGCTGGGAAACGCGATCCGGAAATGCCGCACGGATTTCGGCGTGGATATTGAGATCGACCCGAAGCCGATCCGGCCCGAACCGGGGACGCGGAGGAGCAAGACGCATTGCGTGGTGGGGAAGATCCGCTATCCGGGAAGCGCGGCGGGCGAGTGGACCGAGGGCACGCTGGTGTATATCAAGAGCTCGCTGACAGAGGACGAGCCGGCGGATGTGTTCGAGTATTCACTCAACTGCGCGGCGTTTCCGCACGAATCGACGGCCGACCAATGGTTCGACGAAACACACTTCGAGAGCTACCGGGAGCTGGGATTTCACGTGGCGGAGAGCGGGCTTACAGGACTGCGGGAGTGGGCGGAGCTGAAGAAGGGAGGCGCGGCTAAGGCGGCTGCCGTCAGCCGCTCCTGACTCCGGGCTTCTGATTTCTGACTCCTGTTTGGATTAGAATAAACGCTGAACGGACAATTTCTTCCGAACTGCACGTTCGGATGGACTTCAGACGCTCGAGATTTCAATCGAGGTGGAATCGAGAATGGCAATGGACCGCTTATCGCGACGACATTTTTTCTTCGGCACCCTGCTCGCCGGGGCTGTCCCCGCGGGAGGATTCGGCAGCACTCCCTCTTTAAAACTACTGGGCTACAAATCGCCCAACGAGAAGCTGAACGTAGCTTCCATCGGCGCTGGCGGCAAGGCTTACAGCGACATTCACGGCGTGGCGCCAACGGAGAACATCGTGGCGCTGTGCGACGTGGACGATAAGCAGGCCTCGCGCATCTACGATGAATTTCCCAAGCAGCCCAAGTACAAGGATTTCCGCAAGATGTTGGACAAGGAGAATGCCAACATCGACTCCGTGATCTGCACGGTGCCGGATTTCATGCACGCCACCACGGCCATGCACTGCATGGAGCGGGGCAAGCACGTGTACGTGCAAAAGCCGCTGACGCGCACGGTGTGGGAAGCCCGGCAGCTCGCCGACGCGGCCGCCAAGTACAAAGTGGCGACGCAGATGGGCAACCAGGGATATTCCAACGAAGGCACGCGGCAATGCGCGGAGATGATCTGGGCGGGCGAGATCGGCAACGTGACGGAAGTGCACGCGTGGACCAACCGGCCGATCTGGCCGCAGGGCATCACGGAGATTCCGGCGGAGGAGCCGGTGCCGCCGACGCTCGATTGGGACCTGTGGCTGGGCATTCAGAACACGCGGCCGTACACGCACGGCGGCAAGGCTTATGAGAAGCAGCGCTTCGGGTTCTACCAGCCGTTCAGTTGGCGCGGGTTCTTCGATTTCGGCTGCGGCGCGCTGGGCGACATGGCATGCCACATCCTGGGCGCTCCGAACATGGCGCTGAAGCTGGGCTCGCCGACGAGCGTGGAATGCATCAGCCAGGAAGGAAAGAGCCCCATTCAGTTCCCCAAGAAATCGCTGATCCGATACGATTTTCCGGCGCGCGGGACGATGCCGGCGGTGAAAGTTTTCTGGCATGACGGCTGCACGGCGACGCCCAAGATTCAGGGCGTGCCGGACGGCGAAATGCTCGGCGACATTCCCAGCCTGCAGCCCATGCCGGAAGGCGGACGCCGGGGGCAGGGACGCCCCGCGAACGGCGTATTCGGCGGGTCCGAAAGCGGGTATGTCGGGCGCGTGTTCAATTACAAGGAATGGCAGGCGGCGAAGCAGCGGTGGCAGGAGCATGCGCCACGGATGCCGGCGCCGGACGGCAGCCTGTTCATCGGCGACAAGGGGATGATCACCACGGGCACGTATGGCGAAGATACGCGGCTGATCCCGGTGGACAAGATGGCGGATTACAAGTTCCCGCCGGAGCTGCTGACGCGGTCGCCGGGGCACTACCGCGACTGGATCCGCGCCTGCAAGGGCGGGGAGCCTTCGTGCTCGAACTTCAGCATAGCCAGCCGGTTCGTGGAGTGGATGCTGCTGGGCGTAGTCGCGCTGCGGATCCCGGGCAAGCTGGAGTGGGACGCGGACAAGATGCGCTTCAGCAACAACACCGAAGCGAACAAGTATTTGAGGCCGACGTTCCGCAAGGGCTGGAGCCTGGTATAAAATCAATTCACCACGGAGGCACGGAGACACGGAGAAAACCAATCGAGTTTTTCTCCGGGCCTCCGCTTCTCCGCGGTGAAAAATCAGGACCAGTCAGGGAACGGATTCGAACGCGAGTGGCGGCAGGCGGCGATCAATTCCGGCAGCCGGCGGCGGCGGTCGAATAATTTCTCGAGGAGCGCATCGAGTTCGTCCTCTTCGCCGTCGATCCAGCCCGCGGGGATGCGCTTCCAGGCCTGGTCGACAATCTCCTCGGGAAAATTCATGACCTGGCCGAGCCAGGGCTCGAAGTCGGCGAGCGAGTGCACGCCTTTATAGACCACACGGCGGGCGTAGAGGCCCTGGAGCGGGGATTCGGGGAAATCCCAGTTGGGTCCGTTGAAGGCGAAGCCGTGGTCGATCATCTGGGCGACGAAGCCGGGTTTGCGCGCGCCGCTTCCAGTCACCATGGCGCGGTAGAAGACACACTGGCGGCCGTCGGCGTTGCCGGTCCACTTGTCGAAGACCAGGACGGCGCGGAAATCGCCGAGGTTGGCCACGGCGGGCAGGAGGGCGTCGGGGAGGAAGTCGTAGACCGCGGTGCGGGCGGGGTCGCCGGGATAGCGAGCGCCGAAGTGCCAGCCGGGGGCCCCCGCGATGCTGCGGGTGCCGAGCGTGAGGCGGACCTCGGGGTTGACGGCCAGGAATTCCTCGCTGACGTGAATGAGCGCGGTGGGGGGCGCGGCGATCTGGAGATATTCGAGAAAGACGGAGGAAAGCAGTTCGTTCACCAGGACACGGTGATGCTGGGGATTGTTGCGGAACTTGACGACGTACCAGTGGCCGTCATCCGCTTCGAGCAGATGGGACTGGGCGCCTCCTCGCATTTTT
>JAJYLS010000186.1 GCA_021787555.1 Acidobacteriota bacterium | reverse complement strand
ACTTTGGATGGCGGCGGAGTACATCGGTAACTATCCGCGAAGCCCTTATGCCAACTGGAACACCTATGTTATTCATACACAACCCTGACCGGAACCCTGGTATTGCACCACCGGGCTCCCGAAACGGTGACCGGTTCGCAGGAGAAGGTGATGGTCCCAGTATGCCAGAGAAAGAAAAGAAGACCCGGAGGACTGCAAACGAAAAAGTCAACACGCCGCCTGTCCTGGCCTGTGACGGCATTGTCATTGTGGATGAGCGCTTCAGGCCAATAGCACTTGACCGTGGAGCAGAGGGCATTCTCGCCGATCTGAGCAGGCACTCCCGGCCTGACGGCAACACCCTTCCGCCGATTCTCATCAAGATGCTGAGCGCATCGCCGGATCAGCATTCCGATGGGGCTCAAATGCAGATTACCAGCGCAAATCGTGAATATAGTTGCAGGACAATAACTATAAAGCCTCAGAACGGGCCGATGACGCAACCCCTCTTCGCTTTGTACCTCAAGCGGGAGATATCTGTGGCTGAAGCTGTCCATCAACTCAGCCTCGAGTATCACCTCACCGACCGCGAGCAAGAAACGTTAATCGGCGTTTCCATGGGGCTTACCAGTAAGGAACTGGCCGCTCGGATGAACATCAGCCCCAACACTGTGAAGGCATTCCTGCGATTGATCATGCTCAAAATGGGCACGACCACCCGCGCGGGCGTGGTCGGCAAGTTGCTGGATCAGAACAGCCGGCTGGCTGCCGGCGGCAGTGAAGAAAGCCGGTAGTCAGATTTCAGTTTGGCCGCCGGTTTCTGAACTTTTGACTCCGCCAGCGCCTGGCTGGCGGTTAGTCCGTGAGGCCACATGAGCCAACCGGCGATGCGCCTGGCATGCCGGTCCACAGCCGTTTGAGTGGATGTTGCACGCAGGCCGGGGGAGCAGGTATGCGCCTCGGTGCAGGCTAACCCGTTTGGACTACTTCCCTCTAACGACCCCTTTTGGGCGATTGCGTAACCCATTCCCGAGTGGTACTTCATTAAACGACGAGCCCACGTCCCGGGAAAGCCGTGGACGGGAATGTCGCCCGCGCGAACGTGCATCGGAGGCACGAGTGCGAACGGGCGCATGGCGTGCGCGCGGTCCGGGGAGTAGTTGCGCACGTGCTCTGTTGGGAAGCCGCGGTTTGCTTTTGATGAGCCCCAATTGGGGGTCGCTCCGCCACAACTCGGGAAACGAAGGTGCGCAATGAAAACTCGGCCCTCACCACGAATTCGTCACGGATTCACCACAACATTGCTGGCAGGCGGCGCCTGTCTGCTGGGTTTGGCATTGGCCACCCCCGCACTCGCCCAGCTTGTGCTGCCCCCTTCCACGATGCCGCTACCGCCGTGCCCCAACGGGACCCAGCCCTGCGTCACCTTTTCCTACCCGCATGTCGAGAATGCCTTCATCCTGAACCAGTTTCAGGCCAGAGAAGGACAACCGCCAGACCCGAGCCCAGTAGACGGTCCAGCGGAGTACTACGACGTCACTTTCAGCAACATGGGCGGCTACAGCATTAGCAACGGCAGTTTTCGGGGATGGTCCACCGAGGCTGCCGATTTCATCAGTCGCGAGGGCCCTTACTATATCTTCAATACGTACGTCAAAATGCCCCAGTACCCCTGGAACGGTTTCAGTTCCCAGTTTAAGGCGGCCAACTGGCTCCTCAATCATAAGCCGTCGTCGGTTACGTACACACCCTGCGACTCCAATGGCAATTGCAGTGGCACCGCCACCACCAACGATGAGCGGACCATCCGCGACGTGATTCAGCAGGCCATTTGGATGTTGTTCAACAACGGGACGGCCTCCTGCTGCTCGCTCCTCGACCCACACGTTTCCGGTAATCCGCCGCCGCCCACTCACCCACAGTACAACGGATCCTACTTTTACGATCCTACATACCAAATGAGTGCGGGCGGGGGCTACAATATCAGCGCGGCCGCCAATGCTCTTTATAGCGAGGCAATGACGCACACCGACTTCGTGCCCGGCCCCGGGGACATCTTTGTTCTATTCATTCTGGATTCGACGGGCGCCTTGATCGAGATCCCGCAGGGGCCGCCGCCGCATCTGACAGTGACGAAGACACCGAAGACTGCCGCGGACCCGGGCTACGCGTTCCTTCCTGGGGGCCAAGCGACCTTTAAGATCAAGGTCACGAACGACGGCGCCACGGCAGCGACCAACGTCCAGCTCACCGATCAACTGCCCACGAACGGTGGCATGACCTGGACATCTTACACGGCCACGCAGGGCACCTGTGCGATCAGTGCCAGCTACGTGCTGACTTGCAGTCTGGGCACGATTGCAGCGGCGGCCTCGGTGGACGTTACCGTATCCAGCCCTGCGACGACTCCACCCGCCGCCTGCGCCCCGCAGCCCAACGGATCGGTAGGACCGCCGATTGTACCGGGCGTGACCGTCACGGCGGATGGCGGCCTGACGGCCAGTGACTGGGGCGCGCTGACGTGCAGCAATATTCCGCCGGGACCGCAACTCAGAGTCGTGAAGACTCCGGATGGCGGCAGCTTCAGCGCGGGCAACCAGGTGAGTTTTACGATCATCGTCAGCAATCCTGCCGCGCTGGGTGACGGTTCCGCGACGAATGTTCAGCTTACTGACCAGTTACCCACCAACGGCGGCTTGACCTGGACATCGGTCACGACCAGCCAGGGCAATTGTTCGATCAACGCTACCTATTTATTGAGTTGCAGCCTCGGCACCATTCCACCGCAGGGCGCCGTCATGATTACCGTATCCAGCCCGGCGACTACGCCGGTCGCGGCTTGCCAGCCGCAGCTCAATCCTGCGGCGACGGCCACGGCGGACCCCAATCTGACGGCCACGGACTCGGGTTCGCTGAACTGTACCTGCGGTCCGAATCTCACCGTGGCGAAGAGCCCCAAAGGCGGCACGCTCGGCACATTTGCCCAGGGTGGGCAGGCGAGCTTCACGATTGTGGTCGGCAATCCCAGCGGCCAATGCTCCCAGCCTGCGACTAATGTCAAGCTCACGGATGCCTTGCCCACCAATGGCGGCCTCACCTGGACGACGGCTACAACGACCCAGGGCACGTGTTCAATCACCAGCAACGTGTTGAATTGCAGCCTCGGAACCATTGCGGGAGGCGGCTCAGTGCTGGTTACGGCATCCAGCCCGGCGAGCACACCGGTAGCGGCCTGCCAGTCGCAGCCCAATCCGGCCGCAACCGCTACGGCGGACGGTGGCCTGACGGCTACGGACACGGGCTTGCTGAACTGCTATCCGCCTCAACTCACGGTAGTCAAAAACCCGAAGCCGCCTAACAACAAGTTTTACCTGAAGTCGCAGGCGAGCTTCAGTTTCGTAGTCAGCAATCCGGCCGCGCCCGGAGGATCACCGGCGACGAACGTGACGCTTACAGACCAACTCCCCACCATTGGGGGCCTCACGTGGACGTCGTATACAACCACGCAGGGCACATGCTCGATCAGCGGCACCTACGTGCTGACTTGCAACCTGGGCACAATTCTGGCGCAGGGCTCAGTGACCGTTGAGGTACTCAGCCCGGCTTCAACACCGGAAGCGGCGTGCCAGTTGCAGCCAAACGGACAGGCGGGGCCGCCGATCGTACCAGGGGTGACCGTCACGGCGGATGGCGGACTGACGGCTACTGACTGGGGATCGTTGTATTGTGACCCGGGGCCGAATACACCCGGATGTCCCTTCTGGGTGAGGTACGCGACAAACCTCGACGTTGGGGAGTCATATGTCACGATCGCAAACGATGGCGCGAACGGGGCTCCGCTGCTTCCCGGATTGGGAAGTGCCTCCGGCAACCTGTGTATCAATGTCTATACGTTCGATCCGAGCGAGATGATGCTCTCGTGCTGCTCTTGCCTGGTGACCCCGAACCAGGTGCAGTACCTGCGGGTCAAGCAGGATTTGGTCTCCAATCTGGTTGGAGGCTTGAGCCCGAACTCGGTAACCGTGAAGCTGCTAGCGACGCTGGCGGGAACCGGCGGGTCCGGGACAAGCTGCACGAATAGCGCCGCAACAGTGACGACGTCGACGGTTGTCCCCGGCATGGAAGCCTGGGGTACGACACTCCATGCCACACCGGTGACCGGCATTTATGACACGACGGAGACGCCGTTCATATGCGCAAGTTTGAGCACAAGTGAACTCAACAGCCTTGCTCATCGGTGCGCTGCTATCGTTGGCGACCTAAGCGGCTTCGGCCGGTGCGGTCCGTGCCGGCCACTGCCGTAAGCACCGCGGCAAGTCCGGCGAAGCAAGCAACAAACGAATACGTCAGGAAGCGCTTGCTCCTTTTGGGAGCGCCTTCCTGACGTGTGATCAAGCGATGCCACGGCCGCGGCGCCCGGCAGATCGTGAAGGGTGGAGAGTTTCTGTGCGGCCACCGTGACGCCCGAAGAGTCACGTCAAAGGAATTCATCACTAAGGAGTGCTCATCTTGACGAACCGGGAGTTGCAGAAGCTGCTACGGAATTTCGAAAGAGGGTCCCCGGAAATTACCACCACTCGTCGATCCAGCGGCCGCCCAGTGGCACGCGAACGCCTCCCGGCGCTCTCAGAACAACTGACCGAGTTACTTGTAGACTGCTTCAATTCGCTCCCGCCCGATCAGAAGCGCGACTTCTTCCGATTGCGAACAGCATACCAGAAGATCGGGTTTCTCGTGCGTTGGAGAGTGATGCGGGAGTCGGAAGAAGTAGCGAAGTCAAATAATCATGCTTCGCTCACTTCGTAGCGGATGACCGCGGCCGCCTTTCCGCAAGCCCGGCAGTGCGCGGCGTTAGCGGCCATTCCACCACGCGGCGCACGCGCGGCAGAGCGGCCGGCAGTTCCTCTTTCCCGGCATGCTTCCTCAGCGGCCACGCTTTCTGCACCGGAACCGCCAACGCTTGGTAATCGCCCTCCGCCAGGGTCTTCGCCCCGCTCAACCCCCGGCTGACGCTCTCGCCTCCACACCTGCGGCCTCCGGCCAGCAAAACCGCCCCGCTCCAATGGATTTCGCCGCCTTCGCCCCGAGAGCTCGTTATAAGCGAGGATCATGCGCTCTTTCGCGTAGTGACGGTGCTTGAGCTTGCGGGACTAATAGACCAGCTAGCAGACGCGATTCGTTGAAAGACAACCTGCCTGTGTAGGAGGTAGTTTTCGCCGCCAACATTGAGTGCGTCGCCGCGGATACATCTCGCTCCACACTTCGCCGCGGATGGCACCAGGTGGCAAGCTCTTAGCGATCGTCGACACCTGCCGGGCGGGAGCCGGAGAAGTGGCGCCGTCGCGATGGGAACGGAGTGGCGCCGCTTGCAGCGGCCCCCGCCCGACGTGCGGAGTACCCCAGCCCCAATCGACCGAGTCGCCGTGGATGCGGAGGTACGAGGGCGGTACGAGTGCGGAGTGGCTCTGCTCTCAACTTGGGTTTAGTAATCTGCTTCTAATCGAGCTACTGTGCGCCCAACTTGCATGTACCGCAAATGCCGTTGGAGGTCTTACTAATGGCGGCACACGAGTTCGTCATAAGGCGGAAATCGGCGTCCGTCAGCGTAGCGGGACCGAATGCCGTCTCGGTGCCGAAGACCCCGGTGGGGCCCTGGTGCAAGGTGGTGCCGTAAGCCAACAAACCATTTGTGAGAGTTTGCGAGTTCGCAGTTGCCGCACCGCCGCAGGTTGTTTTCGTGATGTTAGGCAACGTAGCCAGAAGCTTTACAACGACCGATGTTGGCAGGACTCCGGAGACATTTGCAAGAATATCTCCGACCACCGCCATATGCTGCACGCTATTTGGTGTAAGTAAGCACGTGCAGCACGCGAGCAGGTTCGCGTTGGGATCGAAAGCATAGACGTTCACGCAGATGTTTGTCAGACGATTGATTGTATATTCATCGTTGTCTGCGTTCGTGTTGATCATATTAATGTACGACTCGCCCACGTTGAGATTGGCCGCATAGCGGACCAGGAACGGCGAGTCGACTGTGTTGGGGGTTTGCGCGAAGGCGACAATTGTACATGCGAGTATCGCCAATGTTACATAACGAAGGTGCATCGTGGGATCCTCCGTTGAGGAGCCTAACTCGCAATTAGTTCTTGTGCAAGGGACAAGGCTAAAAGATAGTGAATCAATGTAATAAAATGCACTCAACAGGGCTCGTGATCGCCACGCCGCTTTGCAACTTAACTTGGCAAGTGCCACGGACCAGGTTCGGCGCAAGTGGCATACGATCCTTTACTCATTAGCGACCAAAATATAAACCGTGGAACAGAGTGTTAGGTGCATTGGCGCTGCCGGTGTAGCTCAACTAACTTCGCTAGCGATCGACCTGCTGAGCGCCAGGAACTCCAGGAGGGCGCTTTTGAAGCAGCCAGACACCTATTTACACTCACAGAGTAAGTTGGTATTTCCCGGCGTGGCGGGACAGACGATTTGTCCGTGGGACGGGACCCAACAGCTCGAAAACGACACAGCGGCGTGCTACTCTCAAATCCAGCCATGCCGAAAGAACGGGAGCAGTCCGACACGCCGAAACACGCCGTCATTGGGGAGGGGAAGACGTTGGGCATCATCGGTGCCGGCGTCATGGGCCAGACGCTTGCTAAAGGGCTGATCGCCAGCGGATTGATCGACCGCGAGCGATTATGGGCGGGCGACAAGAACGCCGCCACCTGCGAAGCCGCGCGCCACGCTTTGCACATCCCCGCGGAGACCGGGTTTGGAAGCCGAGTGCCCACCGCCGATATCGTCCTCGTCTGCGTCAAGCCGCCCGATGCCGCCGCGGTCATGGCGGATTTGCTCCCGGCCGGACTGCGCTCCGACACGCTGTTAATCTCCATCCTCGCGGGAGTATCCACCGAAAAGCTGGAATCGCTCCTCGGAACGACGAACCCGGTGGTCCGCGCCATGCCCAACACGCCGTGCATCGTGGGCGAGGGAATGACGGTCGTATGCGGCGGAAAGAGGGCATCCAGCCATCATGTCGCACGCGCGCAGGATATCTTCCAGGCCGTGGGAAAGTGTCTGGCACTCGATGAGAAGCATTTCGACGCCGTAACTGCACTGAGCGGGAGCGGCCCCGGGTATCTTTACCTCATTATGGAGGCGCTGGCGGATGCGGGCGTCCGTGTCGGCTTACCCCGGCAGGTGGCGCTGACGCTGGTGGCGCAGACGGTCCTGGGGGCGGCCACGATGGTGCTCTCTACGAAACGCCACCCGGCGGCGCTGCGCGACGACGTCACTACCCCGGCGGGATGCACGATCGGCGGCATACTGGTTCTCGAGGACGGCCGCATGCGTTCCGTCCTGGCCCGCGCAGTCGAAGAAGCCACGAAGATCGCGGCGCATCTGGGCGGTTCGTCGAAACCGTAGGCGCGCAGCCGTACTCTCCCGGTGATACCATCCTCATGGAACCATAGACCCATGAACACCTCTCTGTTGATCCTCTCGGCCACGGCCATCTGCGCCGCCGTGATTTAGCCGGCGCTCGCGGCCGATCGCGTCCGGACCGCCAATGGCGCCGTGGAATCGACTGTGCCGCCTCGCGATGACGTGCGCAGTTTCAAGGGCATCCCCTTCGCGCAGCCGCCGGTTGGAAACCTGCGCTGGCGCGAGCCTCAGCCGCTCGAAAACTGGAGCGGCATCCGCAACGCCGACCATTTCGGGCCGCGGTGCGTGCAACGGACTGCGCCCGGTGCGGATTACTGGTTTCGCAGCAACGGCATGAGCGAGGACTGCCTTTACCTAAACGTCTGGACCCCCGCCAAATCGGATCGGGAGCGGCTCCCCGTGCTCGTTTACATTTTCGGCGGCGGCTTCCAAAATGGCGACGGCTCGGAGCCGCGCTACGACGGCGAAAATATGGCGCGCCACGGCATCGTCGCCGTCTCAGTCAACTACCGCACCAACATCTTCGGCTTTTTCGTTCATCCGGAGCTTGTCGCCGAGTCGCCGCACCACGCCGCGGGCAACTACGGACTGCTCGACCAGGTTGCCGCCCTGCAGTGGGTGCAGAAGAACATCGCAGCGTTCGGCGGCGATCCGAAGCATGTCACCGTCGCCGGCGAATCGGCCGGATCGATCTCGGTCAGCGCGCTTATGGCTTCGCCGCTCTCCAGGGACCTCATGGCCGCCGCCATCGGCGAAAGCGGTGCCATGATCGCTACCCTGCCGCCTCAACCCCTCGTCGAGGCCGAGCAGAAGGGCGCTAAGTTCGCCGCTGACGCGGGAGCGGCGAACCTTGCCGCCCTGCGCGCCATGAGCGCGGACCAGGTCCAGGAAGCTGTTTCGAAAATTCATGAACTCCGGTTCAGCACCACGCTGGACGGCTACTTCCTCCCCAAGCCGCTTACGGAGATTTACGAAGCGGGTCAACAGGCGAAGATCCCGCTTTTGGCAGGAACGAATACTCAAGAGGGAGCGGCGCGCGCCGTATTGGGCGACGGCGATGCCACACCCGAAACACTCGCCGCCGCGATCCGAAAGCTTTACGGCGACAAGGCCGGCCCCATCCTGAAGGCTTACGCCGCAACCACCCCGGAAGGGGTTTATGAAGCCGCCACGCACCTCGCCAGCGCTCGCTTCATCGCCTACGGCACCTGGAAATGGACCGAACTCCACATGAAGACCGGGGGCCAACCCGTATATCGGTATCTCTATGCCCGCCCCCGTCCGGCATTCCTCGGCACGCCAGGCCAGAGCCAGCCAGCAGCCGGTCAGCGTGCCGGACGCGGCGCGCGGCCGCCCGCCGGTCCCCTCGGCGCGGTCCATTCCGCCGAGATTCAGTACGCCATGGGCAACCTCGATCTCGACAAGCGCTACGCCTGGCAGCCTGCCGATTACGCAGTCTCCAAACTGATGCAGGCTTACTTCGTGAACTTCATCAAGACCGGCAATCCGAACGGTCCCGGGCTTCCGGAGTGGCCGACCTACAGCCCGGAAGACCACTATCAGCGCATGCGCATCGACGTGCAATGTCACACCGCGCCCGAAGCCGACCGTGACCGCTACCTGGCCCTGGACGCAGCCATGTCCCGGCAGTGACCCGGCGGACGGCCGTTGTATCGGTCCGCGTGTAGTGATACAGTCAACGGGAATACAGGATCGGCTTATCCGAGACGGGAGGAACCATGCCGGAAAAAAGGAAGAACGTTACGCGGCGGGGGTTTGGCAAAGCCCTCGCTCAGGTCGCTGCGGCCACTGCCGCCGTGGCACCCGCCGCTGCGCAGGTCGCCACGCCGCCGCCTGGCCAGATCGGCCCCGTGGTCCGTGCCGGCCAGGCGCCGCTCGATCAGATCACCTTCGGCGGCATCGGTCTGCGCAACCGGGGCATGTATGACTTACGCCAACTCCTCGGCGATCAGCGCGTCAAGTTCGTCGCCATTGCCGACGTCCGCGAGAGCGCCCGCGAGATGGTCAAGAGCACCGTCGACGGCTACTACAAGAACAACGATTGCAAGATGTACCGGGACCCCGCCGAGATCCTCGCGCGGCCGGATATCGACGCTCTTCTCATCGCGACCAGCGACCGCTGGCACGGGCCCATGGCCATGTGGGCCGCGCAATCCGGCAAGGACATGTACATTGAAAAGCCGGGCGCCATGTCCATCAACGAAAGCTATGCCATGGCGGACAATGTTCGCCGCTACGGCGTCGTCTACCAGTCCGGCGCCCAGCGTAAGAACCAGTTCGCGTTCGAGTTCGCCGTCGGGCTGGCGCGCAGCGGCAGGCTCGGGCGGCTCACCGCGGTTCATGCCGATACTGCCATCGGACTCGGCGCCGTCGATGCCGGCGGCCATAGCTGGTGGCCAGCCGAAAGTCCCGAACCCGAGCCGTTGGTCTTCGATTGGGACAAGTGGCTCGGCCCCTGCCTCTGGCGGCCGTGGAACTCGGCCTACCCCGATCGCGGCCGCGGCGAGTTCTGGGATTTTCACGCCGGACTCCTCGAGTGGGCCTCCCACACCGTTGCCATGGCGCAGTGGGCCGCCGACATGGAGCACACCGAGCCCATCGAGTACGTCCCTGAAGGCCCCAACTTCCGCGGCGACGGCCTGATCGAGCGCTACACCATCTATTGCCGCTATGCGAACGGCGTGCAGCTCATCCTGCGGAACCACAGTTGGGACGGGCTGGGCTCGTGCAGCAATCGCTTCGAGGGCACCGAGGGTTGGGTCGAGGTCGGCGACAGCGGCCGCATCGAAGTCTCCGATAATCTCAAACACCTCGTTCCCACGCGGGAGGGCATCCGCTACGATCCCACCGCCGAGCACCTCCGCGAATTTGTTCACTGCATCCGCTCGCGCAGCGCGCCGCGCGCCAATGCCGAGGTCACCTGCCACACCCACGTGGCCGCTCATGCCGCGTGGATCTCCGCGCAACTGAACCGCAAGGTCACCTGGGACCCCGCCAAACGCATGTTCCTCAACGATGAAGAGGCCAACCGCATGCGCGGCCGGGCCTATCGTGAACCGTGGCGCGCGGAAGCGCTGGCCACCAGTATGTAGGCAACTGCAAAAAGAGAGGAGCCAGATAATGCCACAGACACCTGCACAGACCACACCGGCCCCGGCCGCCCGCGCCCCTCGCGCGCGTGTCCCGCTTCCCAAAGTTCCTCCCGAGTTCGACGCGCTGCCGATCTGGAAGATGGAGCCGCCTAAGCTCGTGGCGATGGTGAAGGACCCGTCCTCCACCGTCTTCCAGAAGGCCATCGCGTGCAAGAAGCTGGCCTTCGTCGGGGGCAAGGACGCCATCCCGCCGATGGCCGCGTTGCTCAACCATCCGCAGTTGGCCTGCTACGCCCGGTTCGGCATGGAGCCCAATCCCGATCCCTCGGTCGATGAAGCTTTCCGCGCGGCCCTCCCAAAGCTGAGCGGCCTACTCAAAATAGGAGTGATCAATTCTATCGGTGTGCGCAAGGACGCGAAGGCCCTGGACGCACTCACGAGGCTGATCGACGACCCCGATCCTGGAATCGCCTGCGCCGCCGCGGCTTCGGTCGGCATGATCGGCGGGCTCCGCGCCGCGCGCGCACTACAGACCTCGTTGGCTCGCACCAAGCCTCCCGTCTTTCCGGTGGCCGCGCGCGCGTGCCTGCTCTGCGCCGAAAACCTCATGGCCGTAAACCGCACACGCTCGCTCGAGGTCTACACGCAATTGAGCGGCGACAACATGCCCGCACCCGTTCGCCTCGCCGCTCTGCGCGTACTGAACGCCGCCGGTCCGGCGCCCGTGACCGGAAAGAAGTGGCCGGCCCCCACTGGTGAGGCCGCCGCCCGCGACAAGAGCGGGTTCCTCGGCCGTGGCCGATGAGGTCGTGAACCGCTATTTCTTCGTCAGCGTCATTTGCATCACCTGATCTTCGTGGTGCAGTTCGCCGGTCAGTTTGCGGTGGTCTTTATCAAGCGTCCCCTGAAATGATCCGTGCGCGATCTTCAGCCCAAACTCCACCTTGTCGGCGGTCTGCTTGACGTTGTCGATCGGCATCCCCATGGCATTCGTGGCCGGAATGTCGATGGTCGCCAGCACGGTGTTATCCGCCTGGTTCTTAAAATGGACCGCGATTTCCATCTCCGGACCGGGCGTTTGCAGCGTCCCCGTCCAGTCGCCTTCGAGGTCCTTCGATACCGCCGGGCTAGCCCGAAGTTCCGAAGGAATCTGGGCAGTACTCCACTGATTCGGCGAGGGATAGCTCAAAACTCACTTTCCGGCTACTGGCAACGTGTCGAGTAGCGCATAGGCCTTGGCCTGGAGTGGAGTCGGCTCT
>JAJYLS010000185.1 GCA_021787555.1 Acidobacteriota bacterium | reverse complement strand
AGCGCCGCGGAATCACCGCCGATACCGCACTGCGGCTGGCGCGGCATTTCGGCACGAGCGCGGATTTTTGGATGAATATGCAGAAGGACTACGAGTTGATTCTGACCCGGCAGAAGTCGCTGAAGACCATCGAGAAACAGGTGCGGCGGCGCAGGATCGCCGCATGAAACCGGGCCTTGCGCTTGTGTCGGCCCTCTTCTGGGCCAGCGCGGCGTGGGGTGCGGTGCATCCCTGGGAAAAGCAGGAGCTGACGTTCACGGCGGCGGGCAAGTACGCCAATCCCTACACCGATGTCACCGTCTGGGTGGATTTGACCGGGCCGCATTTCGAGAAGCGCGTCTACGGCTTCTGGGACGGCGGGGCGGCTTTCCGCGTGCGCGTCGTCGCCACCGAGCCCGGCACGTGGCGCTGGCGCAGCGGCTCGAACCCGCCGGATCCCGGCCTCGCCGGCAAGAGCGGGTCGTTCACTGCGGTTCCCTGGAGCGAGGCGGACATGCGCGCCAATCCGCTGCGGCGCGGATTCCTACGCGCCACGGCCAACCAGCATGCGCTCCAATACGCCGACGGCACGCCGTTCTTCGCCCTCGGCGATACCTGGTGGGCGCTCGGCACCAACCGCTTCCGCTGGTACGACGACGACCGCCAGCGCCCCCTCGGGCCGCAGGCGGGATTCAAGGATTACGTGCGCTACCGCAAGCGCCAGGGCTTCAATTGGGTGAACATGATCGCCGCCTTCCCCAATTGGATGACCGATAGCCAGCCGTGGCATGTGGTGATGAACGATCCCGCGCACACCACGGTGCGCTCCGCGTGGCTCGAATTCGGCACCGGCAGCGCCAAGAACATGGATAACGAAGGCGGGAGGCCATTCCAATTCCCGGGCAAGGTGCCGGGATACGAAAACATGTTCCCGGACGTGGACCGTATCAACCCCGCCTACTTCGATTACATCGATCGCAAGATCGATTACCTGAACGCGCAGGGCTTCGTCGTGTTCATCGAAGTCTCGCGGCGGGATGCCAGCATGCTGTGGTCGAAGTATTACCGGTGGCCGGATTCCTACGCGCGCTTCATCGAATACGTCTGGTCGCGCTACCAGGCGAACAACGTGGTGCTGAGCCCCATCCATCTGGATATCATCAGCGAGACGGTGGGGCCAGACGAATATCTGAAGGCCATCCGGATGGTGCGGGAAAAATATGGGATGCCGCCGTTCGGCACGCTGCTTTCGGCGAACGCAAACCCGTCGACGCTTGAAAACTGGGGTGACGATTCGTGGGTCACGCTGCACCAGATCGGCAACATGCGCGTGCACGACGATTGGTGGTACCTCACCGAAATTTTCCGTGCGCGCCATCCGCGCCCGGCGCTGGATGGCGAACCGTATTATGCCGGTTACACGGACGCGCGCGGCCGTCAGGGATTCCAGTACGGCGCGAAGGGCGGCACGGAGCGCGACGACCAATTCGTGCGCTCGGCCATGTACGGCACGTTTCTCTCCGGCGGGTTCGCCGGCTACGTCTACGGCGCGGAGGGAATCTGGGGCGCGGACATCGAACCTGCGGCGCCCATCCACATGTGGGACGCCTTCCAGTGGAACTCGGCGGCGCAGGTGAAATACCTGCGCGAGTTCGCGTTCTCCATCGGCAAGCGCTACCGCGATCTGGAACCGAACGCCGACCTGGTTTCACCCGATAAGACGCACGTGGTGCGCGGCTACGAAGGCTGGGCGTACTGCGCGCGGACGCCCGACCGCCAAATTTTCCTCGCCTATTTCGAGAAGTGCTGCCCGCGCAGCCAGATTCGCGGCGCGCGCTTGAACAGCGACTATCGAGCCGAGTGGTTCGATCCGCGCAAGGGCGAATGGCTGCCGGTGGGAACGGGAACGCTGCGGTCGAGCCGCATCGGAATTATCGCGCTGCCGGAGTTTCCCTCGGATAACGACTGGGGCCTGCGGCTGATACTTCAGGAGCACGCCGCCACGGGCGCAGCCGATCGGGCGGCCGAAGTGCAGCCCGATCCCAACCGCGGCCTCTACGCCATCTGGATCGGCCGCGATGCGCAGCTTCTGCAATTGCCGTTCATCCGCGGCGGGCAGGTCATGGCGCAGTGGCGCGACGTCGAGCCGGCTCCGGGGCGCTACGATTTCAGCGTGATCGACCGGCAGTTCGAGGCGCTCGGCGGGCGCATGGCAACCGTGCAGATTAATGCCAACGAGCACCCGGCGTATTTGTTCGACAAAGTTCCCTACACCGCAAAGAAGCTCTCGGTGCAGGTGCGGGACGCGCGCGGCACGCTGGCCTACTGGCATCCGGCTTATGTGAAGGCCTACCTCGCGCTGCTCGACGCCTACGCGCGGCACGTGAAATCCGCGCCGTACCGGCAGCGCGTGCTGGGAGTCCGGCTGAATTTCAACGCGCTCGGCACCGAGCATACGGCGGTGCCACAGGAGGACCGCGCTCCGTCGGCGTGGCACGTACCGGCCGGAGTCGCGCCGCCGGCGGAGTGGACGCGGGCCACGGCCCCCGCGTACCAGCACACGGTGGTGAATGCGTTCGTCCGCGACTTCACGCCGCAGGTCCGCGTGTTCGTGCGCAACAACCTGTTCGCTAAAGAGGATGCCGACCCCGCATGGGTGAAGATGCTGGAGTCCGGAGGCCTGGCGCTGTTCCACACCTCGAGCGAGATCGAACCGCGCGCGCACGGCGAGGGCCAATATCAGGCGTTTCTGAAATACTGCCGCAGCGGCGATACGGTGTGCTATGCGGAATCGTGGGCGGATGCCACGGGCCGGCACGGCGGCCAGACCGATCCGCGCTGGTGCCCGCCGGCGCAGTTCAACTACTGGCGGCTGCTGTGCGATCTGAATTGCGGGGTGTCGTTCATCGCCGTCTATGGCGACGACCTGCGGCACTGGCGCGAGCCGGAGTTTCGCGCGGCCTTCGATTTCGCCGCGCTCTACGCGGGCGATCACGCCAGCCCGCAAGTGGCGCCGGGCGCGTGGGTGGCGCTGCGCGAAGGGCACACGCTCAAGGGCGATTACTCCTTCCTGATGCGGCGCCTCCCGGGCGATGGCATGCAGCCGCTGGAGGAAGTCGGGCCGAAGGACCAGCGATTCGGCGCCTGGGCGCGGCGGCTGCCCAAAGGCGCGACGGCGCGGTTTGCGCTCGACCCGGATTTCGCGCGCAGCCTGGCGGCGCGCCCGGCCACGGTGAATCTCACGTATCTCGACCAGGGCCAGGGGCTGCTGCGCATCCAAACCGGAGCATCCCAAGCGACCGTGCGGCTCGGCGACACCGGGCGATGGAAGACGTTTAGCTCGCGCGCGAGCGTGGACGGCCAGATCGCGTTGTCGGCCGATACGGATGTCGTTCTCCATATGGTCGAAGTCCGCCGCTAGGCCAACCGCTCCTCGAATGAGCGTGCTACACTTGCGCCCATGAAATGGAATTCCGCGGCCTCCTGGTTTCGTTTCCGTCGCGGAGCGCAGATCTTCGCGACGCTCTGTAGCGCTCTCCTGCTCGGGCCTGTCCTGGCCGCACAAGAGAACGGTACACATCGGGATGTTCCGTACGTTCCGACTCCGCCGCAAGTAGTCGAGGCCATGCTCAACCTCGGCAAGACCGGTCCCGGCGACATTCACTACGACCTCGGTTGTGGTGATGGGCGCATCGTCATTATGGCCGTCCAGAAATTTGGGGCGGCTCGCGGGACGGGATACGATATCGATCCGGAACTCATTAAAGAAGCCAACGAGAACGCCAAGGATGCGGGCGTCGGGGACAAGGTGAAGTTTATCGAAGGCGACCTGTTCAAGGCCGATTTCCACGACGCCACGATTGTTACCCTCTACCTCCTTCCGGACGTGAACCTGCGGCTACGCCCCAAACTGTTGAAGGAGTTGAAGGTGGGCTCGCGCATCGTCTCCCACCAGTTCGACATGGGCGAATGGAAGCCTGACAAGACCGTCCAGGTCGAATGGCGGACCGTCTACCTGTGGACTGTCACGCAGGAGGCCAAGGAGCGCTTCGCTGAGAATTAACGCAGCCAGCGGTCGCGATTCGGTTCCACGAACTCGTCATCCGCCAGGTGCGGATACGCCGCCGAGACGCGGTCGATTTCCTCGCGCTGTCCCGGCGAAAGCGATTCGTGCGGATCCAGGCACCAGGTGCCCTCGAGCAACCCCTGCCGGCGCAAAATCTCGTGAATCCCGGCGATGCACCCACGGAAGCCGTTCGCCGCGTCGAAAATCGCGGCATTGGCATCCGTGAGTTCGCTCGCCACGCGGCGCCACTCGCACGCGCCCGGATTATCGTGGATCGAATCCAGCATCTCGACGGCGCGCCGCGTCCAAACCGCCCATTGCCCGAGCAGGCCGCCAGCGATGCGCAGGCCGCGGAAAGTCGTGATCAGGTCCAGAATGATATGGTCGTCGTTGCCGGTGTAGAGCGCGATGGCGGAGGCGCGGCCGGAATCCGCGACGCCGTGCAGGACATCGAGCGTCTGGTAACGGTTGAAGGGTGCGATCTTGACCGCTGCCACGGATTCGAGAGCGGCGAATCGGCGCCAGAAATCGCGCTCCAGCGGGCGGCCGCCTACGGCCGGCTGTAAATAGAAACCCACCAGCGGGAGCACCTCGCCCACGGCGCGGGCATGTTCGATCAGTTCGGCTGTGCCGGCGTCGGCGAGCCCGCCGAAACTCAGCAGAACCGCGTGATACCCCAACCGCGCGGCGATTTCCGCTTCGCGCAGCGCCTGCTGCCGTCCCCCGCGGACGCCGGCGATCCGGACCACGGGCGCGTCCCGGGTTTCGTCAGCCGCCAGGGCGAGAACCGGCTCGTAAAGACCGTGCTCGCGGATGGCGAACTGCGTGGTGTGCACCCCGACCGCGAGGCCGCCCGCGCCCGCCTCGACGTAGTAGCGGGTGAGCGCCCGTTGGCGGCGCTCGTCCAGTTTTCGCTCCGCCGTAAGCGCCAGCGGGTGCGCCGGAATGACCAGCCCCTCGTGCAGGCGCGCCGCGAGCGCCAGGGCGCGCGGGCAGGCGGAATCGTATTCCAGTGCCCCGATCGTATGAGATGGCATGCGTTTCATTCTTCAGAACAGTGACTCCCATTAAATCGAACATAACCCCAACAGTCAAGGTCGCTGCCGTTCTATTATGTAGAATAGTGCCCACCAACAACCACATCGAGCTCGTCGAGAAGTCCATGCGCATCCTGGAGGCGCTGGCGGAAACCGGCGATGCGGTTGATTTGAAGGACCTGACGACGCGGGTAGGCATGGTCAAGAGCTCGGTTTACCGGATTCTCTACACCCTCCGGGAACTCGGGTACGTGGAGCAGCGGGGGAGAGGAAGCTACGTCCTGACCGGGCGGATTTGCGCCCTCTCGCGGCGGGCGACGGCGCGCCCGGGGCTGATCGAGGTGGCGCGTCCTTACCTCACCGCGGCCCGCGACGCGCTCAACGAAGCGGCCTGGCTGGCGCAGTGGCGCGGCGGCCGCGTGGTCTTGATCGACGTCGTGGAAGCCCCGCACAAGCTGCGGCTCTCGCTCGGTGTTGGAGATTCTTGTCCGCTCCACGCGAGCTCTCTGGGGAAAGCTGTCGCCGCGCTCCTGCGGCCCGAGGCGCTGGCGGCCGTGCTGGGTTCGGAGCCCCTGGCGCGGTTCACCGCCCATACCATTACCAAGCGTGCGCAACTGCTGCGGGAATTGGCCAGGGCCCGCGCCTGCGGATTCGCCACCAACGAAGAAGAAACCATCGAAGGCGCGTTCCTGGTCGGCGCCCCGGTATTCGATTGTGCCGGCGAGGTGATGGCGGCCGTGAGCCTGGGCTCGCCCATCGCGCGCTGCTCGGCCGCCAAGCGCGACCGGATGATCCGGCTCGTGAAAGAAACCGGCACCGCGATCAGCCGGCGGCTGGAGGAATTGGGGTATCGGCAGGAGTAGACCTTGTGCGGTGCCATTCTGAGTAGTAGAATAAGTCCTGCTGAATGCAACGAAGCGCCTCCGCCATTCCCGCACCGGAATCCACCAGGCTCCGGCTTCTTGTGCCGGCGGACATTCCCCAGGCGATGTGCCTCAAGGAAGCCGCCGGATGGAACCAGACCGAAGCGGACTGGGCGCGGCTGCTGCAATTGCAGCCGGGCGGGTGCTTTGCCCTGGAACACGATGGCGAGCTTGCCGCCACCGCTGCGGCCATACTGTACGGCACCAACCTGGCATGGATTGGGATGGTGCTGACCGCGCCGGTGCACCGTGGCCGGGGGTTTGCGCGCACGCTGATGGGCCAAGCCATGGGGTTTGCCGCGGCGAGCGGCGCCGCGGAGGTCGGGTTGGACGCCACTGACATGGGGATTGGGCTCTATCGCCGTTTCGGTTTCGAGGACGTGTGCCTGGTCGAGCGGTGGGGGCGCGCCGCCGGCATGGACTTCGACGCACGCTACGGTGGCGCGGCGGATGCCTGGGCGCCCGATCCGGAACTCGATGCCCGAGCTTTCGGAGCCGGCCGGATGCGCTTGTTGGCGAGCCTGGCCGCGGCAGGCGAGGCGGCGGCCATTGCGCGATCGGGCTATGCCATGGGCCGCCGCGGTTCGCGGGCGGCCTGCTTCGGCCCGTGCGTGGCGGAATCGGCGGAGCTGGCCGACCGGCTGCTCGCCTGGTTCCTGGCGCGGCATCCGGGCGAGGCGGTCTACTGGGACCTTCTGCCGGAGAACCGCGAGGCCGTCCGGCTGGCCTTGCGCAACGGGTTCCGGCCCCTGCGGCGGCTTACCCGCATGCGCCATGTCCTGCGGCCGGATGCTCCGAAAATCCAGCCGGATCGTTCCCTGGTGTTTGCCACGGCGGGATTCGAGCTGGGCTGAAATATTGCCCCGGGCCTGACAGCCGCACCGCACGCGCGAGAGCCACGATGGAAGCGTGAAGAGTAAGATAGGAGCACTATGGCAGAAGAAGCGAACCGGATCAGCCGCCGGAATTTTGCCGGTGCCGCGGCCGCCGGCGCAATGGGTTTCATGGCCCTTCCGCGGCGCGTCTTCGGGGCGGGCGACCGCGTCCGGGTGGCCATCTGCGGCCTCCACGGACGTGGCATGGACCATGTCCGCTCCTTTTCCAAGCTCGCGAACGTCGAGATTGCCGCCATCTGCGATATCGACGAAAACGTCCTCGCCCAGCGTCTGCCCGCCATCGAAAAGATGGGTGTGCCCAAGCCGAAAACCTACACCGACGTCCGCAAACTGCTCGAGGACAAAACCATCGACGCCATCTCCATCGCCGTTCCCAACCACTGGCATAGCCTCATGGCCATCTGGGGCTGCCAGGCGGGCAAGGACGTGTACGTCGAAAAGCCGTGCTCGCACAATTTGTGGGAAGGGCAGCAGTTGGTGAAGGCGGCGCAGCGCTACAACCGCATCGTGCAGCACGGCACGCAAATCCGCTCGGCCGTGGCCATCCGGGAAGCCATCCAGAAGTTGCACGGCGGCTACCTGGGCGAACTCTACATGGCGCGCGGCCTCTGTTTCAAATGGCGCGACACTATCGGGCATGCCAAAGTCGAACCCGTGCCCGCGGGCGTGCATTACGACGAGTGGATCGGCCCCGCCCCGGCGCTGCCGTTCACGCGCAACCGCTTCCACTACAACTGGCACTGGAATTACCTCTACGGCAACGGCGATCTGGGGAACCAGGGCGTGCACCAGGTGGACGCCGCGCGCTGGGGAATGGGCGTGACCTTTCCGAACAAAGTCTCGGCCGTCGGCGGGCACTTCATGTTCGATGACGACCAGAACACGCCCAACGATCTCTCCTGCGCCTTCGAGTTCGATCCGCCCGGCGGCAAGCGGCGGGTGATCACATTCGAAGTGCGCCACTGGATGACCGATAGCGAAGCGGGCATCGGCACGCGCGAGTTGGGCGGCCGGGACAACGGATCCTCCATTGGTGATATCTTCTTCGGTTCCACGGGCTACATGGCTATAGGCAATGAAGACCAGGACACCTATAAGGTCTGGAAAGGACGCGAGCACACGCCGGAGCCCGCCGTGCATGCGGGGGCCGAGGTCGACCACTTCCGCAATTTCATCGAGTGCGTCGTCAGCCGCAAGAAGGAGGGCCTGCATGCACCCATCGAGGAAGGCCACATTTCCTGCGCGATGATGCACCTGGCGAACGCTTCGTACCGCCTCGGCCGCTCCATCCGTTTCGATCCCGAAACCCAGCGCGCCATCGGCGATCCCGAAGCCGACAACCTCCTGCGCGACGCCGACCGCGGCTACCGCGCGCCCTACGTCATTCCGGAAAAGGTCTGACTTGACGCTGTCCACTTAAGGCCCGGCATCCCAACCCCGGGGATCGATCGCTCTGAGTTCAAAACATCCGAGTAATCCGCCCGCGTCTCCTCGAACGCCGCATCCGAGGAATATGGGCACCGCCTTGCGTGACTACTCCTACGAAAACCGTCACGCCGGCTGATCGATAGGGGTTAAGGTCACTTCGTGGCCGAGCCGTTGAAGCCGGTTGACCAACGAACGGCTGAGGGCGTCGGCGTTCTTCTTGTCGAAGTAGTTGGCCCCCAACTCCTTATAATTCTCCTACGACCAACAACTACCCCCTGATCGCCTGCGACAGCAGCACGACCCCCAGCGCACCCAGCCCGCACTGGACGTACAGCACGAACCGATGCGCGGCTATGCGGCGGTTGAACGCCCGCCCGAGCAGCGTCGCCACGACGACAAACGGTAGCGATAGCAGGTAGAACCGGCTGACCTCCGCTGTCCACAGGCCCGCAAACCGGTAGCCGCACAGCACTGTTATGCTGGCCGGAAGGAAATATCCCTGCAACGTCGCCCGAAAATGTTGCGGCGACCACTTGCGCAGCGAGCCGTAGATCACCAGCGGCGGCCCGTTCATCCCGTACGCGCCGCCCAGCACCCCGGCGGCGAATCCGAACAGCCAGGCAAACCGGTCGTCCCTCAATTCACGATGTTTCCCGTCCAGCAATGAATATACGGAAAAACCGATGAGCACCGCCGCCAGAATCCCTTTGACCACGGGTTCGGCCCAGTTCCTCAGCACGATCAGGCCCAGCGGGATGCCCAGCATGGTGGACAGCACCAGCCGCACCGCGCTGCGGGCGTGAACCTTGTTCCAGTCCTGCACCAACACGATCAGCGCCACCGTGACGGACGCCATCACCGCCACCGGCGCCGCCACCTTCACCGGCACCAGCAGCGCCAGTAGCGGCACGGCTACGATCGCCTCGCCGAATCCGAACGTGGAACGGATGAGACTGGCCAGAAAGAAAACGGCCGGGACCATCACCGATGTTGATGCCGCGGACATGAATTCCAGCGTATCGCGCCATCGGTCGCCGCGAGCGCCGCGGCGTGCGATTCGCTACTATCAGATCTTCAGGTCCCGGGAGATCGTCCCATGCTAAAAACCACCGCTCTGATTCTGGCAGCCATCGGGCTCGTCTATGCCCAGCCGTACACCCGCGGCGTCGGCGTGTATCCGGGCGATCCGGCAGAAAATTTCGCCGCCGTGCTGGTTCCCGGCGGCCAGACCCATCGCAACCTGGCGCTGCACCGGCCGGCGTACCAGTCGAGCGCCTACGATTACAACCTCACCGCGCAGCTTGTGACCGACGGAATCCACGAAACGCGGCTGCCCCGCTGGGTGTCGGTTTCCACGAGCCAGGGTGTGCTCAGCAAGCAGGATCGCGAGCACGCGCTGGACCACAACAACCGCAGCATGGTGGCGCTCGATGGGTCCAAGGCGTGGATCGAGATCGATCTCGATGGCGGCGACGCGCCGCTCGAAATCGACGGGGTCGAATTAACCGGCGTGCACGCCGTGGCGGACGCGAGCCAGCCGGCGGGCTGGCAGATCGTGGTGAGCGGCTCGGACGACGGCCAGACATGGAGCGAATTGGGCCGCATGACCAACGCCGATCGGCCCCCAGCGGCCAGGGGCCGCATGCCGCAAACCGGCGAGCCCTCTTCGCCTCCCGGATTCGCCGTGCCGTTTACCGCGCCCGCGCACAACCGTAGGATTCGCGTCGAGCTCTCGGCCCCCAGTGCGCGGCGGTGGATGATCGCCGAGGTCATCCTGCGCGACAAAGGTCAGCGCGTCGAGGCCGGCGGGCCGTATCGCTTCACCAGCGCCTGGATGCCGGCGGGCGCCGGCGAGCAGTGGGTCTATGTGGACCTCGGCGCCGAGTCCACCTTCGACCGCGTGGCGCTCTACTGGATCCGCAAGCCGGCCGAGGGCGCGATTCAGGTCTCGGACGACGCGGAAAACTGGAAGACCGTCGCGCCGCTTTCGCAGGCCGACGACATGCACCTGCCCCAGCCGCAGAGCGGCCGCTATGTGCGCGTTTTCATGACCAAAGCCGCGGCGCCCGAAGGCTACATTCTGAGCGAGTTCGAAGTCTACGGCCGCGGCGGCCTCGTGCCCCAGCCGCAGCCCGCGCCGGCCGCTGCCGACGGTCGGTTGCAACTTTCCGCCGGCCGCTGGCGGCTCCAGCGCGATTCACTGGTGACTGCGGATGCGGCAGCGCTTTCCCATCCCGGCTTCGACGATTCCTCCTGGCTGCCCGCCACCGTGCCCGGCACCGTGCTTTCCAGCTATCTCGACGACGGCGCCATTCCCGATCCCAACTTCAGCAACAACCAGCTCGCCCTTTCGGATTCCTTCTTCTACGCCGATTTCTGGTATCGCGACGAATTCACCGCGCCGAAGCTTGCGCCCAACCAGCGCGCCTGGCTCGATTTCAACGGCATCAACTGGAAGGCGGAAGTCTACCTCAACGGCGAATCGTTGGGCCGCATCGAGGGCGGCTTTATGCGCGCGCGCTTCGATGTCACCGGCAAAATCCGGCCCGGGCAGGCCAACGCGCTGGCTGTGCGGATCATTAAGAACGCCACGCCCGGCAGCGTCAAGGAGAAGACCTTCGCCCGCCCGGATTTGAACGGGGGCGCGCTCGGCGCGGACAATCCCACCTATCACGCCAGCATCGGCTGGGATTGGATCCCCACCATCCGCGGCCGCAATATCGGCATCTGGAGCGATGTCACCCTCACCACCACCGGCCCGGTGACCATCGAAAACCCGGCGGTCACCACCACCCTGCCGCTGCCCGATACCTCGCGCGCCGACGTGTTACTCGCCGCCACCCTGCGCAACAGCGGCGCGCAGCCGGTGAGTGGAACCCTGAGCGGCCATTTCGGGACCGTGGATTTTGACACGCCGGTGACGCTCGCGGCGGGCGAATCCAAAACCGTGAAGCTCGATCCGCTCCAAATTCCCAGTCCCAAGCTCTGGTGGCCCAACGGCTACGGCCCGCCGAATCTCTATCCCGTCGAGCTCTCGTTCGTGGTGGGAGACCAGCCCTCCGATACCAAGCGCTTCAACGCCGGCATCCGCCAGTTCACCTACAGCGAAGACGGCGGCGCGCTGCGCATCTTCATCAACGGGCGCCGCTTCGTCGCCCGCGGCGGAAACTGGGGCTTCCCCGAATCCATGCTGCGCTATCGCGCGCGCGAATACGACGCCGCCGTGCGCTACCACCGGGACATGCACTTCACCATGATCCGCAACTGGGTCGGGCAGACCGGCGACGACGCCTTCTACGACGCCTGCGACAAGTACGGCGTCGTGGTCTGGCAGGATTTCTGGCTGGCCAATCCAGCCGACGGGCCGAACCCGGATGACGACGCCATGTTCATGAGGAACGCCGCGGACTTCATTCTGCGCACCCGCACGCACCCGTCGCTCGGCATCTACGTCGGCCGCAACGAAGGCTTTCCGC
>JAJYLS010000184.1 GCA_021787555.1 Acidobacteriota bacterium | reverse complement strand
CCTCCTCCCCAATCTCAACTCCTCCTTCAAAGTCACTGCCGGACGCGAATGGATGGGCACCATCGACCAGGACCGCAACACCGCCATCGCCGGTGAATTGGGCCGGCGCGCCCCCACCGTGCCGGTCACGCTCTCGGTCGCGCGCGCGGCTCCAAGGTCCACCCGGCCCATCGAATCCTACGCTATGCAGATGGTCAACGATCCACTGCTTTCGCCGCTCCTCATCCAGATGGCCGTTTACTCGGCTATCGACGCCACCGAGCGCACCGTGGGCGCCGCCAGCATCCGCGTCACCGGCGAGATCGAATTTCAGAATGCGCCGGCGCCTTTGCGCCTGAACAATATGTTCGCGGGGGATAATGGCTCGGCCATGCAGGTCTCCTTCTCCACGGCGGTCCCGCTGGCTTACGTCATGCAGAGCGATTTCCACTCGCTGCGGTTGAAGAAGGTGGCACTCAAAATCGAAGCTTTCGATCAGAAAAAGGAGCTTTCCATTGACGGCGTCGTAATCTCGCGGCAAGAGGTGCATCCGGGCGACAAGCTGCGTCTTACCGTGGTCCTGGCCGGCGAGAACGGCAGCGAGGTGACGCGCCACGTGGACTACCAGGTGCCCATCGGCGCCCAACCGGGCCCCCTCTATTTTACCGTCGCAGACGCCGGCACCACCAATCTCGCCGATTTCCGCCAGATCGTCGGCGCCACCCCGCGCACCCCCGAGCAGTTGATCACCACCGTGAACGACCTGCATTCCAATAACAAGGCGTACATCCGCGTGTGGCGCGCCGATCCGGCGTTTCAGCTCGAGGGCGCCGACCTGCCTGACCCGCCGCCCTCCGTGGCCCTGATTCTGGCGGGCTCGCAATCCAGCCTGGCCGGCATTACCCAGACCCGCAACGCCAAGGTGGCGGAAATGGAAATCGACGGCGGCGACAGCGTCATTACCGGCGCAAAGACCGTCCAGGTGGAAATAAAAGAATGAACCCAAATTCGGTGACAGGCTACACAACCTCGAAATTCCTGGCCACCGCTCTCGCTCTCCTCTCCCCCGCCCTCTTCGCCAGCGGCACGGCCACCTGGGAGATGAGCTCCTACGGCGATTTTGTCCGCGGCCGTTTCGAAGGACTCTCCCTCTCCCGCGAAGGCAGCCTCGCACTCGCTCCCAAAGTGGACACCATTTTCTCATCGGACCAGGCGGTCATCTGGAGCGTGGCGCAGGCGCCCGACGGCACCCTGTACGCCGCCACCGGTCATCGCGGCCGCGTCTATCGCATAGATCCCTCCGGCAAATCTTCGCTGCTCTGGACCGCCGCCCAGCCCGAAGTCTTCGCCATCGCGGTGGACCGCCAAGGCGCCGTCTACGCCGGCACCTCGCCCGACGGTAAGGTCTACCGCATCGTGGATGGCAAAGCCCAGGAATTTTTGCCCCCAAAGCACGCTACATCTGGTCGCTCGCCAGCGCGCCCGATGGCTCGCTCTACGTCGGTACCGGCGATCAAGGCAAGATCTATCGCGTGGATCCTCAGGGCCATGGCGAGCTCTATTACGACACCGGCCAATCCCACATCACCGGCCTCGCCCTCGATTCGCAGGGCCGCCTCCTCGCCGGCACCGAGCCCAACGGCATCCTCTACCGCATCTCGGCCAAGGACAAGGCGTTCGTCCTCTACGATGCCAACCTGCCCGAGATCCGCGCCATCGTCCCCATGCCCGATGGCACTGTCTATGCCGCGGCGCTGGGCGGTTCGATCGCCCGGCGCGAGCAGGCCGCGGCGCAAGCGGCCCAGGCCATGAGCGCCGGCGGCGGCGCGCCGTCGGTCTCCGCCACCGTCACCGTGGACGCGCAGGCCGGGCCGGGCGGCGACATCAAACCGCCGGAACCCAAGCAGCAGCCGGCTGCCCCGGTCGCGGCGGCGCCCACCCCGCAGGTGAGCACCCAATTCACTCCGGTCGTGGACCTCAGCGGCGTCGAGAAATCCGCGGTCTACCGCATCAATCCAGACAACACCGTCGAGACGCTCTGGAGTTCCAAGGATGAGAATGCCTACGACCTCCTGGCCCTCCAGCACCAACTCCTTTTCTCCACCGACGATAACGGCCGCATCTACGGCCTCGCGCCCGACCGCCGCGTCACCCTGGTGGCCCAGACTGGCGACGCCGAAACCACGCGCCTGCTGCCCGCACAGCATTCCGTGCTGGCCGCCACCGGCAACCTGGGGCGTATCTACCGCCTGGGCGAAACGCCCGGCAGCGCCGGTTACTATCAGGCGCCGGTGCACGACACCGGCACCGCTTCGCGCTGGGGCAGCCTGAGATGGCGCGCCGATCTACCCGCCGGCTGCACCCTCGATTTCCGCACCCGCTCCGGCAATTCCGCCAAGCCGGACCGCACCTGGAGCGACTGGTCCGAGCCGCTGACCGAGCCCTCCGGCTCGCGCATCGCCAGCCCCAACGCGCGCTACATCCAATGGAAGGCCGAGATGACCGGCGCCGCCGGAACTACCCCGCTGCTCACCAGCGTGAGCCTCGCCTACCTCCCGCAGAACTCCCCGCCGGTGATCCACAGCATCAACGTGACCAGCCAGACCGCGGCCGCCGCGCAGGCGGCCAAACCCGCGGCGCCCGCTTCTTCATCGGCCGCGTACACCGTGACAGTCACGGATACGGGCGATGTAACCACTTCGGCGGCCGGCGCCGGCACGCCGACGCAAACCCTGCCGCGCGCCGCTTCGCAGCAGATCACCGTGGCGTGGCAGGCCGACGACCCCGACGGCGACCGCCTCGTCTACAGCCTCTATTTCCGCAGCGAAGACCAGATGCGCTGGATGCTGCTCAAGGGCGACACGCACGATAGCTCCGTCACCTTCGACGGCGACATCCTGGCCGACGGCAAGTATTACTTCCGCGTGGTGGCCTCCGACCGCGATGCCAACCCGCCGCCCACCGCGCGCGAAGCGCAGATGGTGAGCGCCCCGGTGATGATCGACAACACGCCGCCGGTGGTGACCATCGCCAGCGTCCGCCGCACGGGCGCCTCCGCGCACATCGAGTTCGAGGCCGCCGATGCCGCCTCTCCGCTGCACCGCTGCGAATACTCGCTCGACGCCGCAAGCTGGGTCCCCGTGGCCGCGGCCGACGGCGTCATCGACGAGCTGCGCGAAAAGTTCGTGCTCGACCTGACCGGCCTCGCCGAAGGCGAGCACCTCCTGGTGATCCGCGCCGCCGACAGCGCCAATAATATCGGCCTCGCAAAAACCGTGCTGAAGTAGGGCGCATCGCCCCTGCCCCCCGCCTCGTGCCTTATAATCAGAGTCCGATCGAGGAATTCCCATGAAGCAAATTCTCTTCGCGATCGCAGTGACAGCCTTGGCCCTGGCCCCCGCCGCTCGACCCGCGACGTCCGAACCAGCCGCGCAGATCGGCAGGCCCGTCCGCGTCGTCAGCCTGAGCTTCGCGCACGTGCCCTTCGACCAGGTCCGCGTGGCCGTCGACAACGCGGCCGAGGGCGCCGATCTCGTCGTCCTCCCCGAACTATTCCGCGGCGACGGCCATCCCGAAACGCTTGATGGCCCCACCGTCACCGCCATGGCCGACCTCGCCCGTAAGCACCACGCCTACATCGTTTGCCCCATCGACCGCAAGGACGGCCCCCGGCGCTGGAATACCGCCGTGCTCATCGATCGCAACGGCCAGGTCGTCTTTCACTACGACAAGATCTACCCTTACTGGAACGAATTCGAATTGTCCCCGCCCCCCAGCCTCGGCAGCCACGCCGGCGTTTATCAAACCGATTTCGGCCGCCTCGGCATCGCCATCTGCTTCGATGTCAACTTCCCCGCCGTCTGGCAGCAGTTGGCCGATGAGGGCGCGGAACTGGTCGTCTGGCCCAGCGCCTACTCGGCCGGCACTTCGCTCCAGGCGCATGCCATCAATCACCACTACTACATCGTCAGCTCGACCCTCATGCGGGATTGCCAGGTCTACGATATTACCGGCGAACTGCTGCTCTCGCAGGAAAGCAAGAGCATCAACGTCTGCCGCATCACCCTGGATCTCGACCGCGGCATCTACCATCAGAACTTCAATCTCAAGAAGCGCGACAAGCTGCTCAAAGAGCACGGCGACGATCTGATGCAGGAGAAATGGCTGCCGCGCGAGCAATGGTTCGTGCTGAAAGCCCGGCGCCCCGGCGTCAGCGCCCGCGCCATCGCCCACGAGTACGGTCTGGAGGAACTGCGCCACTACATCGACCGCAGCCGCCTCAGCCTCGACCGCATGCGAGGCGAAAACTATGCGGCAGGCGTGGCGCAGGAGAATTCCACCGCGGCTGATAGCCGTTAGGGCTCAGAACCGGCAGTGCCCGGTGCACTTCCGCCCGTCGCAGGTCTTGCACTCCAACCGCCTGTGCACCACTCGCGGTGCCTTCCATTCCACCCGTATGGAAGCCACTGGTTGGGGGTTTTTGCGCTCGAGAATTGCCGTGTGGGTGATTTGGCCCAACAAGCTCACCGCTTGCTGCATGTCCCCTCGCTTTCGCCCCACCGGGCCAACAACTTAGCCCCAGAACCCGGCAAGATGCCCACAGATTTCGCACTTCGGGGGCCAAAATCGCCGCGTGCTTCTACGCCATCGGCGGCCTCCGCGTGCCGAATCCGGTCGCCTGTTCGAACGCATGCGCCAGTTGTAGAACCGCAAAGTCTTCCCGATTGCGCCCGACGATCTGCACTCCCACCGGAAGCCCTGCCGCCGTGAATCCGCCCGGCACCGAGGCTGCCGGATTCCCCGTTGCCGAAATGTACCAGCAGGACTTCATCCAGTCGATGTAGCTCGTGAATTTCACGCCCGCAATTTCGGCCGGGTAGGGCGTGGTCACGTCGAAAGGCGGCACCTGCGTCGTAGGCAGCACGAAGTATTCGTACTCCCTCAGGAACGCCTGGAAACCCCGCCACAGTTGTCCGTGGGCCACCTCCGCCCGCGCCACGTCCGTCCCGGTAAGCCGCAGCCCTTCCTCGATTTCGCCCCTCAGCGTATCCTTGAACGCTTCTGGATGCTCGCGCAATAGCGCGCCGTAGGCAGTCGCCGAGTTCCAGGCTCGGAGCACGCGGAAGCAGGTTTCCGCCTCCGGGAAATCCGGCTCGGCTTCTTCCACAATGCAGCCCAGCGATTCAAAGGTGGCGCGATGGCCGTCCACCACCGTGCGCACACGCGCATCGAAGGGAACGCCGCCCAGGTCTTTGAACCACGCCACCCGCACGCCTCGGAAGCTGCGGTCGAGCGGACGGGCAAAGTCCGCCGCGGGCTCGCTCTGAGATAGGGGCGCACAAGGATCGGGGCCGGCGATCGCGCTCAGCACGAACGCCAGGTCCGCCACCGAGCGCCCCAGGCATCCCGCGGTGCTCAGCGTCGACCATGCGAACGCCGCCTTCGGGTCCGGCACCCGGCCAATCGACGGACGGAAGCCAGCCACGTTACAAAATGCCGCCGGATTGCGCAGCGACCCGCCCATATCGCTCCCATCCGCCACCGGCACCATCCCGCAGGCCAGCGCCACTGCCGCGCCGCCCGAAGATCCGCCGCACGTCTTGTTCAGGTCCCACGGGTTGCGCGTGGCGCCGAAAACCGTGTTGAAGGTCTGCGATCCGGCCCCGAATTCCGGCGTATTGGTTTTCCCCAGCGTAATCGCGCCGGCGGCCTGAAGCCGGTCCACCACCAGGTCGTTTTCCGTGGGAATGTAATCGCGATAGAGCGGCGACCCGAAGGTCGTCCGGATGCCCCTGGTCAGCGCCAGGTCTTTGTGCGCCGCCGGCAGACCGTGCAGCCGCCCCGGGGTCGCCCCGCGCGCCTGCATTTCGTCGGCCCGGGCCGCGGCCTCGGTGGCCATCTCCACCGCCAGCGTCACGATCGCATTGACCCTCGGATTCACGCGCTCGATCTGCTTCAGGCAGCCGGCCAAGGCCTCGCGCGCCGACAGCTTCTTCTCCCGGATCAGCCGCGCCATCTCGATGGCGCTCATCCAGTGAACGGAAAATGCCGCCGACTCGGCCGCCGCCGCAACCGCGCTGCGGCCCGGAGTGTTCGCCGTCATGGCAACGATCTTACTCCAAAGCGCCGGCCCGATTCGCGGCCACCTGCGCCCAAGGAGATCAGCGGGTTACGCCGGGTCTGGTAGAATGGACTCGAACTGATCCGCTGCCAAGCGGTGGCGGCCCCATTGAAGTATTTTCGTAGAACGTCTCAGAGTGGCGCACAGCAGCATTTCCGCAGGCATGAGCCCGCGGCCCCATTGTCAGATGGCGCTGTGTTTTTGGCGCCCGAATCTAGCCGCCACAGGATCAGTTCTGGGTTTATTTTCGTAGACCGTCTGAAATTTCCTTGACAACTACGCACCGTAGCGCCATACTACATCCAATGCTGACACTGCAAAGCCGAGCACCCGTTCGAGCGAGCGCCCGGCTCGATTCTAGCGTCCCTCTGGACACCTTCTTCTTTTCCAGGCTAGCACAGAGGACGCGGAAAGGAGGAATATGTCATTCCGACGACTCCCCGCTCCCAGGCGGCTTTTCCTGGCGGGCTGCTCCAAACGCTACCGCCCGCGTCCAAAACGATTAGCAGATCGTATACTCTGATTTCGCTATACCATTAACATTTGTAAGCCCGGCGGCGTCGCTGGCGCCGCCGGGATGTGGCGAGGTTTTGTCTATATGGCAGACACGCAAGCATTGCAATTCTTCCGAAGTTGTTATCCCGCGCTGGCGGGTCATCCGGAACCGTTCCCCTGGCAGGAGGAACTCTTTCTCCGGCTGATCAAATCCGACATTCCCGCGGACGCCGTCCTGCCGACCGGCTGCGGCAAGACATCGGCCATGGCCGTATGGCTGCTGGCGCTTGCCTGGCAGGCGCGAGGCGGACCGGCGGCCGTCTCGCTGCCGCGCCGCCTGGTCTGGGTGGTCAATCGGCGCGTGGTCGTCGATCAGGCTACCGATGAAGCCGGCACCCTGAGAAAACGCCTCGACGACCTGTCGCTCCAAGCCCTCAATCCCATGCGACAGGCCCTGCGGATGCTTTCCGCCAACGGTGCGCTCCTCGGTGTCAGCACTCTCCGCGGGCAGTTCGCCGATAACGCGGAGTGGCGCGACGATCCCGCCCGGCCCGCCGTAGTCGTCGGCACCGTGGACATGATCGGCAGCCGCCTCCTGTTCTCGGGCTATGGCGCCGGATTCAAGTATCGGCCGCTGCACGCCGGTTTCCTCGCGCAGGACGCGATTCTGGTCCATGACGAGGCGCATCTGGAGCCCGCATTTCAGAAGTTGATCGAAGCGATCGACCGCGAGCAGAACAAGCGCCGCGAATTCCGAAGATTTCACGTGATGGCGCTGACCGCCACCTCCCGCAACGGCGACGGCGAGCCGTTCGGCCTCACCGAGGCGGACCGCCGCCCCGGCACCGAAATTTACCGGCGCATCCAGGCGAGTAAGGGAATTGCGTTTCATTCCGTGGATTCCGAGAAGAAGCTGGCGGAAAAAATTGTCGAGCTCGCGCTGGCATTCCGGGAGAGCGGCCAAGCCGTTCTCATCTTTCTGCGCAGGGTAGAAGACGTGCTGAACGTCGCCGGAAAGCTCAAGAAAGTAGTGGACGAAAATCACGTCAGCGAACTCACCGGCACCATCCGAGGACTGGAGCGCGACCAGATGGCTCCGGAGAGCCGCATCTTTGCGCGATTCGCCCCGGACTCCCGGGCGGAGCGGACCGGCGGCACGGTCTACCTCGTGTGCACCTCGGCCGGAGAAGTCGGGGTGAACCTCTCGGCCGATCACCTCGTTTGCGACTTGGTCCCCTTCGACAGCATGGCGCAGCGCCTGGGCCGCGTGAACCGGTTCGGCGACGGCGATGCGCGCGTCGAGATCGTGCTGGCCGGCATCGACACCGAAAAGCCTTACGACTCGCGGCGGAAGCAAACCTTGGCGCTCCTCGAAGAACTGCCGCGCCGCGCAGACGGACGATACGACGCCAGTCCCGCAGCGCTCGAAGGTTTACCCGCGGAGAAGCGGCAGTCGGCATTCACACCGGAGCCGGATACCCTACCCGTCAATGAAATACTATTCGATGCTTGGGCCATGACCTCCGTTCGGGAAAAAATGCCCGGACGCCCGCCGGTCGGCGATTGGCTGCACGGCATTGCCCCCGAATGGGAGCCGCCGCAGACGTACGTGGCGTGGCGCGAAGAAGTCGAGAAGATCAGCGGCATGGAGCTGGAGGCAAAGTATCCTCCCGAGGACCTGCTCGACGATTATCCGCTCAAGCCGCACGAGCTCTTGCGCGACAGCAGCCGGCGCGTGGCGGCCCAACTCGCCAAAATTGCGGAGCGTGACTCAAAGACCCGCGTGTGGCTCGTGGACGCGCAAGGAAGCGTGGAGCCCAAGCCGCTGCTTGAACTGCCCCTGAACGATCCAGATCGGCTTCGCGACTGCGCCATTCTCCTGCCACCCCACGCGGGCGGACTGACGAAATCGGGAATGCTCGATGGTAGCGATCCCTTTGTCGAAGACCCCGAGCGGAAGTATGACGTCGCCGATGAGTGGCGCGACGAAGATGACCAGCCACGCCGATGCCGTCGTGGGAACCCACCGAAGGAGTCGCCGATGCGTCTCGTTCGCAAAATCGTGCTCAAAGAAGACGAGGATGATCCTGAACCGCCTTGGCGCTGGTATGTCCGCGAAGACGGCTCGCGAAGAGCGCTCCGGGAGCAAAGGCTGGACAAGCACACGGATTCGGCCAAAACCATCGCCGCGGATTTCGCCACGCGGCTCGCTCTCCCCGAGCCCGAACGAACCGCCCTCGTGTGCGCCGCCGAACGGCACGACTTGGGCAAGCGGCGCGACCGCTGGCAGCGATCCATCGGAAACCGCAACCCGAATGTGATCCTGGCCAAGTCCGATGGCGAGGCCGGCGGATTCTACTGCGGTTACCGGCACGAACTCGGGTCCGTGGTGGATGTCGTCGAGCTTTCCGAGTTCAAAGCTCTTTCGCCGGAAGCGAAGGATTTGGTGCTGCACGTCATCGCCGCCCACCACGGCCGGGCGCGACCCCATTTTCCACCGCACGAAATCTCCGATCCGGAATTTCCGCAGCGCGCCACCGAACTGGCGGCGGAAATTCCGCAACGCTTCGCCCGCTTGCAACGGAAATACGGACGCTGGGGCCTGGCGTACTTGGAATCCCTGCTGCGGGCGGCCGACGCGCTGGCATCGCGAAAGTTGGACGAGGCCGCCACAGCGGGAGGCGCATCGTGATCGAGATCCGGTTTCAAGCGGCCAATCCCGGCCAATTCTTCGCCTGCTGCGGCCTGCTGGAGCTGGCGAACCGCCTCTGGAGCGGTGCCGAAGGATGGTTCGAAGACTACGCCTTCCGGCTTCGCCCCACCGCCGAATGTGCCCACGATCTGGGCGCATTGCTTACCGCCATCAGCACCGCGCCTCTAGAGCAAATCGACTCCGAAGACGAAACGAGCTCGCCAGTCGGAGTGCCTCCGCCGTTCGACCTCCGCCTCGACTGGTGGCAGGACACCCCCGCCGGCTGCAAGGAACTGAAGACCTGGGCCGGCCGGATGAGCGGCGTACGGATCGCCCGCGCCATGCAGGCCGAACTGACAAAGAACGAGTATCACAACGCCGGCTTGCTCGACCGCGGAACGGTGGTCTACGACCCGGCGGAGCCGGACAAAAAAGTCGAACCGTATTACTTCGATGCGCGCCGGGGTTCGAGCGCTCACCCCCTCGACATCGGTTTCGCGCCCGACCCACTGCAAATGACCAGCGCCGCTTTTCCCGCGGTGGAATTCCTGTCTCTCGCGGGGCTGCAGCGCTTCCGGCCCAAAACATTGGATCGGCCCCGGGTATTCGACTATTACGTCTGGCGAATCCCGCTCCCCCCGGAATTGGCGGCGGTCGCCGCTTGCGGGATGCTCGGACCGGATTCGGCCCGCGGCTACCGCTTCGAAAACGCGTTTCGCACGGATCAGAGGAAACACAAGGGATTCACGAGCGCAACTCAAATTTAGAAAGGAAAAGCAATGGACGGAATATTGAATCGCTTTGATAACTGGCTGCACGACACTGGGCCGGCGGCCCTGGTAATCCGCGAGCATCTGGTTCCAGTCGAAGGACCGGATGGTGTGCTGTTCCCCCCGACCTTCGCCGCCGGAGACGGCTTTGCGGGCGGCTACAACATCGACACATTTCCCGATGGCAACAACGTTTGCCTGATCGACAGCGTCGGATCGCAGGCCAACCGCGTCGAACCGATCTTCGCGGAAGAGAAGTATGCCGGCCTGGTTCCGCGGATCGTGATCACGGCGGGGAAGAAACAAGTGAACCTGCTCGAAGCGGGCCATCGGGCGGGCGATGCCATTGTGCGTTGCACCCCACTCAAGGACGACCTGCGGGCGGCCTTCCAGGCGGCCGAGAAAGGCGACGCGGAGCTGCTTGCAAAAGTCGCGCCCACCTCGATCGTCTTCGGCGCATGGGATTCGCGCGATACGCAGGCCAAGCTCCCGCGGCTGATTGCATCGACTGTCCGCGCCTTCAACGTTCGCAAGCTGACGCGGTCCGCTCAGTACGTACCGGCAACGGACTACGTCGGCAGCGAACTTCTTCCGGAGGCCGCCGACAAGGCCACCAAGGACGCATACGCGGAGCGCGGGTTCATCCACGTCCCTGCATCCGGTTCCCACGGCGGCATCATCGCCGACGGTGGAATCCGCCGCGACGCTTCTCTGCACCTCGCCTGCCTCCGCCTTCTTCGTGGCGGAGCCGACGCTCTGGTGTTGCGCCGCTATATCCTCGGTCTGGCCTTGACCGCCTTTACCTATCCCGCGGGCGGTTACCTCCGGCAGGGATGCCACCTCGTCGCGGATCCGGCGAAGCCGCGCCTCTTCCAGGAGGTCTTCGGAGACGGCCGCCGCGTCGATGCCTCCGTCTCGCACGAAGAAGCTCTCACCTACGCCAGAGCCGCGGCAAAGGAATTCAAGATCGGTGACGACCGCCCGGTCGAGTTCGACAAAGAGCTCGCGCTGAAGGACGTGGCCCCCGAGGAAGGCGGCAAGAAGGCCAAGAAGGCGGCCAAAGGGAAGAACTAGCGGAGGGCTTATGGCATCACATTTCTGCCTATCCGTGCGACTGCTGGATTGCATGTTTCATGGCCAGGGCGATGGCGGCCGGCCCGAATGGCCGCCCTCGCCGCTGCGCGTGTTTCAAGCCCTCGTCGCGGCCGCGGCGCGGCGCAACGGCGGCAAAATCTCCGGCAGCGCGCGCGCCGCGCTCGAATGGATCGAGCAGCGGACGGACCCGCCGGTGGTGATTGCGCCGCCCGCTGTCCCAGCCACAGGCTACCGGTTGTCGGTCCCGAATAACGCCATGGACATCGTTGCCGCGGCCTGGGCCAGAGGCAACGATTCCAATACCGGCGATGCGAATCCCGCTACGCACCGCACCATGAAGGCGGTACGCCCGGTGCTGCTCGAAGAAGAGACCGCGCTGCGCTATCTCTGGCCGCTGCCGGACGCGCCTGATGACGAAATCCCCGCGCACCTCCGCGCCCTTTCAGAACTCGCCGGCAGCGTGGCCGCCTTGGGCTGGGGGCTGGATCTTGCCATCGGCCACGGCGAGGTGCTCGCCGCCGGCGCCGTCGAGCGCCTGCCGGGCGAGCGATGGCTCCCCGCCGGAACGGCGGCGGAGGACGGACTGCGTGTGCCCATGCCGGGCACGCTGGAAGATTTAATCCGGCATCATGACGGTTTCCTCCGCCGCGTTGCGATCGGCGGGTTTGTTCCCCCTCCGCCGCTGGCCGTCTATCGCAAGGTC
>JAJYLS010000003.1 GCA_021787555.1 Acidobacteriota bacterium | reverse complement strand
CCGGGTCGTTCGATCCGATTACCAACGGCCATCTCGACCTCGTCCAGCGCGGCTCGAAGCTGTTCGACCGCCTCATCGTTTCCGTGCTGCGCAACGAAAGCAAGGAGCCGCTGTTTTCGGTCGAGGAGCGCACGGACATGCTGCGCGAGGTGGTGCGGGTGTATCCGAATGTCGAGGTGGATTCATTTGACGGGCTGCTGGTGGATTATGCGGCGGCGCGCGGCGTCACGGTGCTGCTGCGCGGCATCCGCGCGATCTCGGATTACGAGTACGAGCTTCAGATGGCGCTCATGAACCGGCGGCAGCGTCCGGAGATCGAGACCGTCTTTCTGATGGCCAACGAAGCGTACTCGTTCATCAGCTCGCGGATCGTGAAGGAAGTGGCGAGTCTGGGGGGAAATATCACGGGGCTGGTGCCGCCTTCGGTGGAAGCGCGGCTCCAGCGCAGGCTGTCTAAAATCAAACACAGAGGGGCGTAACAAAATTCCATGCAGGCAGCGGTAAACGCAATTGCGGAACGTATATCTTCTATCAGCGAATCGACGACCATGAAAGTGGCCGCCGAGGCCACGCGACTGCGCTCGGAGGGGGCCGACGTGGTGGATTTCGGCGCGGGTGAACCCGATTTTCCCACGCCGGAGAACATCAAGCAGGCGGCCGTTCGCGCGCTCGAACGGAACTTCACCAAGTACACGCCGGCGGGCGGCACGGCCGAGTTGAAGAGGGCCGCGTGCGAGCGCCATGCGAAAGATTTCGGCACGGATTACCAGCCGGCGGAGTGCATGATCACGGTGGGCGGCAAGCACGCGATCTTCAACTACATGCAAGCGCTCGTCAACCCCGGCGACGAGGTCATTATTCCAGTGCCGTATTGGGTCACCTTCAAGGACGTGGTGAATTATGCCGGCGGGCAATGCGTCTTCGTCGAGACCGCCGAAGCGCGCGGGTTCGCGCTCACGGCGGCCATGGTCGAGCGCGCGCTCACGCCGCGCACCCGGATGGTGATCGTCAACTCGCCGTCGAACCCCAGCGGCGGTCTGGTGGAGCGCCGGGAATTCGAAGAGATTCTCCGCCTGACCTCGACGCGCGGCATTTACCTGCTGACCGACGAGTGCTACTGCAAATTCCTGTACGACAGCGAGCCGTTCTCCATCGCGTCGCTGCCCGGGGCGAAGCAGAGGGTGCTGGTGGTGGGATCGCTCTCGAAGACCTATGCCATGACCGGCTGGCGCATCGGGTTCGCCCTGGCGCCCAAGAGCATCATCGGCGCGATGACCAAGCTCCAGAGCCACACCACGTCGAATCCCACTTCGATTTCGCAGGCCGCCGGCGTCGAGGCGCTGCGCGGGCCGCAGGATTCGGTGGACCGGATGCTGGCGGAATATCGCCGGCGGAGGGATTTCGTGGTGGCCCGGCTGCGCGCGATTCCGGGCGTCACCTGCGCCGAGCCGCGCGGCGCGTTTTATGCCTACCCGAACATCTCGGTGGCAATCGGGAAAGACGGCATTGACGACACCCTGGAATTCGCCGAGCGCCTGCTCGCCGAGCAGTGCGTGGCAGTGGTGCCCGGCGAAGCTTTCGGCACCGCCGAGCACATTCGCATTTCGTATGCCACCTCTATGACGGAACTGGAGCGCGGCCTGGACCGCCTGCACCAGTTTGTCGTGAAACACTCGTAAGTATGGACGAACCGATCCGCCTGGCGCCCTCCCTCCGCGAAAAAGTCTGGGGCAAGACGCGGCTCACGCCGTGGTTTCCAAATGCGCCGCAGGCGGTCGGCGAGGTTTGGTACCTGGCGCCGCGCGAATTGCCGCTGCTGGTGAAGTTGATCTTCACCTCGGAACGGCTTTCCGTGCAGGTCCACCCGGACGATCGCGACGGGCAGCCGGGCAAGACCGAAATGTGGCACATCCTGGAAGCGGAACCGGGGGCCGAAATCGCCCTCGGGTTCCGCGAGCCGATCGCGCGCGAGCGCCTGCGGCAGTCCGCCTGCACGGGCGAAATCGAGCGGCTGCTGAACTGGATTCCGGTGCGCGCCGGCGAAACCTACTTCACCCCCGCCCACACGGTGCACGCTATCGGCGCGGGGCTGGTGCTGTGCGAAATCCAGCAGAATTCGGACGTGACCTACCGGTTGTGGGACTATGGCCGGCCGCGGCCGATCCACGTGGAGCAGGCGGCGGCCATCGCCGATTTAGGAGTGCATCCCGGAGCCTCGGTGCCCCGGGCCATCGCGCCCGGTCGTGAGGAACTGGCGCGCTCGGCGCATTTCATCACCGAGGCAGTGCGCGTGCCGGAGGGCGGGGAAGAGCGCCCGCAAGCGGAGCGGTGTCAGCTTTGGATCTGTCTGGAAGGCCGCGGCACGATCGGCACTCAGCCGTTCCGGCCGGCCGAGGTCTGGCTGCTGCCCGAATCCGGCGAGCAACCGGCGGTCCGTGCGGAATCGGCGGCCCGGTTCCTCCGAACCTGGGCGCCAAGACAAAAATAAAAGATGCCTCCCTTCTTTCCCCCGGCCCCGCGGGCCACTTGCCGGAAGGCTCCAGGCATCGCTATACTGCTATTTTCGCTGAGACGTTTATGACGGCGAGAGATGAAAACGACCCCTTAGCTCCCCAGCGTGAAGCCGCCTTTTTTTACGGCCTCTTCCTCCGGGGGCATGATGTCGAGACCCTCAGGCAAGATATTGACGTGTCCCCGTCCATGCTCCAGAAGTGGATGAAAGCGCGTGATTTCGAGGTTTCCTTCCGGGACAGCCTGCAACGCATCTACGCCTACCGCAAGCAGGTCCTGGCGATCTTCGACGGCCTGGTTTCGAACGAGCAGATCCACCCGCGCCTTCAGTAACGCCCCTTACTCGCGGCCCCGCGGTTCAACGCCACCGCCGTCAGCAGCAGCAGTGCCGGGTCGAGCGGGTGCCGGTAGCGGGCCGAGCCCAGCGTGAGATAGTACACCAGCGGAAAAATCAGCGGCCCCGCGGCCAGGGGGAACGCATACACATTGCGCGCGCGGTAGAGGACTATTGCCCCGGCCAGGGCGCCGGCGCCGGCCAGCAGGTTGAAAAGCAGAATGCCGCGGAACGGCCAATCGCCGCGCGGGAAATCGGCCAGCGGGTGGGCGGTGCCGCCCGTCCAGAGCGCCACGCAATGCGACCAGGCGGCGCCGGCCTCCTCTGCCGGGCGCCGCCCGATGAATTCCAGCGCCTGCTGTTTCTTTTCCTGCATGTAGGCCACCTCGCCCAATTCGACGTAGCGGGCGCGCTCCACCTGGTTATCGATGGGATGCAGCCGTCCCGGCCAGACGCCGGCCGCCTGGCTGTGGTTGCCCAGCCAAAGGGTCAGGCCAACCACCGACCGCAGCGGGATGAAGGCGTGGAAGGTCTCGAAGTTGCGCACGGTCCAGGGGACGCAGCACAGCACCGCGGCCGCGAGCGCCAGCGCCGGGCGCGAAATGCGGCGCGCGCGCCAGGCCATCCATCCGAGCAGGAACGGCAGCATCGCGCCCAGTGCGGGCGTGGTCATGAGCGCCAGACCCCATAGCAGGCCGTAGCCGCACCAAGCCGCGATGCGCCGCGACCCGGCTACCGCGAGCGTGGCCCATAGAATCGCCGCCGCGAGCAGCGCGCCGAGCGAGGCGTCCCACATCGCCTGTACCGGCAGTTTGATGGCGTTCGGGAACACCGCCCACAGCCATCCGGCCAGGGCGGCGGTGCCGATGCCGCCCACGCGCCGCCCGGCGAAGTACAGCGGCACGATGGTGAGAGTGGAGAACGCGATATTCAGTCCGGCCGCGGCTGCGAACGAGGCGAATTTGTAGATGCCGAAGGTGCGGAAGATGCCGGCCAGAAGCAGCGGGTAGACCGGCGCGAGCCACGCTGTCGGCCCGGTGTTCTGGCGGAAGGGCGAACTGAATCCGTGGCCCGCCGCGAGCGATGCGGCCACGTTCCCCGGCTCGAACAGGAACGGAAAGATGGCCAGCGCCTGCCGGGGACGATGCTGCGCGTAGTCCCAGGCGTAATCGACGCGCAGCGCAAGCGCGATCACCAGGATCACGGCCAGCGAAGCCGCCACCGTGCGCAACCGCTTCGCGAGGACTCCGGCCATTGCTAGAAGTTTAGCGCGGTACTGGCTTACACCAGCCCGTTTCTAATTTCCCCTTTCAAACCGTGCGTGCCGCTTTCCGGCACACGGCTTAACGATGATCTTCTGGGTGTAGCTTGCGACGGATATTTCACCGTGCCCATCAACCGGTACAGGTTCATTCCGCGAAGCTGATCCCAGGTGAACAGCGGACGTTTCGTGGGTCGCTTGCCCACCCCGCCGATGCTGCCAACGGCGTAGACTGTAGATCACGAATGCATCCATCGATCCGAGATTCGCTCCCCTACCAGCATCATCAGCTTTTCCTGATCGATGCTGTCGAAGGACATCACGACACACTACCCATCATCAGCACTTTCCCGAACGCGTGACCATCACGCGTCCCCATCATCCGTTCCAAGGACAATCTCTGGAAGTCCTTCGGCAAGCGCGCATGCCAACCGGCTTGCAGTTCGTGCTCATTTTACCTGACGGCAGCAAGTCCATGATCCCCGCCGATTGGCCGGACGGCAAAACTTCTGTCGGCCCTCTCCGGGGCTTATCTCTGATCGGCTGCTGCTGGGGCTGAAGGGCACGATGAGCGAAGCCGAGTTGCAGATCATCCGCGCGCGGCTCGACGGCGGCATCCGTAACAAGGCCGCCCGCGGAGAACTGCGCCGCGGATTGCCCGCGGGCTTCGTTTGGGGAAAACAGGATGGTGAAGTCCTGTTTCATCCCGACGAAACCGTCACCGGCGCGATCCGCGCCGTCTTCCAGCGGTTCGCTGAATTCGGCTCCGCTCGACGAGTGTGGCTCTGGTTCCGCTCCGAAGGCCTGTCGTTTCCGCTCCAGGCCAATCCCGCCGGCATGCCTGGCCCGATCCGCTGGGTCACCCCGACCTATCACGCACTCCACCAACTCCTCACCAATCCGGGGTATGCTGGCGCTTACACCTACGGCAAGACTCGGTACGAACGCTACGTCGATGAACAGGGGATGGTCAGAAAACGGGCGCGGCATTTGCCCATGGATCAATGGTCCGTTCTCATCCGGGACCATCATCCCGGCTTCATCGATTGGCCCACCTTCGAAGCCAACCAGGCACGGCTTGATTCCAACACGCGGCCGCAGCCGCATCAACCGGGAGGTGCGGTGAGGGAGGGCTCGGCACTGCTGCAAGGCATCGTCACTTGGGGACACTGCGGCCGCCGTCTGCATGTTCATTATCGCGGCCGGAACTCGGCTCCCGGTTATCACTGTGCCGGCAAAGACCTCGTGAATGGGCGCGGCGTGTACTGCTTCAACGTCGGAGGCACGGTGATCGAGCAGGCCGTTGCCGATACCTTTCTTCAGGCCATCACACCGGCCGCGATCGAAGCCATGCGGCTGTCGGTTGAACAACTGCAAGCGAACCACGACGCTGCTTTGTCGCAATGGCGTTTGGAGGTAGAACGCGCCCGCTATGAAGCGGAGCGGGCCGAGCGAGGCTATCGGGCGGTGGAGCCGGAGAATCGGCTGGTCGCCCGCGGACTGGAAAGCGAGTGGGAGAATCGGCTGCGCGATCTCGCCACGGCGGAGAGCGAACTGCAGCGCCGGGAGCAGCAGCGGCCCAGTGCCATCAGACCGGAGCAACTCCAGGCGATCCAGAGGCTCGACAGCCGCCACTTTTTCAACAACCAGGGGGCAGTATGGAACACGATCCAAGTAGCCCTTGATGTCCAGGTCGCAAACCCAGTCGTAGGCCCAGCACTTCTGCCGCGCCTACCCCACTGCATCCAACGCCGACTTCCCCGCGCGATACCCATACGATGCCGGCAGGAATAGTGGCTCCACCACTGCTTCCAGTCGATTCTTCACGACCATTTGCGCGATTCGATCTGAGACCGTCGGTATCCCCAACGTCCTCTCCCCGCCATTGGCTTTCGGGATCTTCACCGTTTGCCCGCAGCAGCGGGAGGTGGTTTGGAACCTTCTCCTGCAAGACGGTTCCAAGGGGCCTTCCCTCATCGACTACTCAGTTACGCAAAAGAGTCGTCTGTCGCCGCCTCTTTTGCTCTTGGCACACTCAAAACAGCAGCTTCAACGCCAGTTGCAACTGCCGCGGGTCGTTGGCCTGCGACGAGATGATGCCGAACTGGACGTTGCTCAGGTTCTGGTTGGGATCCGCGAACCGCACCGTGTTCATCACATTGAAGGCCTCGCCGCGCAATTGCACCGACAGGCGCTCCCTTAACTCGAAGTTCTTGAACAGCGAGAAATCGAAATTCCTCGTGCCCGGCCCGCGCACGTCCGGAAGCGTGCGGCCCGTGTTGCCCAGGGTGAAGGGCGCCGGCTGCGAAAACACCGACGTGTCGAAATACTCGTTCAGCCGGCTTTCCACCGGTCCGCCCAGCTTGGCGCTCTGCCCGTCGTTGTTGGGACGCAGCGTGTCGTTGCCGGCATGCGAGGTGTTCTGCGTGGTCATCACCAGCGGCAGGCCGGTCTGGAAGGTGGTGATCCCGTTGACCTGCCATCCCCCCAGGAACCCATCCACCGCACGGTTCCAGTTGCCGCCCAGCCGCCGCCCTCTGCCGAACGGCAACTCGTACACGTAGCTGATCACCAGCATCTGAGAGATATCGTTGGCCGAAACCGAGCGCTCCGACCGCAGGTCGTAGATGTTCTGAATGGCGGCATCCGAGCCCACGTTCTTGATGATGGAAGCGTTGTCGATAAGCTTCTGCGCGGTGTAGGAGACCAGGAAGCTCAGCCCGGAGCTGAGCCGCTTTTCGGCCTTGAGCTGGAAGGAATGGTAGATCGACTCGGCCCCCGACGGGTAATCCAGACTCACGCTGGTGAATTGCGGGAAGGGCGCGACCAGCGAGCCGTACGGGACCGTGGCCGCGGACATCGGGCCGATGGTGATCAGGCCATAGAACGGGTTCGGGACCATCTGCTGAAGCTGGGTGCCCAGGGTCAACTGCTCGGGCCGCAGGGAATCCATCGGGTAACTCGCGAAGTTCAGGTGCAACGCGTGCATCCCCACATATCCGGCCTCCACCAGCACGCTGCCGGGGAACTGATGCTGAAGGTTCAAGCTCCAGTTCTCCGAGTACGGCACGGTGTCATCGCCGCGCAACTGCGCGTCAATGTCGGTTCCGATCGCGGTGAGGAGCCCGGCGGCATTGCCCGGCGTGGGGACCAGCCCCTGGGGGAACGGGTTGCGCAGATAGTCGGTTGGAGTGATGCCGTCGGCCGCCGAAACGAAGCTGGTGGTGCTGCTGAAACCCGCGCTGCCGAAGGTAGCGGCCGCCTCGCGGTACGAAGGTGCGTGGAAAATGCCGAAGCCGCCCCGCACCACCGTGGTTCCGCTGAGTTGATACGCGAAGCCGAAGCGCGGGTCCCAGTTGCGCAGGTCGGTGGCGAACGACTGCGAGCTCTGGCCGCCGGTGCCCAGGAACAGCAGCCCGCCCTGCAATCCGGGCAGCCCGGCGGGACCCGCCAGCGGCGAAGCGATGGTGGGATCGAACAGGTTCGCCCGGTTGTAGCGCTCGCTAAAAGGCACATCCAGCGCGTAACGCAGGCCGATGTTCAACGTAAGGCGCTTCGTGACCTTCCAGTCGTCCGCCACGTACCAGGCGTAATACGGGCTGGTGGTGGCGGCGTCCTTGCTGTTCAGCGCCAGCGACCCGTTGCCCACGCCCAGGAGGAAAGCGGCGAATCCATCGCCGGCGGTGTTGCTGGCCTTGTTCGGGTTGGGCCCCTGCGTGAAGCTCTTCGGAAAACTGAAACCCCCGTCGGGATTCTTTCCGGGATTGAGGACGTTGACATAGGACAAACGCCCGTCGAAGCCGAATTTGAGCAGGTGCTTGGAGAAGACCTTCATGTTATTCAGCTCCACCGAGTGCGTGTACCAGGCATTGCTCTGGACCTGCGAGGCGCCGCCGTTGCCCAGGGCCCGGTACCCCGCCGGAGAGAACTGCGGAAACATGATGTCGTTCGCCTGGTCCATGTAGCTGGGCATCCCCAGTTGCACCGGGTCGAATCCGAGGCTGCGCGGGATGGTATGTTCCGCCGTGCGGGCCAAACCGTAGTGCAGCGAAAACAACAGCGTGGCGCTCGGGTTGTACGTGTATTCCAGCGCCGCGTTATTAAACTTGTCGACCGTGTTCGTGTTGCCCTGCGCGACGCGGATCTCGGCAGGAAAATAATCCGGAGGCTGGGGGTCGAAGTTGCGGTGGGAGAACCGGACAAAAAAACGATTCTGGGCATTTATATTTTCGTCCATCTTCACGTCGAACTGGTCCATCACGGTAGAGCCGGTGCTGGCCACGTAGTAGTTGTTCGCGTTGGTGTACAGGTTTCCCGGCTCGTTCGGCAGGGGATAATACTTCATCACGTTGCGCGAGACCGGGTCGAACCGCGAAGTTGGAATCGCATTTCCCGGAAACACCTGGCGCACGAAGCCGGAGCCCGAGGGCGTGGTGGTGGTGGGATCGTAAATGTTGATGAGACCGCCGCTGGCGTTGAGCGTCTGGGAGAAGTCCCCGTCGCGCTGCAACGCGGTGGGTACCGTCGCGTTGAGGTTCGCGGGCGTGGTTTGCCGCAGCCCTTCATAGGAGAAGAAGAAGAAGGTCTTGTCGCGGCCGTTGTACAGGCGCGGCAGATACACCGGCCCGCCGGCTGTGCCTCCGAACTGGCTGCGCTTGAAGCTTTGCAGCGGTATGCCGTTGCGGTTCGAGAAGAAGTCGTTGGCGTCCATATCGGAGTTGCGCAGGAACTCGAAGGCGCTGCCGTGCAGGTCGTTGGTGCCCGATTTGTAAATCAGGTTGATCACGCCGCTGCCGCTGCGTCCGAACTCCGCCGAGTAATTGTCGGTCTGCACCTTGAATTCCTGCACCGCATCCACCGAGGGCAAAACCGTGAACCCCTGAATCGGGTTGGAAAGCGGTGTGGAGGAAGGCGTGCCGTCCACCAGGATGGCGGCGCTGCCGGGCCGGCCGCCATTGATCGAAATATTGACGTTGTTGTATTTGTCGCCAACGCTGCCCTCGACTCCCGGCGCCAGGAAAACCAGCGACCACGAGTTGCGCTCGTTGAGCGGCAGGTTGGAGATGCTGCGGTTATCCACCACCTGCCCCAAGGCGGAGGTCGAAGGATCGATGAGCGGCGCCTGCCCGGTCACCTCCACCTTTTCCGAAGTCGCGCCCAATTCCATCTTGAACTCCAGGCGCGCGGCCTGGTTGACTTGCAGCACGATACCGCTCTCTTCGACTTTCTTGAAGCCCGCCGCTTCGATAGCGATGCTATAAGTTCCCGGCGAAAGCGACAGCGCCAGGAACTGCCCCGTGTCGCCGGTCGTCAGGTGGGTTTCCACGTTCGTCGCGGTATTGACCACGGTGACCTGAGCGCCGGCTATCATCGCGCCGGTGGGATCGTGGACGAGGCCTTCGAGCGAGGCCGTGATCGTTTGAGCCGCTACCGGGCCAGACAACGACAGCAGCAGTAAGGGCGCCAGAATTCGCGTACGCATAGCGGCCAGATAGTAGCACGCGTCACCTTGCTGGAGCGAGGCTGTCGCGCCTATCTTTCGGGCAGCGCGAAGGCCACGATCTTGCCGCCCGACGGCATCTTGTCCTTCCCGCCGCCGCAGGCGATCGCCACGTATTCCCGGCCGTGAGCTTCGTAAATCGCCGGCGTGGCGTTGCCCGCCGCGGGCAGCGTGGTCTCCCACAGCAGCTTGCCGCTGCGCTTGTCGTAGGCGTGGAACTTGCGGTCGAAATCGGTCGCGCCGATGAACACCAGCCCGCCGGCGGTCACCACCGGACCGCCGTAGTTATCGCTGCCGGTGTTGCGCATGCCCTTGGCCGCCAGTTCGGGATATTCGCCGAACGGGACTTTCCACCGGATCTCGCCCTTGTTCAGGTCGATGGCGTTCAGCGTGCCCCACGGCGGCGCAATCGCCGGATAGCCGTCCGGATCGAGGAACTTGTTGTAGCCGTCGCTGCGGTATTCGAGCCAGTTGGGATCGCGGTGCGCGGTCACCTCCGGATGTCCGGTGCTGTCCTTGCCGGTGATCAGGAAATCGGCGATATCGTCGATGGTCGCCGCGCCCAGCGCCGCGAACCCCGGCATGCGTCCGGCGCCCTGCTGGATGGTGCGCACGATCTCCTGCCGCGAAAGCCGCTTGCCGACATCCACCAGCGAGGGAAATTCCCCCGGCGTGCCGCGCCGGTCGGGGCGATGGCAGCTGGCGCAATGGTTCATGTACGCGGACTTCTCATCTCTCGGCACCAGCCGCAGGATCCAGGCCATCTCGTTGGCGTTCACGTAGAGCAGCACGGTTTCGGGATCGAACGCCGCGCCGCCCCACTCGCCGCCGCCGTCGAAGCCGGGAAAGATCACCGTGCCTTCCGTGGTCGGCGGATAGAACATGCCGCCGGAGTGGACTTTGCGGAACATCTCCAGCACCGCGGCGTGCGCCTCCGGCGTGCGCGTGGTGAGCATGTCTTCGATCAGCCCCTGCCGGACGAAGGGCGGCGGCTTCAAAGCGACCGGCTCGCTCGGCGCCAGCTTCTCGCCATCCACCGGCGACGGCGGCACCTTGCGGCTGCCGATGGGAAACAGCGGCTCGCCCGTCCGCCGATTGAAGACGTAGACGAACCCCGTCTTGGTGATCTGCGCCAGCGCGTCGATCTTGCGGCCGTTGCGCGTCACCGTGATCAGGTTCGGCGCGGCGGGAAAATCGTAGTCCCAGACGTTGTGATGGATGCCCTGAAAATGCCAGATGCGCTTGCCCGTGCGCGCGTCCAGCGCCAGGATGCAATCGGCGAACAGGTCGTCGCCCAATCGGTTGGCGCCGTAGAAATCGAAAGACGCCGAGCCGGTCGAGGCGAACACCATCTCCAACTTCGCGTCCACCACCACGCCGGACCAGGCGTTGGCGCCGCCGGAAATTTTGTACGCTGTCGGCGGCCACGTATCGTAGCCGAATTCGCCGGGGTGCGGAATGGTGTGGAAGCTCCAGCGCAGCTTCCCGGTGTGGACGTCGAAGGCGCGGATATCGCCGGGCGAGCCGGGCAGCGTTTCCGGCACCGTGCTGCCCAGGATGATGAGATCTTCAAAGATCGCGCCCGGGCTGGTGGCGCTGACGGTCATCCGGTCGGCGGGCCGGCCGAGCCCCTGCCGAAGATCGACGCGGCCGTTATCCCCGAAGCTCCGCACGATCCGGCCGGTCTTCCGGTCGAGCGCGTAGAGGTAACTCAAATAGGTGAAGAAGAGGCGGTCTTTCGAGAGCGTCACGCCGCGATTGCGGACGTGCATGGTGCGATGCGGGTCGGGGTCGAAGCTCCAGATCTCGCGCCCGGTGGCGGCGTCGAGCGCCACTACCCGCAGCCGCGGCGTCGTGGCGTAGAGCACGCCATCGGCCACCACCGGGTTGCACTGCATCTCGGAGCCGTAGAAATCGTCGTGCGAATCGTAGGTCCAGGCGACCGCCAGCCGGCCGACATTGCGCGGGCTGATTTCCGTGAGCGGCGAATAGCGGATGTTATTCCGGCCGCCGTTCACCGGCCAATCGGGATCGGCGGCGCGCAGCGAGGCCAGCGCCGCGATGCATGCGAGGAATTGCAGTGTCCGGATCAAGGTTACATTATGCCGCATTCGTGTATGCTGGAATTCATCTATGAACCGCACTCTGACTCGCTCGCTCTATGCCGCCGCGCTGTTGGCCGGCGGCGCGCTCGTCGCGCAGCAGACCTCGCACGACCTGGGTTTCAAGGATACCCCCATACTGCCCGGCCAGCCGTGGCACGTGCACGATTCGGATCGCCCGCACCCGCGCGTGATCACGCCGGGATCAACGCCCGGCGCACCGCCGTCGGATGCCATCGTCCTGTTCGACGGCCACGACCTCTCTAAGTGGGTGCAGCGCGGCCGCCGCGCCGACCGCGGCAAGCTGGTCGAGCTCAAATGGAAGGTGGAGAACGGCTACTTCGAGATCGCGCCGCACAGCGGCGACCTGATGACCCGCGATTATTTCGGCGATTGCCAGCTTCACATCGAGTGGGCCTCGCCGGAGGTCGTGCGCGGCAACAGCCAGGCCCGCGGCAATAGCGGCGTCTACATGATGAGCCGGTACGAGATCCAGGTGCTCGATTCCTACAACAATCCTACCTATGCCGATGGCTCGGCCGGCGCGATCTACGGCCAATGGCCGCCGCTGGTGAACCCCGTGCGCAAGCCCGGCGAGTGGAACACTTACGACATCGTCTGGGAGGCGCCGAAGTTCGAGGGCCAGAAGCTCACCCGGCCGGCGTATCTTACGCTGCTGTTCAACGGCGTGGTCGTGCAGAACCACAAGGAACTCGACGGCCCTACCCTGTACCGCGCGGTGGGCAGCTACCAACCGCACGGCGACGCCCCCATCCTCTTACAGGACCACGGCTATCCGGTGCGTTTCCGCAACATCTGGATCCGCAAAATCGGCGAGTACGACAAGCCGTAGTGCGCTACCGCATCCGGCGCTCGCTCGAGGGCGGCACCACGTTCTTCAGCCGCAGGTACACCGCGATGTAGCCGTACAGCTCGCTATCGTGATTGGTGTTGCCGATCAGGATGCCCAGCCTGGAGCGCTGGCCGCCCCGCCCGGCTTGAACCATTTCGTGCGCGTTCTGGGCGTTCAGCCCGTCCCAGGCGGCGTCGCAGACCGCAAATGACTCCTTCAACGCCGAGACCACGCTGGCCTTGTCGCGCTTCGAGGTGTCGATGGTCTTGTGCTGGCCGGCGATGGCGCCGCATGACCGGTACTGATTGGCCACGTGCGTCATGCGTTCGGCGAAGGTCTGCTGCGCGTCGGTTGGTTTGAAGTTGTAGTCCTGCTCCGGCATCTTCTCGGCCGCAGCGATGAGGTTGTCTTTCACCCTGGTGTACTGCTGCTTCGCCTCGGCGATCACCGGATTTTGCGCGTACAGCGTACCCACGAGCGGAACGGCGAGAAACAGAAAAGCCACGCGATTCATAGAGGTATTCTACTGCAAAACGATCGTCCGGCTGGTGCGCGCGGATTCGCGCGCCGCTTCCAAAATCTCGACGACGATCATGTTGTTTTCCAGGCCCGACAAACCCGAGGGCTTCACCTTCCCGCGCGCCACGGCGGCGAGGTACGAGATGGAATCGTGCGCATCGGCGGGCAATGCCGGCAGGTCCGCCGCGCCGCGCACCTGCTCGGCGCGGTCGCCCGGAAGCCGCACGCGCAAGTCGTTGCCGCCGGTCGTGGCGATCGCGTAGCCTCGTTCGCCGTACACCTCCAGGTCCTTGCGGTTGAAGGGCCAGTCCCACGACGCCTGAATGATCCCCTGCGCCTTGGGATATTCCAGCAGCACACTGGCTTCGTCATCCACCCGCGCGTAGATCTGCGGCTTCTCCGTTTGCGCGATGGCGGTGACCTTGAGGGGCCGCTGGTTGTCCATGAGCCAAGTCATGAGGTTCGCGCCGTAGCAGCCGAAATCGAACAGCGCGCCGGCGCCGTTCTTCACCGGGTCGCTGAGCCAGGCGAAAAACTCCGGCTGGACGTGGATCTCCTTGGGCCCCTGGTGGCCGTCCATGGCCACCATTTTGCGGATCGCGCCCGCCGCGCCCTGCGGGTGGAACATTTTCCAGACCGCGGCGTGGTTGCGGTACCACGTGGTTTCGTAATTGACGATCACCGGCGTGCGGGTGCGGTTGGCCGCCTGCTGGATGCGCCGCGCGGCGGCCACGCTCACCGCCAGCGGCTTTTCCATCATCACCGGAATATGCCGCTGGGCGCATGCCTCCACCACCATCGGATGATCGTAGGTGCTGGTGAAGGTGGCGACCGCTTCCGGCTTCACGGTGTCGAGCATCTTGCCAAGGTCCGTAAAAAGCATGTCGCTGGCGAGGCCGGCCGGTTTGGCATACTTGGCAAGCAGCGCGGGATCGGGATCGTACAGCGCGACGAGGCCGATTTCGGAGCGGCCCCTGGCATTGTGCAGGAAGCCGGCCACGTGGCCGTGCGCCAGTCCCGCGATGGCCACGCGGACCGGCTGGGCGGCGGCGAGCGACACGAGCGTCGCAAGAAGCATTACGATACGAATCATGGCTAAAGGAATCATAACCCTCTTGTTCCTGGCGCTGCTGCTTCCGGCCCAGGAGACGACTGTCTGGCATATCGGCGAGTTCAACCACAATGCGGCCGAATTTGGCGGACGCGCCGGCAATCGACAGGTCGTGGTGGATGCCGCGGCGCCCAATGCCGCGCGGCGCTGGCCGGCAACGCAGACTGCCGGCGTGCGCGAGATCCACTTTCGCCTGAACGAGCCTCCGCGCGGATCGTTCTTCCTGGACCTCGCCGTGCTCGCCGGTTTTCCGCGCGCGCCGCACCTGGATCTCGACCTCAACGGCACACCCGGCAAAGTGTACCTTGATCGTCGCCTGAGCTATCACGCCGAAGGGCGCATGGATTCGCCGGTCAACGCCGAAGCGCGTGCCCGCGTCCCAGTTCCCGCCAGCGTTCTGCGGCAGGGCGAGAACACGCTGCGCATCACCGCGGTGAACGATCCGCCGGATGAGAACGGCGATTCCCGATTCGAGTGGGACGCGCTGGCGCTGGTGCATTCGGAGAGCGCTCCCGCCGAACCCGCCATCGCCATCGAGCCGACTTATTTCTACTCCGCTCCGAACCGCGAGTTGATCTCCGTAACCGTCACGCCCGCCGAAACGGTTTCGCGCGGAAACCTTTTCCTCTCGCTCGCCGGCTCCACCCAGCGCGCCGACCTCGCGACCGGCCGCTTCGGCCAGCAGCGTTTTGAATTCGCGGTCCCGGAATTTCCCGCCGGGTCCGAAGCCCGCGCCACTATCGAGATCAACGGCAAGAAATATGAGCCCGCCGTGCCCGTCACACCCGAGCGCAAGCTGACCGTGTACATCGTTCCGCACACGCATCTCGATATCGGCTTCACCGACTACCAGCCCAAAATCGAAGAGCTGCAAAACCGAAATTTGGACCGCCTGCTGGCGGAGATGCGCAGCGATCCCGATATGCGCTTTTCGCTCGACGGCGCCTGGCTGGCCGAGCAGTATCTGCGCACGCGCTCGCCCGCCGCGCGGAAGGAATTCGGAGCCGCGGTCCGCGCCGGCCACATCGCCATTCCCGCGCAGGCAATGAACCTGATGGCCGGCGGCGCCAGCCTGGAAACGCTCATCCGCTCGCTCTACGCCGGCCACGCGCTCAACCGCCAGATGGGCCAGCCGGCCGACTACGCCAACATCACCGACGTGCCCGCGTATCCATGGGCCTATGCCTCCGTGCTGAGCGCCGCGGGCGTGAAGTATTTCGCCGCCGGCGCGAATCCCGACCGCGGGCCGCAGCCGCTCTACGGCCGCTGGCAGACGCGCTCGCCTTTCTGGTGGCAAGGCCCCGACGGGTCGAAGGTTTTGATGGCCTACACGAAGCAGTATTCCAACCTCTGGTTCGTCTGCGGCATGCCGCCGCGCGAGGCCGCCTGCCGCGAAAGCCTGCCGGTGTTTTTCCAGACTTTCGAATCGCCGGGCTATGTGCCCGATACGGTGCTCATGTTCGGCAGCCAGCTCGAAAATACCGACCTCATTGCCGGCGAGGGCGAATTCGTGCGGCAGTGGAACGCCAAATATGCCTGGCCGCACCTCCAACTCGCCACTTTCCGCGATTACTTCGACCTGATCGCCAAACGCTACGGCGATAGGCTCGAGACGGTGCGCGGCGATTTCGGCCCCTATTGGGAAGACGGCATCGGCACCGACGCGCAATTTGCCGCGCTGTACCGCGAGACCGAAAGCCGCGGGCCGGCGGTCGAGACGCTGTCTTCGCTGGCCGCGCTCCAGCAGCCCGAGTGGGCGCCGCCGCTCGACCGCCTCCACCGCCTCTGGTCGGACCTGGTCCTTTACGCCGAGCACACCTATACCTCTTCCGGCGGCTGGTCGCGCCCGGAGAGCGAGGAGAGCGTGCGCCAGATCGCGACCAAGCATTTCCACGTCACCGACGCGCACGAGACCGCGCACTGGATCGCACAGGAATCCATGAGCCGCCTGATGGATTCCATCCGCATCACGCCGCCGGCGGTAGCGGTTTTCAATTCCCTGGCGCACGCGCGCAGCGGGCTGGTGGAAACGGATCTTGCCAACGGCCTGGCGCTGGTGGACAGCGAGGGCGGGGTGGTTCCGCTCGAAACGCTGCGCAACGGTCCCGGATACCGCCACGTGCAATTCCGGGCCGGGAATGTTCCCGGCCTTGGCTACCGCGTGTACCGCCTCGAGCGCCGCCCGCCCCCCGCGGCGGCTCCGCCCGCCAGGCTTGAGAACACCATCGAAAACGCCTTCTACCGCGTGACCGTGGATCCCGGCCGCGGCGGCATTTCGAGCATCGTGGACAAGCAGACCGGCCGCGAGATGGTGGATTCGCACAGCCCCTATTTGCTTGGCCAATACCTCTATGTTTCCGGCGGCGACAACACTCGTCTCATCCACATCACCGAGCACCTGCCCACCGCGAACCTCACCGTGACGCCCTCCGGCGGCACCGCGGCGGTGCGCGTCAGCCGGACGCCCTGGGGCTCCACGCTGCGCTTCCAGGTGAGCGGGCCGCATGCGCCCGAAATCGCGGTCGAAATCCGGCTGTTCGATGCCGAAAAGAAGATCGAGATTCTCAACCGGCTGAAGAAGGAGCCGGTCAGCGACAAGGAAGCCGTTTACTTCGCTTTCCCGTTCGCCGCGCCCGATCCGCAGTTCGAATACCAGGGTCAAACGGGAACCGTAAACCCCGCACGCGACGAACTCGCGGGCGGTTGCCGCGAATGGTACACGACGGGCCGCTGGGCGCGCGTCAGCGGCGGCGGCATGAGCGCGGCGGTGCTTCCGCTGGATGCCCCGCTGGTCACCTTCGGCGACATCGACCGCGGCCTGTGGCCGAAAAAATTCGAGCCGCGCTCGTCCACGATTTTTTCTTACGCACTGAACAACTACTGGCATACCAATTTCCCGCGCGTGCAGAGCGGCGATTTTCTTTTCCGCTACGTGCTCACGAGCGGCGCGGACCTGGCGCCCGCCGCGCTCACCCGCCTGGCGCACGAGGAACTGACGCCGCTCGAATTGGGCGAGCTGGTGCGCAACGATAAGCTCGCCGAGCGCGGCACGCTGCCGGCGGCCGGCGGATCGTTCCTTATGCTGAGCGGCGACGGCGTCGAGCTCGAAACGCTCAAGCCCGCCGAAGACGGCAACGGCTATGTGGCGAGGCTGCTCGAAACCGCCGGCCACGCGGCGACGGCCAGACTGTCTTCCGGCTTGCTTGCGATCAATCATGCCTGGCTGTGCAACGCGGCGGAGGATAACCAGCGGGAGCTCGCGGTGCAGAACGGCGGGCTGGAGGTTGGGCTGGGGCCCAATTCCATTGCGACGGTGCGCCTGCTGCTGCGGCCCTCGGTTCCGTAGCTTTCGCGCGGCTTGACGGGCGGTGGCCTGCTTCCTTACACTATAGTAAGGAAGCTTTAAGCGGTAAGGAAGATGCCGGTTAGCACTCTAACCAGTAAGGGACAACTCACCGTGCCACAGGAGATCCGGGAGGAACTGCATCTCCGCAAGGGGCAGCGCATCGAGTTTCGTGTCGATGCCAAGCGGCGCCTGATCCTGGAGCCCCTCACGAACGAGATCCGAAAGTTGAAGGGCATGGTGCGTTCTCCCCGAAAGCGGGCACCTTCCCTCGCCGAAATCCGCCGGGCGATCGCGGATGGATACGCGCGGCGATGAGAAGCCTGGACACTAACGTCCTGGTGCGTTATCTCGCCGCCGACGACCCGCGCCAGTGCGCGATCGCCGAGCGCGTGATCGAAGAGTGCCTCCGGAACGATGAGCCCCTTTACCTGAGCGCCATCGTTCTCTGTGAGCTGGTCTGGGTGTTGTCACGCCTCTACCACCAAACCAAGCCTCAAATCGCGGGCCACCTGGAGCAAGTCCTGCGCACTGGGCAGTTTTCCATTGAACACGATGCCTTGGTGCGGCGCGCGCTGCGCGCCTGGCGTGCCGGCAAGGGAGATTTCTCCGATCATCTCATCGGCGAGATCAGCCGCCAGGCGGGGTGCCGCGACACCGTCACCTTCGATCGGGCTCTTCGCGGCGTCGCTGGATTCTCTCTGCTGGCCTGAGATGAATCGCACCCTGTTCGCGCGCCTCCTGCTACGATATTTTCAGTGCCCGAAAAGCCTTACGATCATCAAGCCATCGAGCTGAAATGGCTCGAGCGGTGGAAGGACGCCACCTTCTACAAAGCCGAGGAGGATCCCTCGAAGCCCAAGTTCTACGTGCTCGAGATGCTGCCGTACCCGAGCGGTACGCTGCACATCGGCCACATCCGCAACTACTCCATCGGCGACGCCCTGGCGCGCTATAAGTGGATGCGCGGCTTCAACGTCCTGCACCCGATGGGCTGGGACGCCTTCGGCCTGCCCGCCGAAAATGCCGCCATCGCCAACAAGCGCCCGCCGCGCGAATGGACGCTCCAGAACATCGCGGCCATGAAGAAGACGCATCGCCGCTTCGGCTTCAGCTACGATTGGGACCGCGAGGTCTCCACCTGCGAGCCCCAATACTACCGCTGGAACCAGTGGTTCTTCCTTAAGATGCTGGAGCGCGGGCTGGCGTATCGCAAGAAGGCGCTGGTGAACTGGTGCCCCAAGTGCGCCACCGTGCTGGCCAATGAGCAGGTGGTGGACGGCTGCTGCTCGCGCCACGACGAAACGCCCGTGGATCAGCGCGCCCTGGAGCAGTGGTTCCTGAAGATCACAGCCTATGCCGACCAGCTTCTCACCGACATGCAGCAGCTCGAAGGCGGCTGGCCCGAGCGCGTGCTCACCATGCAGCGCAACTGGATCGGCCGCTCGGAAGGCGCGGAAATCGACTTCATGCTCGCCGAAACGGGCGAGCACATCCGCGTCTTCACCACGCGCGTGGATACCATTTTCGGCGCGACGTGCGTGATCCTCGCGCCCGAGCATCCGCTCAACGAAACGCTGCTCGACGCCGCCGGCAAGGCGCGGGCCAAAGCCATGGTGGACGCCCGCGCCGGACGCGACCCGGGCGATATCGAAAAGGAAGGCTTCTTCTCCGGCCACTACGCCCTGAACCCGTACAGCAACGAGCGGGTGCCCATCTGGATCGGCAACTTCGTCCTCATGGGCTACGGCACCGGCGCGATTATGGCCGTCCCCGCGCACGACGAGCGCGATTTCGAATTCTGCCGCAAGTACGGCATTCCGATCCGCCCGGTGATTAGCCCCGTCGATGGGCCGCTGGCCGTCGAACCCGGCATGAAGGAGGCGTTCACCGAAGACGGCATCTTGGAAAATTCCGGGCCGTGGTCCGGCCTGCCAGGCGATGAGGCGCGCCGCCGCATGTCGGCCTACGCGCGCGAGCACGGCTTCGGCGATGCGGCCATTACGTACCGCATCAAGGACTGGGGCATCTCGCGCCAGCGCTACTGGGGCACGCCCATTCCGGTGATCCACTGCGCGCAGTGCGGCGTAGTTCCGGTGCCCGAAAATCAACTCCCGGTGATTCTGCCGGACCAGGTCGAGATCACCGGCACCGGCCGCTCGCCGCTCGAAAACGTGCCCGAGTTCGTGAATGTGGCCTGTCCGCGGTGCGGCGGTACGGCGCGCCGCGAGACCGATACCATGGACACCTTCATCGATTCGTCCTGGTATTTCTATCGCTACTGCGATCCGCGCAACGACCGCATGCCGTTCGATCCGGCGAAAATCGCCTACTGGTTCGAGATCGATCAGTACATCGGCGGCGTGGAGCACGCCATTTTGCACCTGATCTATTCGCGCTTCTTCACCAAGATGATGCGCGACATCGGGCTGGTGAAGAACTCCGAGCCCGCCCGGCGCCTTTTCACGCAGGGCATGGTGATTGCCGAAGGCGCGAAGATGTCGAAGTCCAAGGGCAACGTGGTGGGCGCGGACATGCTGGCCGAAAAATACGGCACCGACACCGCGCGCATGTTCGTGCTCTTCGCCGCGCCGCCGGAAAAGGAAGTCGACTGGCGCTGGGAAGGGGCCAACGGCATCCACTATTTCCTGGGCCGCGTCTACCGCTTCGCCACGCGCAACGCGGGGCGGACCGATATGCCGGCCGAGGGCGCATCCGACCGCAAAGTGCTGCGCAAGCTGCACCAGACGGTCCGCAAAATCACCGAGGATTTCGAAACCCGCTGGCATTTCAATACGTGCATCGCCAGCATTATGGAGCTGGTGAACATCCTCTACGCCGAGGAGGAAAATATCGGCTCGGCCACGATGGCGGAGGTGCTGGAAAAGCTGGCGCTGCTGCTCGCGCCGTTCGCGCCCTACATCTCGCAAGACATCTGGGACGAACTCGGGGACGAAGGCCCGGTGTTCCGCCACTGCTGGCCGTCGTTCGACCCCGAGTTGGCCAAGGAAGACCTGGCCGAGATCGTGGTGCAGGTGAACGGCAAGCTGCGCAGCCGCATCCAAGTCCCCTTCGGCACGCCGGAAGAGGAACTGAAAGCCGGCGCGCTGGCGGACGAGAAGATCCAGGCGGCCACCGGCGGTAAGAAGGTGGTGAAGCTGATCGTGGTGCCGGATAAGTTGGTCAACATCGTCGTGAAGTAGCGGAACGAACCCGAACCGGCGGTCGAGCGCCGGTCTTTCGATGGAAACAAACGAGTTAGTCGCTGAAACCGGCGGTCGGGGCGCCGGTTCTACTGGTTCCAGCGCAGCAAACCGCCTGTGCGCAGGCGGTTCGCCGCTTTCTTGTGGGTATGCCGGCAAAATGCCGGCATGGCAGGTTAGAAACCTGCGCTACGACTTACGTCTTTATTGTACGCAGCGGTTTCCAAAATTCGCGGCTGAATGAGGCGGGGATTTCTCTGCAAGCTGCTGATTCGGTGGCCTGAAAAAAAAGTTAGCGGCGGCGAAAAATGCCGCTATTCACTGTCCACCACCCGGCCCGCTACAATAGAATCAGTGCCTGGGAAAACCTTCTACATCGAAACCTTCGGCTGCCAGATGAACGCGCACGATTCCGAAAAGGTGATCGGCACGCTGGTGGCCAAGGGCTACGCGCAGGTGGAGACGCCCGACGAGGCCGGGCTGGTGCTCTACAACACGTGCAGCATCCGCGACAAGGCCGAACAGAAGGTTTTCAGCCGGTTGCAGCAGTTCAAGCGCAATGGCAACGGGAAGATTTTCGGCGTGCTGGGGTGCGTGGCGCAGCAGGAAGGCGAAAAGATCTTCGAGCGCGCGCCGCACGTCAGCCTGGTGGCCGGCTCGGCCAGCTATCCGCGGCTGGGCGAGATGCTGGTCGAACTCGAAGCCGGCAACCGGCGCGTCACCGGGCTTAGCCTGGATACCGGCGAGACCTTCGACACGCCTTTCACCCGCCGCGACAACCCGCATCGCGCCTACATCACCATCATCGAAGGGTGCGATAAATCCTGCGCCTATTGCGTGGTGCCGTTCACCCGCGGGCCGGAGCGCAGCCGGACGAGTGAAAGCGTCATGGCCGAGGCGCGCGGCCTGGCCGGGCGCGGCTACACGGAAATCCAGTTGCTCGGCCAGAACGTGAACAGCTACCGCGACCCCTCGCCGGCCGGCTGGGACTTCGCCGCGCTGCTGGCGCGCGTCGCCGAGGTTCCGGGCATCCGCCGCGTGCGCTACACCACCTCCCACCCGCGCGATTTCGGTAAGAGCATCGTGGATGCCATGGACGCCAACCCCGTGCTGTGCGACCACGTCCACCTGCCGGTGCAGTCGGGCTCGACGAAAGTGCTGGCCGCGATGGACCGCCTGTACACGCGCGACGATTACATGCGGCGCATCGAGTGGCTGAAGACCGCGCGCCGCCGGTACTCGATCACCACTGACGTCATCGTCGGCTTCCCCGGCGAGACGGAAGAGGATTTCGAGCAGACGGTCGACCTGCTGGATGAAGTCGAGTACGACTCGATGTTCAGCTTCAAGTATTCGCCGCGGCCCAACACCGCCGCGCTGGCCATGCCGGACGCGGTGCCTGACGACGAGAAGCAGCGCCGCCTGACGATTCTTCAGGAAAAGCAGCGCGCGATTCAGATCCGCCGCAACGCCGCGCTGGTGGGCGAGATCCGGGAAGTGCTGGTCGAAGGGCGCAACCAGGCGCTGGGGCAATGGATCGGCCGCACCTCCGACAACCGCACGCTGAATTTCACGCACGCGGATTCCAACGGCCACTCGCCCGGCGTTTCTCTCATCGGGCGCTATCTCCCGGTGCGGGTCACGCGCGCCGGCCCCAACTCGTTGGTGGGTGAGACTGCAACTGTGGTCTAATTGAATGGGGTGGTCGCATGGAAGTTGAAATGAAAATTCGCGGGCTGATGATGGATCCGGTTTCCAACATGCCCATCGTCATTCTCAAAGATGTGAATGGCAATATGGTGCTGCCCATCTGGGTGGGCGTGTACGAAGCCAACGCCATCGCGCTCGAGATCGAAAAAGTTTCGACTCCCCGACCCATGACCCACGACCTGATCAAGACCCTGCTGCTGGGCCTCGGCACCGGCCTGCGCAAGGTTGTGGTCAGCGAACTCAAAGACGACACCTTCTATGCCGTGATCTGGCTGGACCGCGACGGCGAACTGATCAGCGTGGATTCGCGGCCCAGCGATGCCCTGGCGCTGGCGCTGCGCCTGGATTGCCCGATCTACGTCGAGGAGAGCGTCCTCAAATCTTCCAAGCTGGCCGCCACCATCTCCGACAAGGTCAACAACGAAGAACTGCGGCGCTGGCTGGAAGGGCTCAACGACGAAGATTTGGGGCGGTACAAGATGTAGTTTTCAGTCGTCAGTTCTCAGTTCTCAGGCCCGCAACTGAAAGCTTAAAACTGACAACTGACAACTGATAACTGTGACCATCGACGAACAACTCATCTACCTCCGCAAAGGCATGGCGGAGATCATCCGCGAGGAAGACCTGCGCGAGCGGCTCGTTGCAGCCGCCAAAGAGGGCCGGCCCCTGCGCGTCAAGGCGGGTTTCGACCCCACCGCGCCCGACCTGCACCTCGGCCACACCGTCCTGTTGCGCAAGATGAAGCACTTCCAGGACCTCGGCCACACGGTCATTTTCCTGATCGGCGACATGACCGGCATGATCGGCGACCCCACCGGCCGCAACGTCACGCGTCCGCCGATGACGCGGGAGGCCATCGAGCGCAACGCGGAAACTTACAAGGAGCAGGTTTTTAAAATCCTCCATCCGGAGAAAACCGAGATCCGCTTCAACAGCCACTGGCTGGCGCCGCTCCAGTGGATGGACGTGGTCAAGCTCTGCTCGAAATACACGGTGGCGCGCATTTTGGAGCGCGACGATTTCGCCCAGCGCTACAAGCAGGGCATCCCCATCTCGATGCACGAGCTGCTCTACCCGCTGGCGCAGGCGTACGATTCCGTGATGCTGGCATGCGACGTCGAGATGGGCGGAACGGACCAGAGATTCAACCTGCTGGTGGGCCGCGAAATTCAGAAGGACTTCGGCCAGCCGCCGCAGATCGTGGCCACTGTGCCGCTGCTCGAAGGGCTCGACGGCGTCAATAAGATGTCGAAATCGCTGGGCAATTACATCGGCATCACCGAGCCGCCCGAGGTCATGTTCCGCAAGGTAATGCAGGTGAGCGACGAGCTCATGTGGCGCTACTACGAACTGCTCAGCGACGCGAGCCTGGCCGAAATCGCGGGCATGAAGGCCACGATGCATCCCATGGACGCCAAGATCGCGCTGGGCAAGCGCATTGTGGCCGATTTCCATTCCGCGGCCGATGCCGGGCGCGCCGCGGAAGTGTTCAACCGCGTGGTGCGGCAAAAGGAAGTGCCGCGGGACATCCCGCAGGTCGAACTGCCCGAGGCCGTGCGCGTGGCCAACGGCGTGCGCGTGGACAAGCTGCTGGCGCGCATCGGCCTTGCGGACTCGGTGAGCGACGCCGTGCGCAAGATCAAGGCCGGCGCCGTCGAAATCGGCGGGCAAAAGGTGCATGAACTCGTGCTCCACGATCCCGGCCCGGAACTGCTCGTCCAGGTGGGCAAAAACTGGAGAAGAATTAAGACAGCACCACAGAGCCACTGAGAACGCAGAGCAAGCACAGAGAACCCTTGTTTTCCTCTGTGCAATCTCCGTGTTCTCGGTGTCTCTGTGGTGAAATGAAATCTGCGGTGAGAAAGCTCTACTATTGGAAGCTCAAGCGGCGCGAGATCGCTCTCGGGGAACGCACGCTGCTGATGGGCGTGCTCAACGTGACGCCCGACTCCTTTTCGGACGGCGGCAAGTACGCCGACCCGGACCGCGCCTTCGCCCGCGCCCTGGAGCTCGAAGAGCAGGGCGCCGATATCCTGGACATCGGCGCCGAATCCACGCGCCCCGGTTCTTCCCGCATTTCCGCCGCCGAGGAGCTGCGCCGCCTCATCCCCGTACTCAAGCGCCTCAAGGACCGCCTGGCCATCCCGATTTCCGTGGACACCTACAAGGCGGAAGTAGCCGAGCGCGCGCTCGATCTGGGCGCCGAGATCATCAATGACCCGAGCGGGCTGACCTTCGAGCCGCAGCTTGCGCGCGTGGTGTCGAACCACGATGCCGGCCTGGCGATCAATCACATGCGCGGGCGCCCGGAAATGTGGACCAAGCTTGCGCCCATGCCCGATCCGATGGCCACGATCCACCGCGACCTCGACGCCGCCGTCAGCCGCGCGCGCCACGTGGGCATCGACCGCACGCGCCTGGTGGTCGATCCGGGGCTGGGCTTCGGCAAGCGCCGCGAGCAGAACGCGCTGATCATCGACCGCCTTTCCGAGTTGACGCCGCTCGATCTGCCGATTCTGGCCGGCCCCTCGCGCAAGCATTTCCTGGCGCACGAGGACCCCGAGGAAACGCGCTTTGCCACCGCCGCGGCGGTGACCGCTTCGGTGCTCTCCGGCGCGCACATCGTCCGCGTCCACGATGTGCGGGAAATGCGCGCCGCGGCCGACGTGGCGGACGAAATCCTGCGCAGCCGGGAAGGCTGACGGCGCGTGGGTGCGAATACAATAGTGTTTTCACCCATGATGAAAACTCCGGTCCTGGCTCTTGTGTTTCTCCTGTGCGCGCGCGCGGGCGCGCCCACCGATCCCGACGCTCTCGCCGCCAAACTGCGCGCCCTACCGCCGGAATTCGCGGCCGACGGTCTGCTGCGTCTGGCGGGGCTCGGCAGCATCGAGAAACCGCGCCGCATCGCGCTTCTTGGCGAGGCCTTCGAGAAAGCCGCCGGCGCACAGCAGCCCTTCAAACGCCGCGCCGCCACGGCCCGGCTCGACGGCGCCCCCGGCTTCCTCAACCGCGCGTATTACCAGAACCTCGACACGCTTTCCCTGCGCGTGCGCGCCGTGGAGGCCATGCTGCCGCTCGATGCTGGCAAAGCCGCCGCGCTCCTCCTGCGGATTCCCCCGCCCCAACTTCCCCGCGTCACCTGCGAGGAATTCATGGTCTACGATCCCGGCCTTTTCTACGAGGTTCTCGGCAAACTCGCCGGCCGCAACTCCGAGCCCTACCGCTTGCTCGCGCGCTACACTTCCGCCGTCACCTCGCCCGTCGAGATCGGCCCCATGGCCCGCGTGCTTGCGGCCCAGCGGAAGGTCCAGGACGCCGATTTCGCGGTCCTGGTGCGTTCGTTCGCCGGCGCCCTCGGCAAAATCTCCGGCGACGACCGCTCGTTCACCCACTCGCTCCCCGCCGAGAAAGACATCCAGGACCTCACCAATGAATTGAAGCGCCGCAGCCTCACACCCCTGCCGCTGCTCGAAGCCTGGCGGCTCTACCTGGTCAACAACCTCTCCGGGCCGCGCTGCGCCGACGACGACATCATGCAGAGCGGTGGGGGCACGTTCGGCCTGCTCTCCGCCATTCCCGTCGGCGGTACGACGATTGGCTACGTGCCGTTTTTCAACGACCAGCTTCGCATGCCGCCGTTGCAGCCCATTCAGGAGGTCGAAACTACGCCCTCGCGCATCGAGGGCGCTGCTACCGGGTTGCGCTCCTGCGAGGAGCCCGATTGCCAAGCCATGGCCAAGGAGTTCCGCGGCCTGGTATTCGACAAGGCTGGTAACGCTTACCCCACCGCCGCCCGCACCACACCCGAATGGCAGGCGAAATTTAAGGCGGCGCTCGCGGCCCTGGCGGCCTGGAGCCCCGAATCCAATCCCAACCCCGAGTACTACCGCGAAAAGACCCGGGCGTACAACAATCTCCTCACCCTGGCCCCGGACGAGGCCGGCCGCGAAGCCGTGGTGCGCGCCACGCTTTCTTTCGTCGCGCAAAATCCGTTCGCCAAAGAGAGCCGCATGGAGTGGTTCCTCCCGATTAACGCTTTGCTCGGGCGCATGTCGCTCGATCCCATGGGCCTCGGCAAACTGTCGAACGAACTGGCCGCCTGCGGCGACCCGGTCATCGCGGCCTATGCCGAGTTGGAACGCGCCGCGCCGCGCACGCCCGACCTGATCATGCCGCTGCTATGAAGACCGTCAAGCTGCCGTCCGGAGAAACCGTTCCCGCCCTCGGCCAGGGGACTTGGGGGATGGGCGAAAAGCCGGCGCACCGCAGCGCCGAGATCGCCGCGCTTCGCACCGGTCTCGACCTCGGCATGACGCTCATCGACACCGCCGAAATGTATGGCGACGGCAAAACCGAAGAGCTCGCCGGCGAAGCCATCGCCGGGCGCCGCGCCGAGGTCTTTCTGGTCAGCAAGTTCTATCCCCACCACGCCACGCGCAAGCTCGTCGCGGAAGCTTGTCACCGCTCCCTCGCCCGGCTGAAGACCGATTTCCTGGATCTGTACCTGCTCCACTGGCGCGGCTCGACGCCGCTCGCGGAAACCTTCGACGGCCTCGCCCGGCTGCGCGAAGCCGGCAAGATCCGCCACTTCGGCGTGAGCAATTTCGATACGGACGATATGGAGGAGGCCGTCGCCGCGCCTCACGGCGACGCGATCGCCACCGACCAGGTGCTCTACAACCTCAGCCGCCGCGGCGCCGAATGGGACCTGCTGCCCTGGTGCCGCGCGCACGAAATTCCGGCGATGGCCTACTCGCCGGTCGAGCAGGGCCGGCTGCTGAAGCGCCGCGAATTGCAGGCCATCGCCGCGCGCCATCACGCCACGCCGGCGCAGGTGGCGCTTGCCTGGGTGCTGCGCGAGCCCCAGGTGATCGCCATTCCCAAGGCCGCCACCATCGAGTACGTGCGCGAAAACCACGGCGCGCTGGCGCTGGAGTTGACGGCCGACGACTGGGAAGACCTCGATACGCACTTCCCGCCGCCCAAGAAGAAGCACAAGCTGGAGATGCTGTGACGAAGCCGTGCCCACGCGCCCCGCAATCGTTGTAGTATATTTATTCATAGGAACGAATAATCAGTCATGCCCCATCGCGTAGGAATTGCCGGTCATCGCGGCTATAGCGGCGCGGAACTGGTGCGCATCTTACAGCACCACCCGCGCGTCGAGCCGGTCCTGCTGGAGCACCGCGACGATGGCGCCGCGGGCATTATCATCCGCAACGCCCAGGGCCCTCACCGCGCACCGTGCACCGCCGAAGCCGTCCGCGCCGAGAAACTTGCCATCGTTTTTTTGGCCACTCCCGCGGAAGTCTCGATGGAGCTTGCCCCCGCGATGTTCGAGGCCGGCGCCCGCGTGGTCGATCTCAGCGGCGCTTTCCGCCTGCGCACGCCGGAGAATTACGCCGCCTGGTACGGCGCCGTGCACACGCAGCCCGCGCTGCTGGCGGAGGCCGCTTACGGCCTGCCGGAATTCTGCCGCGACCGCATCCCCGGCGCGCGCCTCGTCGCCAACCCGGGCTGCTATCCCACCGCGGCCAATCTGGCCATTCGGCCGCTGGTCGAAGCCGGCGCCGTGGAGCGCGCCGCGGGCATCGTCTGCGACGCCAAATCCGGCGCCAGCGGCGCGGGACGCAAGCCCAGCTTGAAGACCAGCTTCTGCGAGGTCACCGAAAACTTCTCGGCCTACTCCATCCTGCGGCACCGCCACGTCCCCGAGGTCCTGCAAGTTTCGGGGCTGGAAGAGCGCGAATTCAGCTTCACCGCCCATCTTCTTCCCATTGACCGCGGCATCCTCGAAACCATCTATTTCCGCACCGCCGGCGCCCTGACCGCCGACGACCTCCTGGAAATCTACAACCGCCGCTACGCCGGCGAGCCCTTCATCCGCCTCTACCATGCCGGCCACGCGCCCGACTTGCACGCCGTGGCCCGCACCAACTTCTGCGACATCGCCGTCACCGTGGACGCCGCCACCCGCCGCGCGGTGGTGGTCAGCGCCATCGACAACCTCGTCAAAGGCGCCGCCGGGCAGGCGGTCCAGAACATGAACCTGATGCTCGGCTATCCCGAAAGCGAAGGCTTGATATGAAAATTCTATTCACCACAGAGCCACAGAGAACACAGAGGCTTCACAGAGAAAACCTCAAAGAGCTTCTCTGTGCTTCCTCTGTGCACTCCGTGACTCTGTGGTGAGCAACTCCCATGTCTAAGCTCCTCATCAAACTCGGCGGCACGCTCCTCGACGCGCCCGAATTGCGCGACCGCCTCGCCGCGCAGATCGCCATGGCCACGACGCGCGCCGAAATCGTCGTGGTGCACGGCGGCGGAAAGCAGATGACCCGCTACCTCGAAGCGCGCGGGGTGGAGAGCCGCTTCGTGGGCGGCCTGCGCGTCACTACTCCGGAGATCCTGGACGCCGTGCTGAAAATCTTCGCCGGCAGCGTGAACCATGAACTGGTGGCCAGCCTCAACCGCGCCGGCGCCCTCGCCGTGGGCCTCTCCGGCATCGATTCCTTCCTCGTGGAAGCGGAGCAGATGGACCCCGCGCTCGGCGCCGTCGGCCGCGTCACGCGCTCCAATCCCAAACTGCTCGACCTCCTCACCGGCAACGGCTATCTCCCCGTGGTGGCCTGCGTTGCCGGAGGCCGCGACGGCGCCATCTACAACGTCAATGCCGACCAGATGGCCGTGGCCTGCGCCGCCGGATTCGGGGCGCGCCAGCTTGTTTTCCTGACCGATGTGGAAGGCGTGCTCGACTCCGCGCGCCGCGTTCAGCCGGTCCTGACCGCCGCCGAAAGCGAGCGCCTCATCTCCGGCGGCATCGCCACCGGCGGCATGCAGGCCAAGCTGCGCGCCGCCCTCGCCGCGCTCGAATCCGGCGTGCAAGAGGTGCGCATCGCCCCCGGTGCTGCGGAAAACGTCCTCGCCCGCCTGCTCGACGGCGCCGAAATCGGCACCCGCATCGTCCTCGCCGAGGGGCATGTCGCATGATCAGCAGCGTTCGCGCCGATGCCTTTATCGAAACGCCAGGCCTGCCCGGCGGCCCCGCCGCCCGGTTGCAAGTCCGCAAAGCCGCGATGCACGACATCGCCCCCATCCTCGACCTGATCAACGGCTATGCCGCCAAAGGCATCATGCTGCCGCGCACCGAATTCGAAATGTCCGAAGCCATCCGCGATTTCACCGTGGCCACCCTCGATGGCGCGCTGCTGGGCTGCGGCGCTCTGCACTTCTACAGCCCCAGCATCGGCGAAATTCGCTCGCTGGCCGTTGCCGAATCGGCCAAAACCCACGGCGTCGGCCGGCGAGTGGTGGAAGCGCTGGTCGCCGAAGCCGAAGACTACGACCTCGATGCGGTATTTGCCTTTACCTATGTCGTCGAATTCTTCGGCCGTGTGGGATTCCACGAAGTCGAGCGCGGGGTGCTCCCACTGAAGGCCTGGAAGGATTGCCTGCGCTGCCCTAAGTTCCAAGCCTGCGATGAGATCGCCGTTCTCCGTGTGCTTCGGCCGGAGCGTTGGAGCGGACCCCGGGGCGCGGCCCCCGCAGCGTGGCCGGGCGACGAGCCCCTAATCCAAATTCCTATTCCGGTTAACCGCTAACCCCCGCAAAATGGGGGATTTTGGCTCACCCCCCAAAATACCGCAGAAAACTCCTACACATTTAGAGATTTTGGGATAAAATGATCTATTAAGGACAAATAAAGTCCTTGAGCAAGTGATCCTACTTCTTGTGAGTCAGGCATGAGAGCGCAAACGGTTGATGTGAAATCTTCGACTGGCCGGATCTTATGTTGCACGGTCTTCCGAGCGGGCGGGAAGAAACTTCTGGCTAAGGGCCATGTTATCAGCGATGAGGACGTCCGCATCCTCGAATCCGAAGGTCTCCAGAAGATCTGGGTTACCGAACTGGAGGAAGGGGAAATCGCCGAAGACGACGCAGTCTGCTCCGTCTCGAGCGAAATGGGATGCGGCAGCTTCGAGATCCGCCTGGCGGCGGGCGGCCGGGCCAACCTGGTGGCCACTGAACCGTGCTGCGTCCTGGTGGACGACGAACTACTGAAGCAGATCAACTACGCCGGCAGCGTGGTCATCGCGACCGCCTCGAATTTTAGCTATGCCGTTGCGGGCCAACGGATTGCGACGATCAAGAGCGCCCCGTTCGCGGTTTCGCGGGAAGGCCTGGACGCCATCATGGCGCTCATCAAGGAGCGTGGGCCCATACTTCAGGCGCGCCCCATCCGCACCCCCAGTGTAGGAATTCTCTACGCTGATTCCGCCAGCGGCGAGCGTGCACGCCAGTTGTTCGAGAACATCATGCGGCAGCGCCTCGAGCGCTTCGCGGCCAACGGCAGCTTCGTACTTTCTTGCACGGAAGATGAGAATTCCGTCGCCCGCTGCCTACTACATTTAATGAGATCGAGGCCCTCGGTGATCCTGGTGGCTTCGACCACGGCTCCGGCCGGTCCCGAGGATACCATCGGCCGTGCCATGCTGCGCGCGGGCGCGCAGGTCGAGCGTTTCCTGGCTCCGGTCGAGCCGGGCAACCTGCTGCTGCTGGCGTACAAGGATGAGATACCGATGATTTCCGCGCCGGGCTGTTTCCGCTCGGCCAAGCTCAACGCGGTGGACCTGATTATGCCGCCGTTGCTGGCGCGCTACCACGTCACAGGCTGGGAAGTGGCCTGTCTGGGACACGGCGGCCTGCTAGCGTAACAAGCTCCTCCACGCCTGTATCTGTACCACCCTCCGAGCGGATATAGGCGCTTCTCAAACCGGGCCCGGCAACGGGCCCGGTTCTTTTTAGCGCCACCGGATTCCGCGCTCCGCCATCTCCTTTTCCAACTGCGCGCGCGATTCGAACCGCACGGCATCGATCCCCAGCCGCCGCGCGCCTTCCACGTTTTCGGCAATATCGTCGGTATAGAAGCACTCCTCAGCCCGGCAGCCGGCGGCCTGGACGGCCGCTCGGAAAATTTCCGGCCGCGGCTTCATGGCTTTGACCTGGTACGACAGAACCAGCGCGTGGAAATGCCGCAGCAGCGGGTACTTCGCCCGGATGCCCTCGAAATGGATGGCATTCGTGTTGGACACCAGGAGCAGGCGGTAGCGCGCGGCGAGCCCCGCCAGCATGCATTCCGGAATCAGCGGCTCGGTGAAGATGGCGTTCCAGGCACCGCAGAACTGCGGATAATCCATTTTCAAGGCGAGGATGGCCGAAAGCTCCGCCACGAAATCGCGCGGCTCGATGAGCCCGGTCTCGAACCGCTCGACGAGGTCCGTGCCGGCCAGCCGCCGCGGAATCTCCGCCGCGGCGTACGGGCAAAGACCTTCCATGGCGCGGTACCCGCGCGCGAAATCGAAATAAATCAGAACCTTGCCTAAATCGAGAAAAACGGCTTTGTAGCCCACTCTTCTAGCGTGGCACACGAGGGGGCCGGGGGCGGGGACCGGGGTTGGGGTTGGCCCCCGTTATCGGCCCCCGGCCCCTACGGGCGGGGTCGATTGCCGCTCGACGCGGCCGCGGAGGCCTTCCTCCAGCGAGATGTGGTAGCGCTCGAGGGTGGTGCCCAGAACCTGGTCGAGCGCGGCGCGGGCGTGGGCGTACGCCGCCATGGCGTTCATCTCCAAAAGCTGCGCGGCAATCAACGCCCGCTGGTCGGCCATGATGTAGTTGAACGTCTCCGGGCCGTAGGACTTGCGCCGCTCCGCCGCGAGCAACTGCTCGTCGAGCACCCGCTCTTCCCGGGCCACGTCGTACCGCGCCCGCGCCTGCCGCAGCGCGGCCGCCTGGCTCGACACGTCCACCAGGACCCGGTTGCGGTCCCGCTGCGCCTCCACCTGCGATTGCCGGTACTGCAACTGGTCGATCCCGTAATCGCCTTGCGCCAGGCGGTTTTCAAACGGGATGGAGAACAGCACGTTGGCCGTTTCGTTGGGGAAATTGCGGCGGAAGATCTGGCCGAGCGCGCTGCCATACCCGCCCACAAAATACGGGTTCGCTGTTCCGCCGCTTAACTGCGGCGTGCCGGTCACGGCGCGGTTGTAAGTCTGCACCGTCGCCGTCAAACTCGGTAGCAGCGGATTGGTGGTGCCCAGCAGGTTGATGGCGTCGGTTTCGTCCTTCAGCTTGGCGATCTGCACGTCGGGCCGCTGCGCAACCGCAGTGCCCACAAGCTGCCGGACCGGCGGCAGATCGAGTTCCTCGGGTACCTCGACCTGGTCGAGCGGAACAATTCCCGCGCTCTCCAGCGCCGGATCTTCGGTATGGCTGATGGCTTCCTTGAGAAGGACGGCTTGCTGCCGCAGGTTGCCCTGGGCGATATTCAGGTCCTGGCGGCGGCTGGCCACCTCGGCTTCGGCGCGCGGCAGTTCCACCCCCGCGATGGCGCCTATCGAAATTTCGTACTTCGTGTCGTCGCGGAATTTTTCGGTGATCGCGAGCGCGCGCTGGCGCAGCCGCAGTTCCTCATAAGCCGAGGCGTAGTTCCAATAGAGGTTGATCACGCTGCCCGCCAGGTTCAGCATCTCGGACCGGAAGGCCTGCCGCGAGGCGAACGTATTGATGCGGGCGATCCGGATATCGCGGTTGTTCAGCGCGATGCCGAAGCCCTGGAGCAGCGGCTGCCGCAGCCAGAGCCCCATGTAGGGCGCCGTCACGGGGTTGAGGTAATCGCTGGGCGCGTTCTCCTTCAGGTATTGCTCGTAATCGATGTAGCGGAATTGCCCGCCGGTGATCAGCCCCTGGTTGAGCACGGTGTTATAGGTATGGACTCCCTGCACCAGCGCGTTGGTCTGGCTGACCACCTGGTTGGTCTGCGGCTCCGTAAGATGCGAAAACGTTTCGGTGCTCTGCAAGATCGGATCGAAATTCGGTTCCATCTGCCCGACCTGCTCGATGGTCGTATTGGCCCCGCCGTTTCCGCCGCCGCCTCCGCCCCCGCCCGAAAGTCCGGCGCTTAGCGTGCTGCCGTTCACGCCCACTCCGGGCGTCACGCTGGAAACCTGCGCGCTCGCGCTGGGCACGCCGCGATACGGCCCGCCGGCCTTGGCGCGCTGGAGCGCCGAATCGGCCAGCAACGGCCCGTAGCGCGCGATCTCCAGGTTCAGGTTGTTCTCGATAGCCAGCGCCAGCGCGTCCTGAACGGTCAGGTAAAGGTTCCCGGCGCGAATCAGGGCGTAGAGGCGCTTGGAATTGGAAAGCCGGATCGGCCCGATCGACGGCGCCATGTACGACCGCAACGGCAGCATCAAATGCGGCCGTTCGATAGTGATGGGCTGGTCCTGGGCATAGGAGGCCAGGAGAAGAAGACAACTCACCACAGAGGCACGTAGAACGCAGAGGAAGCACGGAGAAAAGCAAGAAGGTTTTTTCCGTGTGATCTCTGTGCTCTCTGCGGCTCCGTGGTGAATGACGTGCCTCCGGGCGCTCATTTCGTCACCCCCGCGGGAATCATCGACTCCCGATCGACGCGGCCGTCGATGGCCTCCTTCATCGATATGTGATTCACTTCCAGCGTGCGGCCAAGCGCCAGGTCGAAGAAGATTTTCGCGTGCGTGTAATTGGCCATGGCCTCGACTTCGGCATCTTCGTCGGTGGCCACGTCGCGCTGCGCCTGGATGACCAGCGCCACCGTTCCCACGCCCGCGCGGAAGCGCTTCTGCTCCGCGTCCAGGCTCTGCTCCGCCAGAACGCGCGTGTCCACGGCGGTCTGGTAGCGGGCGCGCGCCTGCTCCAGGCCGATCACCGCGGTCTTCACGTCCACCCGCACCTGGTTGACCGCCCGCTGGAGCTGCAACTGGTTCTGCCGGAACTGCAATTGGTCGGTCACGTAGTCCGCCTGTGCGGTGCGGTTGCGGAAGGGTATGTTCAGCGAAAATCCGGCGGAATAATTCGGGAAGTTGCGCTGGAAGAGCTGGGACATCACCGTGCCGGCGCCGCCGACAAAATAGGCGTCCGGCGCGCCGCAGCAGTTGTTGTACATCGGATTCGGCGGCCCCGCCAGGCCGTTGTTGGTGAATTCGGCGAAGGCCGAGAGGCTGGGCAGCAGCCCGTTCTTGTCTCCCCGCACCATGATCTGCCGGCTGGCCAGGTTGATCCGGCTCTGCTGGATCTCGACGCGGTGCGCCAGCGCCTCGCCGATCAGGTCCTGCACCGGCCGGATCTCCTCGGTCTTGGGCACCGCGATGTGGTCCAGGGGAATGATGTGCACGTCGTCCAGCCAGGTGTTCTCCATGGCGTTGCGGCTGAGCGCGTTCTTCAGCACGATCTCCTGCTGCGCGAGATTGGTCTGCGCGATCAGCAGGTCTTCCTTGGCGGCGGAAACGCCGGCCGCCGCGCGGGTCACTTCAATGCCCGCCATCGCGCCGATGGCCTTCTGCTTCTGGTTGCCTTCATAAAGCTGCCCGGCGGTGGCCAGCGCTTTCTGCTTGATGCGCACGGCGTCGTTGAAACTCACCAGGTCCCAGTAGAGGTTGAGCACCGCCGCCACCGTGGTGGCCACCTGCAATCGCACTTGCAGGTCGCTCACCTTCATGTTGTTGCGCGCCACCTCGATATCCCGCTTGTTGACCCCCAGGCTGAAACCTTGCAGGAGCGGCTGATTGACGGTGATATCCAGGTACCCGTTCAACGATGGATTGAGCAGCGGCGTGACGCTGTTGAGATATTGGCGGGTATTGGCGAAGGTCACATAGAAGCTCGTTCCGGTGACGAACTGCTGGCCGTACTGCATGGCGATCTGCTGGTAGCTGTTGGTCAGCGCCGAGGTCTGGTTCAGCAGAATGTTGGTTTCGGGCGTGGTGTAGTGCGCCACCGTGGCGCTCATGGCGAAGTACGGGTCCAGGTTGGGCAGCGACGGCCCCACCTGCGTCACGATGCCGCCGCCCGTGCTGAACGCGCTGCCGCCCACCAGGCCGTTGGCGTTGGCGCTGATGCCGGCCGTGCTGACGCTGGTGGGTCCGGGCATGATGGGCGTATCCACCTGCCGCAGGACATTGCCGCTCTCCGCGCGCCGCAGCACCTCGCGCGCCAGGAAGGGGCTATAGCGCTGCACGGCGATATCGAGGTTGTTCTCCAGCACCAGCGCGATCACGTCCTGGACGGAAAGATAGAGGTTCCCTCCGCGCACCAGCGATTCCAGGCGCGCGGAATCCGTCAGGAGCGGCGGGGCGACGATGCGCTTCTCCAGATGGAAGGGCTTCAGAAACCGGCCCACCACCGGCACCGGCCTGGGCATGGCGATGGAGACTTCCGACTGCGCGAACGCCGCTGCGCAAGCCGCCAGGGCGAGAAGAAGACGGGCGGATCTCATTCTAGGAGGCTAGCACGTGCAACTGGCGGGCCTTAAAAACTCACCGCCGAGGCACGGAGGCGCAGAGAAAAACAAATGCCTTTCTCGGCGTCTCTGCGCCTCGGCGGTGAATTATGATGTCCGGTTTTGAGACGGCCTGTCCGGTTTCGGAACTACCGTTTGGCGGGCTTCAGGAACTGCCGGAACTGGAACCACGCGCCGGCCAGCGCGATGAGCGAGGCGACGGTCAGACCGAATGCGCGGCTCGGCTCGCCGGGATTGAAGCGGTAGTGGCTGAAGATATAGCCCTTGATGAGCAGGATGGACACCGCGGCGCTCCACAGCACCAACAGGAAGCGCCACGTGTGGCGGATGGCCAGCAACACGCTAATCAAACCGAAAATCGCGCCGAACAGCACCACGTAGGCCAGCGTGGACCCTTGCCACGGCAGCATGCCGAGCTGCAAGCCGCCGGGATCGGTGGCCAGCGCCATGCCCGCAATCGCAATCAGCACCAGGGCCAACAGGCCATGAAAGAGATAACTGAAATAACGCATGAGTACCTTTACAGTCTCCACTTGGGGAGAACCTCCTTGTTGACGAGAACCGCTATTCTATCACCAGCGGATCTACCGCGCGGCTTGCTGCTCGAAGACCAGCAGCTTGTTGAGGCCGTTGAACGCCGCCTGCTTGTAGCATTCCGCCAGCGTCGGATAGTTGAAGACCGTCTCGACGAAGTAGTCCACCGTGCCCTTGAGCGCCAGCACCGCCTGGCCGATGTGCACCAGCTCGCTCGCGCCTTCGCCGATGATGTGCACGCCCAGCAACTCGTGCGTCTCGCGGTGGAAGATGATTTTCAACCGGCCGGTGGTGTCGCCGCGGATCTGCCCGCGCGCCGTCTCGCGGTAATACGCCAGCCCCACTTCGTAGGGCACGTCTTCGTCGGTCAACTGCTCTTCCGTCTTGCCGATGAAGGAAATCTCGGGAATGGTGTAGATGCCGTAGGGATAGGTCGCCGGATTCGAGTGGATCTTCAGCCCGAAAGCGGTAGCCGAGGCGATGCGCCCCTGCTCCATGGACACCGAGGCCAGGCTGGGAAAACCGATCACATCGCCCACGGCGTAGATATTCGGCACCTTGGTGCGGTATTCGGAATCCACCGGGATGCGGCCGCGCTTGTCGGCTTCGATTCCGGCGGCGTCCAGGTTCAGCTCGTCCACGTTGCCCTGCCGCCCCACCGCGTAGAGCAGCGTGTCGCCGAAAATTCTCTTGTTGCTCTTGAGATTGGCCACCACGCCTTCGCCCGTCTCTTCCACGCTGGCCACTTCCTCGTTGAGCCGCAGCGTCACGCGCTGGTCGCGCAGGTGGTAGCACAGCGCCTCGACGATTTCGGTATCCGCGAATTCGAGCAGCCGCGGGCGCTTCTCGATGAGGATCACGCGCACACCCAGCACGCAGAACATGCAGGCGTACTCGACCCCGATCACGCCGCCGCCCACCACGATGAGCGTCTTGGGGATCTGCGAAATGTCCAGGATCTGGTCGCTGTTGATGATGTTGCGGCCGTTGATGGGCACCAGCGGCGACACCGCCGGCTTGGTCCCGGTGGCGATGATGACGGCCGGCGCTTCGATGTCCGACTGCCCGTGCGAATTTTCCAGGCGCACGTGCGTGGCGTCGAGAAAGCTGGCGCGCGCGCTCAGCAGTTCCACGCCGTTGCGCACAAGCTGCGAGCGCAGCACGTCGGCTTCGGTGTGGATTACCTGGTTGACGCGCGAGCCCAGGTCGGCCATGCCGACTTTATCCTTGGGCCGGGCGTTGAAGCCGTAAATCCCCTGATACAGGAAGCCGGAAAGGTGCAGCACGGCTTCGCGCATGGTCTTGCTCGGGATGGTGCCGGTGTTGATGCATACGCCGCCCACGATTTCGCGCTGCTCGATCAGGGCGACGGATTTGCCGCATTTCGCTCCCTGAATCGCCGCGCGCTGCCCCGCGGGTCCGGAGCCGATCACAATGAGGTCGTATTTTTGCATTGTGGCCCGAACCCATCATACCGGATCGGGTCTGGCACAAGAGAATTCACCACAGAGCCACAGAGAAACGGAGGTTACACAGAGAAATTCCTGGTCTTCTCTGTGCAGCTCGGTGTTCTCCGTTCTCTGTGGTGAGTTTTTTACTTCCCGCTGTTTAACCGGTTCTCGATCTCCGGCCAGTTCACCACATTCCACCACGCCGAAATGTATTCCGGCCTACGGTTCTGATATTTCAGGTAGTAGGCGTGCTCCCACACGTCCAGGCCCATCACCGGGAATTTGCCTTCCATCACCGGGCTGTCCTGGTTGGCGGTGGAGAGGATCTCCAGCTTGCCGCCGGACTTCACCAGCCACGCCCATCCCGATCCGAAACGGGTCGCGGCCGTCTGGTTGAACTTTTCCTTGAATGTATCGAAACTGCCGAAAGTGGAATTGATGGCCTGCGCGATGTTGCCCGAGGGAGCGCCGCCGGCCTTCGGCGCCATGATCTTCCAGAACATCGAGTGGTTGATGTGGCCGCCGCCGTTGTTGCGCACCGCCGTGCGAATGTTCTCCGGCACGATGGCGCAGTTGTTGGCGAGCAATTCCTCGACGGTCTTATTCGCCAGGTTGGGCACGGATTCCAGGGCCTTGTTCAGGTTGGTGACGTACGCGCCGTGGTGCTTGTCGTGGTGAATCTCCATCGTCATCTTGTCGATGTAAGGCTCCAGTACGTCGGACGAGTACGGCAGGGGTGGAACTGTGAATGGCATGTTTTCTCCTCCAATTGAAATAGAAAGCCGCCGGCTTAATTTACTGCGCCGGATTGTTCAAACGCATGGGCGAGCCGGAACATGGTGGTCTCGCCGAAGTGCCTGGTCAAGATCTGCATCCCCACCGGCAGCCCTTCGGCGGTTTGGCCGCAGGGAACGCTCATGCAGGGGACCCCCGCCAGGCTGCCCGTGATCGTATAAATATCCGAAAGGTACATGGCCATCGGGTCGTCGAGCTTCTCGCCCAGCTTGAAGGCCGGGAATGGCGAGACCGGCGCCACGATGGCATCCACTTGCTCGAAGGCGCGGGCGAAATCGCGCGCGATAAGGGCGCGCACTTTCTGCGCTTTCAAATAATAAGCGTCATAATAGCCGTGGCTCAGCACGTACGTGCCCAGCATGATGCGGCGCTTGCATTCCGCGCCGAAGCCCTCGCCGCGGGTGTTGCGATACATCTCCGAAAGCGTGTCCGAATGGGGCGAGCGCGTGGTGTAGCGCACGCCGTCATAGCGCGCCAAATTCGAGCTGGCTTCCGCGGTGCAGATGATGTAATAGGTGGCGATGGCGTAGTCCGTGGCGGGCATCGAGATCTCCCGCACTTCGCAGCCCAGGCGTTTCAACACGTCCACGCCGCGGTAGAGGAGATCGCTGCTTTCGCCCTTCAAGTCTTTTAGATACTCGCGGGGCAGCCCAAGCTTCAAACCTTTTACATTTCCATCGAGGGCGGCGGTGTAATCCGGCACGGGCGCTTCGGCCGAAGTGGAATCGGCGGGATCGCGGCCGGCGATCGCGCCCAGCAGGATGGCGGCGTCCTTCACCGTGCGGGCGAACGGCCCGATGTGGTCGAGCGAGCTGGCAAACGCGGTCAATCCGTAGCGCGAGACGCGGCCATACGTCGGCGTGACGCCGACCACACCGCAGAACGACGCCGGCTGGCGGATGGAACCGCCGGTGTCGGAGCCCAGCGCCACCACGGCGGTGCCTTGCGCCACGGCGGCCGCCGAGCCGCCGCTCGATCCGCCGGGAACGCGGTCGAGCGCCACCGGATTGCGCACCGGGCCGAACGCCGAGTTCTCCGTGGAAGAGCCCATGGCGAACTCGTCGCAGTTGGTTTTGCCCAGCACGATGCCACCGGCTGCCTCCATCCGCACGATGGCCGTGGCGTCGTAGGGCGGAACGTAGTTGGCCAGCAGCTTCGAGGCGCAGGTGGTGCGCACGCCCTTGGTGACGATGACGTCCTTCACCGCCACGGGCACGCCGGCCAGCGGGCCGGGATCTTCGCCGTGCGCCAGGCGCTCATCCACCCGCGCTGCCGCGGCCAAGGCGCGCTCCGGCGAGAAATGCAGATACGCTCCGGTGCGGGGATTCTCCCGTTCGGCGAAGCGCAGCGCTTCGCGCGTGAGCTCGGCGGCGCTCGCCTGGCGCGTACCGAGCGCCTGGCGGACCGCATCGATTGTGAGGGATTCGATTTTCACCGTTCGATAACTCGCGGCACTCTGAAATATCCCGGTCCTGGCTGTGGAGCGTTGGCCAGCGCCGCTTCGCTGCCCAGCGGCGGCACGGGAACATCCGCGCGCAGCGTGGCCGCCGCATCGGCCTCGAACAGCACCTGGGCCATGGGCTCGACGCCTTCGGTATCGATTTCCCGGAGCTTCTCGACGTGCTCCAGAATGCCGTCGAGGTCCGCCTGGAATTTCGCCACCTCCGCTTCGGTGAGCTTCAGGTTGGCCAGCTCGGCCACGTAGCGCACCTGCTGTTCGGTGATCCTCACGCCAGCGCCCGCCTCCTGGCCGCGCGGTAGATTTCGCGCAGAACGGGGTCGGCGATTTCGGCGGCTTCGTCGTGGAACAGCGGCGCCCGGCCGGGTTCCATTTCTACCGCGCGTCCCGGCTCGATGCGCCGCGGGACCACGCGGAATTCGAGATCGTCCACCAGCCCACCGCCGATGCTCTTTTCCAGGTTGGCCACGATGAAGCGCGTCAGGGCGAACAACTGCCGCTGCCAGACGCGGTCTTCGACCTCGACCACCAGGCGCGTGCGGACCAGCCGGGCCGCGCGCGTATGAGCGGCGATTTTCTTCCCCACGGCCTGCGGCCAGGCGGCGCAGGCCAGCTCTTCGGCGGTCATGGTGTCACGCGGCAGGCTCAAGCCACGAATCAGTTTACTGGCGCGTTCCATGTTTTGTGCGGCGAAAAATATTCTACCATTGCGGCGCGGCCCGCGATCACTCCCACACTACCGGCGCGCCGTAGCGCGCCAAGGCGGCCTCTTTAGTCGCGAGCGTCAGGTTTTCCGCGAGAGCCTGCGCCACCAGGATCCGGTCGAAAGGGTCCTTGTGCAATTCGGGCAGATTCGCCAACGCGCGAATATGCGCGGTGCGAATGGCGAGGGTTGGAATCCGCGGTCCCGTCACGTACTTCTCCCACCACGGAATCGGGTCCGCAATTAATGCGCCGGGCTTGCGCGATTTCAGAAGCAGTTCCCACAGATTTGCGGCGCTTGCCGTGAACCACGATCCCGCGAGCGCCGCGCGCGCGCCGGCGCCCAAGATCTCGGGGCTGGAGAGTGCCCACACGAGGGTATGGGTGTCGGTCAAAATCTTTATTGGCCCTCGATCCAATCTTCGGCCTCCGAATCGCTCATGGGCTGCCACCATTCGTCCCCGGGCCTCACCAGCGGCTCTCCTCGCGCGATGCCAAAAGGAAACCCCTTCTGCCGCGCGGGGACCAGTTCGGCAACGGGTTGCCCGTGACGGGCGATGATCACGGATTCCCCTTCCTCGACCAGTTCCAGGAGCCGCGAAAGCTGGGACTTCGCTTCGTGCACGTTGACCTGCATAATAACTAGCTTAGCCAGATAATTTAGCTAAGTCAACGAGGAGTGGCGCTCCTGCCTGCCAGAACATCAGTTGTCACTTATCGGTTGTACTGAGAACTGCGAACTGAAAACCATTTCCAGGTGGGGCGCCACTCTGAAATTGTGGGCCGCCTTTTCCCCCGCTCCGCGCGTCTAAATGTCGTGGGCCGGAGGGTGTTCGTTCTGTGTCTGGCGGCGGCCGCGCTGGCGGCCGAGGCGCCTGGTTCCGAGGATACGCCGCCCGGGTGCATGGGCAGCGCGCCGCTGGGCCGGTTTCGTGTCTCCATATACCGTCCCGATAAGGTCGCCGGCATTCCCATCCGCCAGGTTTCCCAAGTCCCTCCCGGCGCCGAGCTGGTCTGGAACCCGGTGCATCTCTCTCCCCAGTTTTCGTCCAAGGGCGAGATCGCCGTGCTGGTGGTCCCGCGGGGCCACACCAGGCTTGTCACCCTCGCACCGCACAAGGCCGGCCAATATGCCCAATGGGATCTGCCCGCCGCGGCCAACGTGGTGGCGCTGGTACTCGGCCCCGATGGGCTGAACATGAACAAGGTGAAAAACCTGGTGGCCAAGGACGAGGACCTGCTCACACAGCTTGCCGCCTACGCCCAGGAAACTTCCGAAGTGGAATCGCTGATGCAGGTGCTGGCCAATAGCGAATCGTCCGGCGGCAGCGCCAACGCCGCGCTGGCCGGCTTCTCCTCGGCGTACGGCGTCGCGGTCCCCAAGCTCGACATGCACGCCAGCACCAACGAGCAGGCCAGCACGCTGCTCTCGGCCGTAATGCCCACCGCCACCACGTACGATCCGCTGGCCTCGGGCACCGCGCGGATCGAGCAAACTACCGGCCTCGCCGCGTCCGTTGCCGGGCTGTTCTTCGGCGACCCCGTGGGGCTGGCGGTCGGCGGCACGGCGCTGGTGGCGAGTCTCAAATCCGCGCTCTTCCCCAATACCGAATTCCGCTCCACCTTCGCGCAATCGGCCGGCGGCGGCTCGCTGGCCTTCTGCACCAAGAACCTCTCCGCCAAATCGCGCACCCGCATCGCCTACCTGTGGGCGTACCGGATTCCCGACATCCAGCGTCCGGTGGCAACGCTCGACGGCCCGGCGTACCTTCCGCTGGGCGCCAAATCGACGCTCAAAATCAAGATCGCCGGCGGCTTCAATCCGAAGGACCTGGCGCGCGCGCGGGATTGGCGCCTGGTTCCGGTCTCCGGCGGCGATGAAGTCGACCTGCCGGCGATCGTTGGCACTTCGCCCGCTTCGCTCACCCTGGACCTGGCGGGAACCGCGCCTGCGGCGGGCGATTACTGGCTGGCCGCCACCTGGGATTGGGACGATCTCGGCATCGGCACCGTGCACCTGCGGCCCTACAGCGATTTCGCGCACGTGAAGGTGGCGCCGGCGTCCCGCGACCGGCTGGTGCAGGGCAACGGCGTGGTCACGGTCGAGCTCGCCGGCGCCGATTTCGAGTTCCTCGATAAAGCCGTCCTGGAGCGGCCCCAAGTCCACCGCGCCAAACCGGTGGACGTCTATTTCGAGCTGCCCAAGGGCCCGCGCCGGGGCGAGCAGAACTCGCTGAGTGTGGATATCGATACGGCCGCGGCGGGCTCCTACCGGCTCGCGCTGGTGCAGACCGATGACGTCACGCACACGGTTCCTTTGGTCGTTCTGCCGCCCAATCCCAAGCTCTCCCACCTGCCGATCCATGCCCATCTGGACGAGGGCGAGGAGTGTTTCCAATTGGAAGGGACGGGCCTAGACCGCGTCGAAGGTATTACCTCGGACGCCGGCACCATCACCGGCGGTCCCGTTGACCAGGGCTGGCGCGGCAAGATCAAGCTGAGCAAGGAAGCGCGCGACGGCGAGACCTTCCCCGTGAGCCTTCGGGTGCGCGGGCTCGAGAATCCCCTCGAGGTGGACGACGTCATCCTGGTGGTGAGCCCGCGGCCGCGCATCGCCGCGGTGCGCACATCCGTGCTCCAGGATATGGGGGTCGAGCTTCGCGGCGACGAACTCCCCGCCGCGGTGAGCATTGGTTTCGAGATCACGGTCGACCACCTGAACGACGGGCGGACCCAAGGGCGGCCGCGGGTGGATCTCGGCTGCCAGTCCGGCGAACTGCGCCATCCGCTGGCGCTCGCTCCGGACGAGCGCGGCGATGGGGCCGCCTCCGGACCCGGTGCGAGCCTCACGTTCGCCGGCTCCGGCGCGCTGTATCTTTCGCTCGACCCGGCGGCGGTCGGCTATCCCGGCTGCGAGCTGACCGCGGCGGTCTCCATCGAGCCGAAGGGCCGCTCGAAGCCGTTCGTGCTGGGCCGCGTGGTGCGCCTGCCGCGCCTCGAGAAATTCACCCTCACCAGCGAATCGCTGGGGCCCAATACGTATGCCGGCGTCCTGCTCGGACGCGATCTGGACGTGATTGCGAAAGCCGGCTGGGACGCGCAGAACGGCTTGCCCGTTTCGGTGGTGCCGGCGCCGGTCCCCGGCAATCCCGGGGAGCAGACGCTGCGCATCGCGGTGCCGTGGCCCTCGCCCGCTCCCCACGCGCCGCTCTACATCTGGCTGCGCGGCGAGACCACGGGCCGGCGGACCAGCGTGGCGGACTGAGCGGTCACTTCGTCCAGTCCTCGACGCGCAATCCCTTCACGCGCGAGAACTCTTGCGTGTTGCTGGTGGCCAGAATAGCACCGCGGCTCAAAGCAGTGCCCGCGATCATCAGGTCCATGGGGCCGATTGTCAGGCCGCGCCCCTCTAATTCCACGCGGGTCCGCGCCGCTTCTTCCGCAGCGCCATGGTCGAACGGGGCCTCCGCGATGCCGGCGAGCAGACTGGAGACGATGGCGCGCCGTTGCGCGGAACCGCCTTTGAGAGTGCCGTACGCAATCTCATAAGCAACCACACTGGGGATGGCGAGTTCGCGCGGCGATGCCGCCTTAAGCCGTGCAACGACTTTGTTGATCCCCTTCAAATAGTGAATCAGCGTATTCGTATCGAGCAGAATCACCCGAGTTTCTCCCGGCGCGCATCGCGGCCGTAGCCCTTCCGGATTTCCGTCAGGTCGGGAAAATCGGGGAATGCTCCGGCCGCTGCCAGAACCTCCTTGGACCAGGCGCCTTCGACCTGTTCGACTACCCGCTCCGCGATCCATCGGCTCACGGATTTGCCGCGGGCCTTGGCCGCTTTCCGAACTTTCTTCTCCACCGCATCGGGAAGATAAATCGTGATCTGGGCCATATACTATATCTTATACCGTATCCACAGGCTGCGCCGGGGTGCCCGCTGCATCCGGCTGCGGCGCGGCTTATCCCCGCCGCTCGGCAGCCTGCCTGCTCATGGCTATCTCGACTGTATCCGCGAAAATGCCCGGCGCCGGCAGCTCGATGGTGAACCGCGTGCCCTTGCCCGGCGTGCTGTCCACGGCGATCTTTCCGCGATGCGCCTTGACGATCCACGCCACGAAGCTCAGCCCCAGGCCCAGCCCCTGCTCCGTTCCCGGCGCCGAGCCCGAGCCGGGCACGCGGTAGAAGCGGTCGAAAATGTGCGGCAGCGCCTCCTGCGGTATGCCGCACCCGGTGTCCTCCACCGCGATGCGGATGGCCGAAGGGACGCCCTTTGGGCCCGGTTCGACGCGCACCCGCACGCTTCCGCCCTCCGGCGTGAACTTGATGGCGTTCGAGAGCAGGTTGGTCATCATGCGCTCGATCTGCACGCGGTCGGCTTCGACGGCGCACGACGGCGGCAACTCGGCCGAAAGGTGCACGCCCGCGGCCTCGGCCGGAATCTGGAACTGCTCGACGATGTCGCGCATCACCGCGCACAGGTCCAGCCGCACTTTCTGGAGCACCAGTTGTCCCGATTCCGCCTGCGAGAGCAGCAGCAATGCGCGCACGATCTGCGACAGCCGGTCGATATCCTGAAGGGCGTTGAACATCGCCTCGCGATACTGCTCCGGCGTCTTGGCGGTGAAGATGGCCACTTCGAGCTGGCCGCGAATGCCCGTGATGGGCGTGCGCAGCTCGTGCGACACATCGGCCGAGAACTGCTTCATCTGGCGGAAAGACGCCTCCAGCCGCTCGATCATGCGGTTGAAGGTGTGGATCAGGTAGTCCAGTTCGTCCCCCGCCTCACGCGTGGGAATGCGCAGGCTCAAGTTCGACCCGGAGATGTGCTGGGCCGCCTTGGCGACGTCTTTCACCGGCGTCAACACGCGGCCCGCCATGATCCAGCCGAGCAGCGATCCCACCATCAGCGCAAACGGAGCCACGCCCACGTAGATCCAGGTGTATTTCCGCAGGATCCTGGCATAGGCGGCGAACGAGGTGCCAATGGCCACGTAAAAGGGCGCCTTGTGCAACTCGTCGTAAACGATGCCCGCGCGGATGCGGATGGGCTCTCCCTCCGAGCCCTTGCGCTCCAGCCACAGCGCCTGCTTGGGGTTCGCCAGCAACTGCTTCATGCGCGCCTGGATCACCGCCGGTTTGTCGATCCCCATGTCCTCATAGGCGGTGGAAAGCTCCGGCTGCTTGGTGACGGCATTGGGAATGACTTTACCGGTGGCGTCGGTCACCACGTAGATTTTCTTGATGTCCAGAACGATGGCCGATTCGTCGGGATCCTCGCTGTCGTAATACCATGCGCCGGCATAGTTCCCCAGGTCGGCGCTCCAGTCGATGCGCAGGTAGCCCTTCATGGCCGCCCATTGCTCGTTGAGGTTGTCGCGCACCTGGTTTTCGAGCGAGCTTGCCAGGCTGGCGCGGAACATGCTCGCCACACCGATCAGCAGGACCGCGAAAAAAAAGGCATAGCTGGCGGTGAGGCGGAAGCGCAGGCCGCGCGTCACGCGGCGGAGGTCCAGCGGCCACGCGGGCCAAGTCCCCTGAACTCCGCTGAGCCGGGACCACGGGAGCCGCCAGGAAAACCGTCCGGGGCGGACTTCCTCCCTTGGCATCCTACTCCTGCCGTTCGGCGGCCGGCACCGGCTCGGACGGCCGTTCGGCGGGCCGGTCGGGCGCGTCGATCATGTAGCCGATACCGCGCACGGTCTGGATGAGTTTCTGCTGGAAGCGGTCGTCGATCTTGCTGCGCAGGTGGCGGATGTAAACGTCCACGATGTTGGTGAGGCCGTCGTAATCCATGTCCCAGACGTGCTCGACGATCATGGTGCGGCTGAGCGGCCGGCCGCGGTTGCGCATCATGTATTCGAGGATGCCGAATTCCTTGGGCGCAAGCTCGATGGTTTCCGGGCCGCGCGTCACCTTGCGGCGAATGCAGTCGAGCGCCAGGTCGGCCACCTGCAATTTCTCCGGCGCCGGCTGGCCGCGCCGCAATAGCGCCCGCACCCGCGCCAGCAATTCGACGAAGGCGAACGGTTTCACGAGATAGTCGTCGGCGCCCTGTTCCAGGCCTTTGACGCGGTCGTCCAGCGCCCCGCGCGCGCTCAAAATCAACACCGGGGGCCCGACCTTCCGGCTGCGGATCCGTTCCAGCACCTGGAGCCCGTCCATATCCGGCAGCATGAGATCAAGGATGACCAGATCGTAATCGGCGGAGTGGATGTGTTCGAGCGCCGCCGCGCCGTTGGGCGCCGCGTCCACGGCATATCCGGCGCCTTGCAACCCGCGGCAAAGAAAGTCGGCGATCCGCTTTTCATCCTCGACGACCAGAATCCGCATTCCATCTCAGCTTACCATTCCAGGAGCTGACGGCTGACAGCTTTCCGCGCTTACCGGGCACTCGCCTGGCGCCGGGAGAACGACTTCCACTGGTACTGGATTGGCTCCCACGAAGCCTACAACAAGCTGCTGCGCCGGGAAAGATGAAGCGCCCCGGGGCGGGCATCGAATTCCCAACCCCCCGGCCGCTCAGGTTATACTGGGCTTTCATACGAAAATATCTCCTGGAGGTTTCATGAGGTTCCGCAACCTGGCAGTTGCAGCGGCCGGGATGGCATTCCTGGCGGCTAGCTCGTTCGCGCAGATCACGACAATCGAAGGCAAGGTGATGGGGACGGACGGCAATCCCATTCAGAAAGCCGTCATCGACATCGTGCGCACCGATATCAAGGGGCACTACACGGTCAAGACCGATAAGAAGGGCCACTACATCTATATGGGCCTGCCCATCGGCACCTACGACATCAGTTGCGTGGTGGAAGGCAAGGTGATGGACAAAGTCTCCCACGTCCGCACCCATCCCGGGGACCCCATTCCGGTCAACTTCGACTTGCAGCACAGCGCCGCGGCTCAGCAGCAGCAGAGGGCCGCCATGGAGAAGGCCATGCAGAGCGAACAGGCGGCCAAGGACCTGACGCGCGGCATGACGGCCGATCAGAAGGCCCAGGTCGAAAAGGCCATGAAAGATCGCGAGGCCGCCATGAAGCATAACAAGGAGCTGAACGACGCCTTCAACGGCGGCATGGCGGCCATGCAGGCCAAGAACTACGCCGACGCCATCACGAATTTCACCAAGGCGAGCGAGATCGATCCCAAACAGCCGGCGGTGTGGGCGCAACTCGGCGACGCCTACATGCGCATGGCGGAAGGCAAGACCGGCCCAGAATTCGATACCAACATCCAGAAGGGGACGGAAGCTTACGGCAAGGCGATCGAGCTGAAGCCGGACGATCCGGCCACGCACAACAATTACGCGCTGGCGCTGGCCAAGGCGAAGAAGTTCCCGGAATGCGAAGCGGAATTCGCCAAGGCGGCGCAGCTCGATTCGCCCAACGCCGGCAAGTATTACTACAATCTCGGGGCGATCATGGTGAATAACGGCCAGACCGACGCGGCGGCCACGGCGTTCAAGAAAGCCATCGAGCTGACGCCGACTTACGCCGATGCCTATTACCAATACGGCGTGACGCTGCTGGGCAAGGCGACGACCTCGGCGGACGGCAAGGTGGTTCCCGCGCCCGGAACAGTGGAAGCCTTCCAAAAATACCTGGATCTGGATCCCAACGGGAAGTTTTCGGCCGAGGCCAAGAACATGATTGCCACGCTCGGCTCGACGGTGAAGACGACCTACGAAAATCCTAACGAAGAAAAGAAGAAAAGGAAGAGGTAAGAGCAGTGCGGCCGCGGGGGTGCGGCACTCCCCTCGCTTCGCTCCCGCGACGCCGATTTCATGATACGCATTCTCCTCCGCTTCGCCGTCTATTTCCTTCTCTTTCTCCTGCTGAGATCGTTCCTGCGGAATCTGTTCGGGGGCTCGCGCGCGCAAGTGCCGCGCAGCCGGACGCCGCAGCCGCCTCCGGTTCCCGCCGGCGGCGAGCTGAAGAAAGATCCCGTGTGCGGAACTTACGTCTCGACGGCGACCAGTTTCACCAAAACCGTGCACGGGGAAGTGCTCTACTTCTGCTCGAAGGAGTGCCTCGACCGGTATGGCAAGGCGAAGCACTACGGGGATCCGAAGACCGGGAGCTGACGCAGTCCACGCCGGGAACAATACCATGAACATTCCGCCGTGCTACTGCACTTCAGGCGGGTGGCCGAGCGCTCCGGGACAATAGCAAATCGGGGCGCCCTTTGGGCCGGCCTCCGCGGTGAAAGGCGTTCATTTCCGCAGCCACAGATAACAGTGGTTCCCTAACCGGCAGGCGCGGGGGGAATTGAAAAGGGCGAGGTCCAGGTAGCGGAATGGAAACAGCAGCCACCCGAGCACGCCGTGCGCGGCGATGCGCCATGCGCGCCAGGGGAAAAGCAGCTTGGCGTATTCGATGGCGAAGACCAGGAGGGTGGCGGTGGGACCGGTGCGCCAGCCTTCGGCCACGGGCTGGAGCGGCCCGGCGATCTCCTTCAGGCCTTCGAGGGTGAAGCGGCGGTAATCCTTGGGATATTCATGGAAGGGGTGGCAGAAGGGCGTGACGATGTGGGCGTAACCGCCGGGGGCGAGCACGCGATGGATTTCGCGCATCACGGCGGCGGGGTCGCGGACGTGCTCCAAAACGGCATCGCACTCGACGCGCTGGAAGAGGGCGTCGGGAAACGGCAGAAGCGCGGCGTCGGCGGCGACATCCACCCCACGGATGGCCACGAGATCGAGGTTGACGTAGCCATCCACCGAGCGGCCCGCGCCGCCGATGTAGAGGTTCCACCGGCCCAAGGGGAAGTCCTTGGGCTCGGCGGGATTCGGAATATACGGCGCCGGAGGCTCCAGCCAATGCCACCGGCGCCGGGCGCGGTCGAGATAGAGCTGTTTAAGAGCGGCGGTGTCGGGCACGACATCCGATTGTAGCCAGTCGCGCCCGACCTCCGCCGATACCGATCAGAAGTAGACTTTCATGGCCATCTGGATGATCCGCGGGCTACCGAAGGCGGTCACCTGGCCGAAGGTGGCGCTGCTCATGGTATTGGACGGATTGTTCCAGTTGGCGTGGTTCATGATATTGAAGAAGTCGGCGCGAACGTCGATCTTCCACCGCTCCGACACCTCCGAGACAGAGAACCGCCGCTGGATCACGCCGTAGTATTGGCCTAGGGTGGGATTCGCAAGATTGGTCAGGCGGCGGCTGTTCGTGTTCGAGGTGCTGGCGCCGGGTAGTAGATTGTTACTTCAGTAGGACGCTGTTGATGGGCAGTATGTCGTTCAGTTGTTCAAGTGGATCAAGCAACACCTGCGAATCAAGGCGTTCTACGGCACCAGCGAGAATGCCGTGAAGACCCAGATCTGGGTCGCCGTTTCGGTATACGTACTGGTGGCCATCGTCCGCAAGCGACTCGGGCTGGAGATCAGGCTCTACCAGATTCTACAGATTTTGAGCGTGACGCTCTTTGAGAACACGCCCATTTTACGGGCACTTCAAGAGGCCGACTACGAGAACGATTTACCCGACCCCGGCAACCAACTGATTCTGTTCGACTTTTAGCCGGACAGCAGTGTTGCCACGAGGAGGAGGACCGCGACGGTCTTCATCGAGGCTATAACGTGGCACTATTCGACAGTCATCGCCAAGCGACACGCGTCCAATAGCCTTGGTCTCCACGGGTCGAAAAACGCCGTTATCGGGCAGTGAGCGTCCCGCGGGCGTCATTTGCCGCGATGTTCACTCTCCCGGCGTGCCGGGGCGCGCGCGGCTCGTTGCGCCGCCTGGCGCAGCCTCGGGCCGCCGCGCTCGTTGTATAATTACATGAGAGGCTCTTGACCAGCTTCTATCCCCGTAATTCGTTATGACTGCTGAAGACTTACAACGTGAATATTTGCCCCTCCGCGACCAAGCCTTGGCCGTGCGGAGGTATCTTTGACGCCCCTGCGCAAAAACAAAAGCTAAGCACGATCGAAGAACGCATGGCAGCGCCGGACTTCTGGACGCAGCCGGAGAAAAGCCAGAAGCTCATGCAGGACCGCAAGCGCCTGGAGCAGGCGCTGGCGAATGACGAGCGCCTGCGCGGTCTGACCGACGATCTGGACACGCTGTTCGAGTTGGCGCGCGAGGGCGAAGACGTGAGCGGCGATATCGAGCGCGAGATGAAGTCCTACGCGGACTTCATCGAGAGGGTCGAGACCGCCATGCTGCTGTCGGGCGAAAACGACGCCCGCAGCGCGATCGTGACCATCCACCCCGGCGCCGGCGGCACCGAGAGCCAGGATTGGGCCGAGATGCTTCTTCGCATGTACCTGCGCTGGGCGGAGCGGCACGAACTGAAGACCGTGATTACGGACCGCCTGGAAGGCGAAGGTGCGGGCATCAAGTCGGTGACCTTCGAGGTGAACGGCGAGAACGCATACGGGCTGCTGCAATCGGAGATCGGGGTACACCGGCTGGTGCGCATTTCGCCGTTCGACGCCAACGCCCGGCGGCACACCTCGTTCGCCTCGGTTTTCGTGTACCCGCAGGTGGACGACGAGATCAAGATCGATATCAAGCAGGACGATATCCGGATCGACACGTTTCGCTCGTCGGGCGCCGGGGGGCAGCACGTCAACATGACCGATTCGGCGGTGCGCATCACGCACTTCCCCACGAGGATCGTGGTGCAATGCCAGAACGAGCGCTCGCAGCACAAGAACCGCGACAGCGCCTTCAAGCAACTGCGCGCGCGGCTCTACGAATACGAGTTGGAAAAGAAGCGCGAGGAGACGCGCAAGACCGAAGATTCCAAGCTGGACATCAACTTCGGCAGCCAGATCCGGAACTACGTGCTGGCGCCCTACCGGCTGGTGAAAGACCTGCGCAGCCGGCTGGCGATGGGCGACGTGGACCGCGTGCTGGAAGGCGATCTCGATGGGCTGATCCACGCATTCCTGGTCTGGCGCAAGACCGGCAAGACCGCCGGGGACGGCCAACCGGGCGGTGAGGATACGGAGTGAAGATTGCGCATGCGGCGGAACTGATCCGCGCCGGCAGGCTGGTAGCGTTTCCCACTGAAACCGTGTACGGGCTGGGCGCGAATGCGCTGGATGCCGGCGCCGTGGAGCGCATTTTCGCCGCCAAGGGGCGGCCGCGATCGAGCCCGCTGATCGTGCACGTGGATTCGGTGGAGATGGCCCGCGGGCTGGCGGCGCGTTGGCCGGAGGCCGCGGAAACGCTGGCGCGGCGCTACTGGCCCGGTCCGCTGACGCTGGTGGTGCCGAAGCGCGCCGGGATTCCCGACATCGTGACCGCGGGCCTGCCGACGGTGGGGCTGCGGATGCCCGCGCATCCGCTGGCGCTGGAGTTGATTCGGGCGGCGGGAGTACCCATCGCTGCGCCCAGCGCGAACCGCTTCACCGAGCTTTCGCCGACGGCCGCGGGGCACGTTCCGGAAGCGCTCGCGGACTATGTGCTGGACGGGGGGCCGGCGCGCGTGGGGATCGAATCGACGGTGCTTTCGCTGGCGGGCGAGCGGCCGGCGCTGCTGCGGCCGGGGGTCATTCCGCTGCCGGAAATCGAGGAACTGATCGGCCCGGTGGAAGCGGCGGCGGCGCCCGACGGCGATGCGCACCCCTCGCCCGGGATGCATCCGCGGCACTACCGCCCCGCGACGCCGCTTTACCTGCTGAGGGCCGGCGATCCGGTGCCGGCGGAGGGCCGCGGCGCGTGGCTGCGCATCGGCCGCGAAATGCCCGGCGATGCGCGCGCCTATGCCGCCGCGCTCTACGAGATGCTGCATCGGCTGGATGCGCAGGGATTCGACTGGATCGCCGTCGAGCGCCCGCCGGAGACTCCCGAGTGGGCCGGCGTGCTGGACCGACTGCGCCGCGCGGCGGCCGGGTAGCGCGCCACAGGGAGGCGTGTCCGATATCGAGCAAGGGGATTTGCCGGTGTACCGTTTGGGACAGCGCCCAGCCCTTCCTGCGCTCAACAACAGTCAAATATCTGATTCCGGAGAGACTGCCCGTCTGGCATGCGGCAGCGAGGCGAGCAGCGGGATGCCGAGCATGGCTGCGATGACGATCAGCGACACTCCAATGGGGAACCTGCCGCCGGCGAGGTGATCGAGCCAAACCATCTTCAGGCCGACAAACACCAAGACTGCCGACAAACCGTACTTCAGCAGGCGGAACCGGTCGAGTGCGCCCGCTAGCAGGAAAAACAGAGAGCGCAAGCCGAGGACCGCGAAAATATTCGAGGAATACACGACGAAGGGCTCGCGGGTGACGCCAAACACGGCGGGAACGGAATCGATGGCGAAAACCACGTCGGTAGATTCCAGAAACAGGAGCACCAGGAGCAGAGGTGTGGCGAACAGGCGGCCGCCGAGGCGCGTGAAGAACCGCGCGCCCTGATACTCGCTCGTGACCGGCAGCACCCGGCCGGCAGCGCGGACGATGCGGCTCCGGCCGGG